>JBDTTL010000080.1:0-16559 GCA_039930665.1 Acidobacteriota bacterium
AGTAGCGGTGTAATTTCCCAGGAGCGGCCGAACGTGCCCGGGTCCCACACCCATGCGGGCTTCAGTTGGGAGACATTCGCCGCCGTGATCTGGTTCAGTGGCGAGAAATGAGTGCGGGCTGCGTCGCCGCCCCAGTCCTTCCAGTCAGTTGCTTCTCCGGTTTGCGACCTGACATTTGAAACCACGAGCAGGGCCAGGCAGGCTGTCGCAGCCCGGGCGATAGAGGATGTCTTTCCAATTGACTGACGCTTCATGACTTGGATTTCCTTCCGAACTATTGTAATTCGAGAATCGAGTTCAATTCTCCGCGCCCCCACCAATGTGTCCGGTGGGCCTACAAGGAGCCGTGGATGGGCCGCCCCCGGGTCGTCAGTGCATAGCGGGGTTTCCGCTACTTCATAAACATCAGCTTGCCGAACCGCGCCGGGTAGTGAGGGTCCGCTTTCTCCAAGCTTGAGTCCGACCACTGGCTGAGCCGGCGGTTCGGCTCGGTTCCATCCCAGCGGTTCATGTTGGCAGTCCAGAACGATCCTGGCTCGGGTGGCAACTTCTTCGCCAATTCAGCGAAGTTCGACCACGGGATGGCCACCTCGAGGCTCCAACCCTGGTCTTTATCACCGGTCTGATTCAGCGTGCCCCGAATATCCGTTGCCAGTTGAACTCCACTGAAATTAAGGCGCTTCAAGAGCATTTTGGGGAACACGTTGAAGTAGTCGTAGAGCACGGCGCGCGCGTTCATCTCCATGCCGTAGTAGAACGTCTGCGTGGGATCGGGATTGATGAAGATCTCGACCGCGTCGTCTTTATAGGTAGGATCGTCACGTTCGGTGTAGTGGGCCACAATGTCGCTATCCTCACACTGGTAGCCGACGTAGAGAAAGTTATCATCCCAAAGCAGGCGTGCGACAGTCTTCTGCTTCGCTCCAGTTTGGAAGCTCCAGGGGAACAGGAATTCGACGGTCCCGGCGGCCTTCCACGCGGAGTCGTCCAGCTTGCCATCCACCACAATCGGCTGCGACGCGCGTTTGACCTGGTAAGTGGGAATGGGCCTCACCTCGCGCTTCGACTGTGCCAAAGCGACGGGCAGAAACAGGAGTACAGCGATGAATCTCTGCATGGACCGCCATTCTACAACAGCCACACCGCGGTCGCTGGCGGGCCTGCTACGATATTCACTGGATTCAAAGGCGACGTGCTCCGCACAGTTCCCACGCTCGTTTTCTTAATTGCCGCGCTTTATATGGCGCTTACCCCGCGTGGCTTGCTCCTGCTCGGACCCGTTCGACCGATGCTGGTGATCGCTTTGGTGGCGATTTGCGTCCTGCAAACGTACCGCCTGGGCCGCGCGTGGCAAGCGAAGAGCCGCGAGGACCGGCTGAAGCGTATCCCGAAACGGCCGCTCGGGATCTGAAGAGCCGGATGGCCCGCCCAAGCCCGCGCGAGCAAGAGCCTACCGGTGGGCTGTCACCGTGATCTCAATATGTGCCTCAGCGACCGCGAGTTTGAGCACTCCTACGGTTGTGCGCGAGGGCCGTTCGGTCTTGAAGTAGGTTGTGTAGATCGCATTCATGCGCGGGAAAAGCGTCATATCGGTCAAATAGACTTGCACCGAGACCACGTCCGCATATGTCATCTTCGCTTCGCGCAGAATGACGCCGATGTTGTCCAGCACCTGGTGGACTTCAGCATCGAAATCGGCCGGCACCTTTTGAGTTGTTAAATCCCGCCCGATCTGGCCCGAGACGTACAGCGTGCCATCGACAAGGACCGCCGGGCTGAACGGCCCACCGGTCGCGAATTCCTTGGGTTGAATAGTCTTCTTCTGGGCGAACGCGGGCACGATCGCGACCAGCAAACTGAATACGAGGAGGGTTACGATTTTCATAACGTATAGTGAATCACAGTTCTCACCCAATTGCGTATCGGAGGCGCTTCGGCGGCGACCCGATGGGTTCCTAGCGCTGACGCTTCAGAAAACCGCTCTCCGGCAGGGTGTTGAAATCGTTGCGTTCAGTAGCAGGCGTGGGAACTCGTCGTGCGGGCGGCGCAGCATGCGAAAGAGGTTCCGGCAAGATAGGTTCCGTCTCCTGCGGCCGATACCGAGTCAAACGCGGCGGCCAGTCGTCCGGCTCGAGCAGCCATGCGGTGCGATGCGGGTAGTAGCTAGTTAGTTGCCGATTCTCTTCATCGCCTAAATCGAGGGCCCGGACCACCTTCGCTTGGTCGATGTCCGCCGGATTGTGAATCCATTCGTGAAACCCATGCCGGGGTGAGTAATGCACAAACACCAGTTGCTCACCCGGCATTTGTGCCAATTGCCGGTTGATACTGACGCGTCCCTCGGCGTCGCCCCAGTTTATGAAATCCCCGGTGTCGTACCGGGTGATCGCGGTCAGCACTCGCTCGTCGCCTACCAGGTAGATTCCATACCAGAATAGGAACCACGCGGCGCACAGAAGCAGTATCAGCCGCACGGCTCCCTGCCATACTCTTCTTTCGCCCAGCCGCAGCCTCCCGATCTGGCGCAGCCCAATCAAACTCATGAGTACGAAAACACAGGTCAACGAAGCGATGTAATGGGGATAGAAATAAGGGTAAAGATTTGTGCCCAGGATGAAAGCCGCCGCGGTAGCCAACAGCCATCGGAAACGCCTTTCGCGAAGTGAGGCTGGGAACGCGAGTAGCGCCAAATACAGTGGCGGATAGAAAAAGAATCCGCAACGAGCGATGCGTTCGGGCAAACGCGATGCATACCGCGCCAATGTTTCTCTACCCTCGCCATGCACGATTGACTGGGCCTTATAGTTGAGTTGCTGTTCTGGAGTCAGCGTCCGCGACGGCACGGGATTTGCCTGAAATGTGAATGCCGCCGGGACGCCGTATTGCTCCCGGCTCACGGAATAGGGAAGCTTGGTCCATTGCCCCGTCACCGCCCAGTTGTGCAGCAGGCTGAGTCCCGCGAAGGGAGCCGCCGCCGTCAGTACCAACGCTGCCATCTGCCCCAGCCTTCGCGCTTCTAACCCGCGAACCGCCATCAGGAAATACAGCACAACGCTGAATGCAACCAATACCGTCTCAAAAGGGCGCGTCAGGCAGGAAAGCCCCAGTCCGGCCCCCATCAGCAAGGCTGCGCCAATTCCACCGCTGAGTAATCGCGGCAGCGCACCGAACACTAAGCATCCGGCGATGCCGCCAACTGCCCCACCCCAATAACTGTTCATCCATTGATTCAGCGGCCCAAATTCGCAAGCGGCGAGCAGCCCGCCGGCGAGCGCCCATAGCGGACTGGTCCAGCCCAACAGCATCCAGTAACACAGCCCGCATAGTGCCGCCTCCGACAACAACACACCGATCCACGGATGGCCGGTCAGAATCTGACCCGCAGCGAGAAATACCCCCTGGCCCAACGGATAGATTGAGCTGTAGTGTGGCTCCTGGAGAATGAAATTCGCTTCGAAAAAACGATGCATGGGATGCGGTGGATTCGCCAGGCGGAAATGCGTCAGCGTGTCGGAGAGTAGAAGATAACTGAAGTCGTCCGCGCCGGCGGGCGTGGGCTCAGGATGGTGGTGCAGCAGCGCCAGCCGGAGCAATACGGGCAGTGCTGCAATCACCACTCCGCACCAGACGGGCTTTGCAGCGAGGCTTCGCCCAATTCGCTCTGCACGAGGCCCTAGCAGAACCGCCGCCATGATCGCTAACGAAAACAGGAGCCAGAGCCATTCGGGTTTGGTCATCACTAAAGACCTATCCAGTATCGAACCATTTCGGAAGGGAATACTATCGAGCCGCCCCGGAGCCGCAGTCATGTCAGCCAGGACTATTCGCACATGTTCCGGGTCGAGGGTGAACCACCGGCCGAAACGCGATATGATAACCCTGGTTCCGGAGACTACGTCTATATGCGGATAATCGTTCTTGCCCTGCTCATGGCCGGCTCGCTAGCGGCCCAACACGAACTGGCTGGCGGCACCTATACCAAGACCGATATCGACATCGGTGAGCGTCTTTACATTGCCAATTGTATTTATTGCCACGGGCCGGATGGGGACCAGATTGCCGGTGTGGATTTCAGCCACGCGAAGTTTCCCCGCGCCCGCACCGATGACGACATCGTGAAGATTCTCCGCAATGGCATTCCGGGCACGGGTATGCCCGCGCAAACCATGCCCGAGCCTCAGCTCCGCACCATCGTCGCCTATCTGCGATCCTTGCCCGCCGCAGCCGGCCAGGTGCTTCCGGCCGGCGCCGATGCCGCACGCGGGAAGACTTTATTCGAAGGCAAAGGTCGTTGCACCAACTGCCACCGCGCAGAAGCTGTAGGTTCGCATTTCGGGCCGGGCTTGAGCGACATCGGCATGCTGCGCCGCGTCGCCGAATTGGATCAATCTCTTTCCGACCCCAACGCCGTTATCATGCCGGAGAACCGCATGTTCCGCGTTGTGACAGCCGACGGGACCGCAATCACCGGTCGCATTCTGAATCAGGACACCTTCACGGTGCAACTGATCGACAGCAAGGAGCGCCTGCTCTCTTTCCAGCGTTCCGAACTCAAAGAATTTTCTCCCATCAACACGTCACCGATGCCGTCCTTTAAGGACAGTCTCACTGCGGCCGAACGTGCCGACCTGGTTGCGTATCTGATGTCCCTGAAAGGAATCGCCCGTCCATGAAGAAACTTCTGATTCTTGCGCTCGCAGCGGCAGCGGTAGCGTCAGCCCAGGTTGGGTTTGATCGCATTCTGCAGTCGGACAAAGAACCGCAAAGCTGGCTTACATACTCCGGAAACTACAACAGCCAGCGCTACAGTAAGCTGACGCAGGTCACACCGGAGAACGTAAAGAACCTGGAATTGCAGTGGGTCTACCAGGCACGCTCCATCGAGAAGTACGAAGCGACTCCGCTGGTGGTCGATGGCGTGATGTATACCATTCAGAACCCGGATGATGTCGTCGCGCTGGATCCGGTGACCGGCCGTATCTTCTGGACTTTCTCCTGGACGCCCTCGCCCGACTCGCGCCCCTGCTGCGGCCGCCTCAGCCGAGGCGTGGCTATTCTAGGCGATAAGGTTTTCCTCGGCACCATCGACGCCCACCTGATCGCGCTCGATGCCCGCAACGGCAAGCCGATCTGGAATGTGGAAGTCGATAAAGCGGTCGATGGTTACGCCATCACCCACGCCCCGTTGGTGGTCAAAGATAAAGTCATCGTCGGCGTCGCGGGCGGGGAATACGGAATCCGCGGCCACATCGACGCTTACGACGCAGCCACCGGCAAGCACGACTGGCGCTTCTACACCATTCCCGGTCCCGGCGAAAAAGGGAACGAAACCTGGGCCGGCGATTCCTGGAAGACCGGTGGCGCCTCCGTCTGGGTCACAGGTTCCTATGATCCCGATCTGAATCTCACCTACTGGGGAATCGGCAACCCCGGACCGGACTGGAACGGCGACAACCGCGGCGGCGACAACCTCTACAGCGATAGCGTCGTTGCCCTCGACGCCGATACCGGTGTCTTGAAGTGGCATTACCAGTTCTCTCCACACGATGAGTTTGACTACGATTCGGTGCAGGTGCCGGTTCTCGCCGACATTCAAATGCCTGGGACCAACCGTGTGCGTAAAGTCATGTTGTGGGGAAACCGTAACGGCCTCTTCTATGTGATCGACCGTACGACGGGCCAGTTCCTCCTCGGCAAGCCGTTCGTGAAGGTTACCTGGATGAAGGGCTTTGACGAGCGGGGACGCCCGATGAAGGTTCCAGAGGCGCAATCCAACCGCGAAGGCACTCTAATTTACCCCGGCAACCAAGGCGGAACCAACTGGTATAACCCATCGTTCAGCCCCGCCACGGGACTCTTCTATATTCCGGCATGGGAAGACTATTCGTCGTTCTTCGTCAAGCAGGACGCCGAATACGTGAAGGGCCAGACCTTTGGCGGAGGCGGTCCGCGCAACGTTACGCCTCCGGTGGTCGCGGGGAATTTCAACTACCGCAAAGACGGTGAACAATACGGCGTGATCCGCGCCATCGACCCCAAGACCGGCGAAAAGAAGTGGGACTTCCCCATGAGCGATGTGACCGACGCCGGCATTATGACCACCGCCTCCAACCTGTTGTTCAGCGGTGGACGCGAAGGGTATTTTTTCGCCCTGGATTCACGAAGCGGGAAACTTCTCTGGAAAGCGGCACTGGGTGGACGTGTCACTTCGGGTCCCATGACTTATTCGATTAACGGGCGTCAGTACGTCGCGGTGTGCGCGGGCAGTGCGCTCTTTGTATACGCGCTGCGGCAGTAACGCGGTCCTGGAGGTTCCAATGGCGTTCCGAAACCGATTCTTTGCCGTTGCGGCTGCGTCCGCCCTCGCGGTTACCATGATGGCGCCGGGCGCGGCCGCCCAGCAGACGGCCACCCCACAAACGACATCAGACGGAATCCGCACCGAGAACGCGGTGAACCGGCCCGAGCGTCCCTACCGGCCCGCCGGATCCTCAGACCCGCGCGCCGCCGGCCCACAAATCGCCAAGGGATTCGGTAAGCGCGACCGCCGTCTGGTTTATGTGACTCTGCCCGGCGGTTCGGCGGGTGGCCAATTCGCATCCGACCAGAACGGCGTAGGGATTGTCGTCCTCGATGTCGACCGCAACTTCGAGTTCGTGAAGCGGATTCCGACGTGGAACGTTGCGGCGAGCATCAGTCCAGAAGAAGTGTCGGGAGTGGCCGCGAGCAAGACCACCAACATGATTTATCTGGCGACCCGCGGGCGTCTCGCGGCGTTCGATCTTGCGACCGATCAGAAGGTTTGGGAGAACACCTACGACGGGACTTGCTGTGAGCGTCCCGAAGTCACGCCAGACGGCAAGACGCTGGTGGTGGGCTCCGATCTGAAGGACTTCTGGTATGTGATCAACGCCCAGGACGGAGTACTGAAGGGGAAAATCCAGGCGCCAAAGAGCAACTTTGCCCATAACATGGGGCTCAGCGCCGACGGCAAGACGGTGTTCATGGCCCCTAACGGCGTGACCATGACGGTGGGCGACGTGCCCTCCATGAAGGCCCTGAAGACCATCATGTTCTCCGACCACGTGCGCCCGTTTGTGATCAATCACGACGCGACGCGCGTCTATGCCAATGTTAATAATCTGCTGGGTTTCGAGATCGCCGATGTGAAAACCGGCGAAGTAATCAAGCGTATTGAGGCGCCGGCTGAGTTGTGGAAGGCGAAGTGGGCTGACGTCACGCAGCACTTCTACGGACACGCCTGCCCCAGCCACGGCATCGCGCTGACGCCGGATGAAAGCGAACTCTGGGTGGTGGACAACATCAATTACGGAGTGCTGGTTTACGACAACACGGGAGAGTGGCCGGTGCTGAAAACGAGCTTCCCGACGACTGCCTCCGCAGACTGGATCACGATCGGGATCGGCGGGCAGTACGCCTATCTTTCATCGGGTGATGTGGTCGACGTGAAGTCCAAAAAGATCGTCACCCAAATGAAGGACGAGTACGGAAAGACCATGCACAGCGAAAAGCTATTGGAGATGTCCTTCGCCAACGGCAAGCTGGTCCGTACGGTGAGCCAGTTCGCCGAAGGCATCCCCAGCGCAGTCGAGGCGAGGCTTAAAGGGCGCGCACTGACAGCCAACGCAAAATGACCCCGGGCCGGCTTGCGTGGATCGTCGCCGGCACCGCTATGGCCTTCGGAGCCTGCGTGGCAGGGACGGCACGCGCGGCGGATCCAGATCCGAATCTGCCGGCTGTGCAGACGGTCTGCGGCCGATGCCACTCTACTGAGGTGTTCCTGAACAAGCCTCGATCCTGGGATCGTTGGAACGATGTCTTTGCGGACATGACGCAGCGCGGGGCCAACGGAACCGATGAGGAACTGGTGCGTGTCACGGCTTATTTTCTGGAAAATTTGACGCTTGTCAACGTCAATACCTCGCCGGCCGACGAAATCGCGGGGGTTCTCGGTGTCGGCAATGACGTGGCCGACGCAATCATCGCGAGACGGACCGTCCAGCGGTTTGTCGATATCGCCGAATTGCGCGCCCTTCCCGGCGTGAATTCCGGTAGGCTCGAGTCGCGCAAGAGTCGCATTCTTTTCTGACGTAAACTCAGGCGCGTAGCGGATCAGTTAAGGTGTTACTTGGGAGGCAAGAGTGCCTGAATCAGATAACGTTGTGACCGTCGCTACCGCCTCGGCTAAACTTCGCGACGGCGTATTGGATTTGACGAATGTGGAGACCATGGCCACGGAGGGCTGTCAGGTCTTCATGCACTACAACGGCCCGACAGATCAACTGGGCGGCATATGTACCGGCATGGCAATCCTGGCTCCGGGCGCAAGCCCGCATCCGCCGCATCGTCATCCCGAAGAAGAATTCCTGATCGTCAGCGACGGCAACGGCGAAATCGAATGCGATGGGAAAGCGGTACAGGTCGGTCCCGGCGCAATCATGTATTGCGCCGGCAATACACTCCACGGGATCACCAACAGCGGCAAGACACCGATGACTTTCTATTGGTCCAAGTGGATCGCAAAGGCTACGCGGGCGGCTGAATAGTCCACACCGCAAAGAGCACGTCTCTTTCGCAGGCAATTTCGTCGAATCCCCAATCGGCAACCTTCGCGTCCAAGGTGCACCTTTTGCCATGGCTTCCCTGCCGAATGTTCTGGCTTAAGCTGCGTGCCTGGTGAATCGGCAGCTTCGTCAGAAAGGTCTTTCACGTGCTTTATGTGAGAACATGTATCACCACGTAAAAGAGCTAATGTATACGGTTCGGGTTGACACCCCCGATCCGAAGTTCGGCAACATGCTGCTGGAACAATTCGGCGGCGCCAATGGCGAACTTGCTGCAGCCATGCAGTATTCGATTCAAGGCCTGAACTGTGACGATCCCGCGCGGAAAGACCTGCTGATGGACATCGGCACCGAAGAATTGAGCCATCTGGAAATTGTCGGCACGCTGGCGCGCATGCACTTGAAGCCGATGAAGACTTCGCGTAAGGCGGCAGAGGCTGACCCCCTGATTGCCATCGCGGGGGGCGGAGGCGTTGGTCTCTGTAATTCGATGGGCGATGCTTGGACGGCGGATTACTTGAAAATCACAGGCGAGTTGGATGTCGATCTGCGGAGCAATATCGCCGCCGAGGCGCGCGCGAAGATCGTCTACGAGCGGCTCATCAACTTCTGCGAAGACCCGGGCACCCAAGACGCGTTGCAGTTCTTGATGACTCGCGAAATCACACATATGAAAGCCTTCACGGCTGCACTCGAAAGTATGGGCAAGGACCGATTCACGATTGGCAAGATCGCCCCGACAGCGGGTCTGGTGGATCAATATTTCAACGATTCGACGGGGGCCGGCGAGCGCGGTGATCGAGATGGTCGCGGACCTTGGAACGAAGGCGGAGATTGGGAATATGTTCAGGCGCCCGCGTTTCAGGAGTTCAAGTCTGAAAAACAGGGGACGCGGACCACAAATGCCCTCGCTACTCTGGCGGATGCCGTTGAGGAGGGTCGTAGACGCGAGCCTCCTAAAAAGAAAAAAGCCGGTAGCGCACGAGTCACCGATTCCACGAACGCCAAAAGCAAGAAGGAGAACTAAGATGGCTGACAAACAATCCGTGAAGGACCTTCTCGAAGACGAGATCAAAGATCTGTATTCGGCGGAGAAGCAACTGACGAAGGCCATTCCGAAAATGGCCAAAGGCTCGCACGACGCATCACTGTCGACGGCGTTCACGAAGCATCTAAAGGAGACCGAGGCGCAGGTGGCCCGACTCGAAGAAATAAGCAAGCTGCTAGAGATGAAACCTGGCGGCAAGAAGTGTGAAGGCATGGAAGGCGTGATCAAAGAGGGTGCCGAGGCGCTGGAGGAAGAGGGCGAAGAAACCATACTCGACTTGGGCATCATTGGCGCCGGGAGCCGGGTGGAACATTACGAGATGGCCGGGTATATGACGGCAATCAGTTTGGCCCAGCGGTTGGGTGCTCGCGAGGTGGTTAGCTTGCTGCAAGCGTCTTTGGCGGAAGAGCAGGCAGCTGAGCAGACTCTGCGCAAGATTGCCGGCTTACTGATGAAGTCGGCGAACGTCGAAGTAGGAGCGGAAGCCTAGCTCCCACGCTTAAGCTGGGAGCGCATCGTTGCGAAGTGACGGTCGAAGGTCCACGCTGTCGCGCGCCGCATGATTCCACGTTAGCTCCAATTTCACCGAGCGATGATTCCGGGCTTCGGGTGTATCCTGAAGCTTGGATCCGCACCGCAACGAACGCGTCTCGGAAGGACTCCGCGAGGAGCTGGACGAGCTGATCAACTACGAACTGACCGATCCCCGGGTTGGCCCCGCTGCAGTGAGCGAGGTTCATGTTTCGCCGGATTTTCGCCGCGCCAACGTGCGGCTGATGCTGCAAGGGACTCCGGAACAGCAAGCCGCCACACTCGCCGCCATCGAGCACGCTAAACCATTCTTAAAGCACCAGTTAGCGGAACGGCTGCAACTTTATCACACTCCCGATCTGCAATTCGAACCCGCGCTCCCAGCCGCCTTAAGCGCCAAAGCCCCGCAGATTCTAAAGAGAATCCGCCGCGGACGAGCAAAAAACACCATTTCCTAAGAACGTTTGTGCTAATTTGGGGAAATGCGTGTGGCTCCCATGAATAGCCGGTTCCTTGATGCTTGCCGCCGCCGGCCGACGGACGTTCGCCCGGTGTGGTTTATGCGGCAGGCGGGCCGCTATATGAAGCAATACCGGGACATCCGCTCCAAACATGGCATCCTGGAAATCTGCAAACGCCCCGATTTGGCGGCCCAAGTCACGCTGCAACCAGTGGAGATCCTGGACGTAGACGCGGCCATCATTTTTGCGGATTTGCTACTTCCGGTGGAGCCAATGGGGCTGAAGCTGCGCTTCGCGCCGGGCGAGGGGCCCGTGATTGATAATCCGGTGCGGACCACCGACGACGTCGATAGCCTGTCGATCTCAAACACCGATGACCTGGGGTACGTGGGCGAGTCCATTCAGCAGGTGGTGCGGGCGTTGGCCGGCCGCGTGCCGGTGATCGGCTTTGTGGGAGCGCCGTTTACCATGGCCAGCTACATGATCGAAGGCGGCCCGTCGCGCAACTTCCTCCGGACCAAGACCATGATGTACCGCGACGAAACTCTGTGGCGCCGGCTGATGGGCAAGCTGGTGGATGTACTGGGAGCTTTCGCCGTGCTTCAGGTCACAGCCGGAGCGCGTATTGTCCAAGTGTTCGATAGCTGGGTGGGCGCGCTGGGGCCGGACGACTATGTGCGCTACGTTGCGCCCTATTCGCGCGCGCTGATCGAACGCATTCGCGCGGCGGGTGTTCCTGCCATCCACTTCGGCACCGGCGCGGCGGGATTCTTCCGCGAGCTGCATGCAGCGGGCGGCGACGTGATGGGCGTCGACTGGCGCATTAACATCGACCAGGCTTGGCTCGACATCAGCTATCGTTCGGCGATCCAGGGCAATTTGGATCCGGCGGTACTTATGGCTCCGCTGCCGGAACTTAAGATGCGCGTGCATGAGTTGCTGAAGCGCACCGGTTCGCGGCCGGGTCACATCTTCAACCTGGGCCACGGAATTCTGCCGGAGACGCCGGTGGAAAACGTCAAGGCCTGTGTAGAAATCGTACGCGATTTCCGGCCGTAGGATCAGCCCCAGGTGCCAAGCACCCACCAGAAAGTAGTCGTGGTTGGCGCGGGTATCTCGGGCCTTTCTGCCGCGTACGATCTAACGACTGCCGGAGCCGATTGCACCATCCTTGAAAAGCAAGCGCGCGCGGGCGGCGTCATCGAAACCCGCGTGGTCGACGGCTGCACGCTCGAATGCGGGCCGGACAGCTTTCTCTCAGCCAAGCCGGCGGCGCTGACGCTCATCAAAGAGCTAGGCCTGGAAGCCGACGTGATCGGCTCGAACGATCACCAGCGCACCACCTATATTTTGAAACACGGCGCGCTGGTCGCGCTGCCCGAGGGCGTGATGATGATTGTGCCCACGCGCGTCATGCCCATGGTTAAATCGCCGTTGTTGAGTTGGGGCACGAAGATCCGCATGGGGCTGGAGTATTTCCGCAAACCGGGGGAGTCACGCGATCGCAGCGTCGCCGAGTTTGTAGTCGATCATTTCGGACAGGAAACTCTGGACTACCTGGCCGAACCGCTGCTCTCGGGCGTTTACGGTGGAGATCCCGCTCGGCTAAGCGTCGGGAGCGTGTTGCCGCGTTTCCTGCAAATGGAGGCCAAGTACGGAAGTCTGGTGCGTGGAGTACTGGCGGGGCGTTCCAGCGCGGCACGTTCTGGTGCAGCCCCCAGCGGCCCGCTGTTCCGCACGTTGAAAGGCGGCTTGGGAACTCTAGTGGACGCCCTGGCATCGCGCGTCAACGTGTGCCGCGCGGATGTGGAAACAGTGGAACGCATGGAAAACGGATTTCGAGTCCGTGCCGGCGGCGAATGGATTGAAACGGACCAGGTAATTGTGGCTTGCCCTGCGTGGTCGGCGGCGCATTTGGTTCGCGGCCTGGATGCGCGGCTTTCCGAACTGTTGGGGAGCATCGACTATAGTTCGTCGCTGACTCTCTCTTTGATCTATCGCGCTGCTGAGTTCGAAGGTAAGCGCGCGGGATTCGGCTTTCTGGTGCCAAAAAAAGAACGCCAGCGGCTAGCCGCGTGCACCTTCGTCGGCACGAAATTTTCTTTCCGAGTCCCGGATGACCGCATCGTGCTGCGCTGTTTCTTTGGCGGCATCGGCGACCCAGCGATTCTGGACGAATCCGACGAATCGGTGATCGCCATCGCCCGGGAAGAGCTGCGTCGAATTCTGGGCCTGACGGCGGCGCCGCTCTCGCAGGTAATCGCGCGCTGGCCGCGATCCATGGCGCAATATACTATTGGCCATCAACAACGCGTCGAAGAAATTCGGGCGCGCGTCACCGCGATTCCCGGGCTGCACCTCGCGGGCAACGCTTACGAGGGCATCGGCATTCCGGACTGCATCCAAGCCGGCCGCACGGCGGCGAAAGCGGCGCTCACTTCCGCATCGTGACTCTTACGCCATCAGGCCGCAGTTCGATGCGCTCAATGTTATTGTGCAATTCGAAAGGCTGATTCACTTTGGCGTCCGGGAACAGGTGGAGAAAAAATTCATTTACCAGGAAATCCAATACCATACCGGTAACGGCTACGCCTGTGATCTCCAGGCGCGTCAGACGCGCCGTCGCGCGCCCATGACTGGATTCGAGCTCGATGGAGACTTTCAGTGGCCGCTCGCCTTGAATCAGCTTCGCGATCAAAAAATTGGTGTCCAGCCCTTCGCCCTGCCGCATCTTTAGGAAATCGACAAAGGCTGAGCCGGTGGCCGAGCCCTGGCCAAGTTGTACGCTTGGGTCACGAATGCCCTGGTACATTTGCGGCACCCGACCCCGGGCCCAGGCGTTCATTTCGTCCGGCGTAAAAACGATGACCGAACCTGGACGAACGTGACCGGATTCGATGCGATCCAACTTTTCCGTGGCCCGCTGGAAAGCTGCATCCGTCGCGCCCATAGAGAATACGGCCGCGAAGGCGAGCGTTAGGAGCGGCCTCATTACCTTCAGTGTAGCTTGGCTATTTCGGCTTCGCGGCTTTTTCGCCTTGGGGACTATTCCGGCTTCGGCTGCTCGGCCTTCGACTGGACGTTCCCCTTCACTTCCTGTTGGATCTGCTCCAATTGCTTCTCGACGGCGGCCCTATCTTTCGCTTCTGGCGTTGATTCCAAATAGGATTGAATGGCTTGAGCCGATTCCGCGAACTCGTGGTTCTGCGCCAAGGCCAGGCCCAGCACGTAGCGCGCGCGCATGTTTTTCTTGCCCGGGTCCATGCGAACTGCTTCGCGCGCATTTTTCTCCGCGGCACTGGAGTGCTGGGTCTGCAGGTTACCGATGCTGCTGAGATAGTAAGCGTTGGGAGAGTTCGCCGGGTCCAGCCGCAGCCACTCATCGGTGAGCTCAACCAATTCCTGCCACTTGGACTCGCGCAATGCCAGCCAGCAGAGCTGTTCGTGCGGCTGAATAAATTTGGGCTCTGCGGCAATGGCTTGCTGGTAGGCTTTACGCGCCTCATCGATACGGTTGCCCTGCTCATTCATCCGGCCCAGTTCGAACCAAGCGAGGGAATACTGCGGATATACGCTAACCGCTTTCTCGAAATTTTTCTGGGCGTCGTCCAGTTTGTTCTTAGCTTCGGCCTCGCGGCCCTTTTCGTAAGCCTTGCGTGCGTCTTTCGGCGCGAGAGCCGACACCACGCTAATCGTCAATCCATCCACTTTTGCCATGCGGTGCAAAACGATGGTGCCGATGTTGGGATTGTCCATGTAATGGATGCTGTCAAGCTGAATCACATCGGAGCGGAAGCCGGCCAGCGCCGCTCGCAGCTCGCATCCCCAGAGCCGGCGGTCGGTGCCTCCAAATCGGCCGCCCGACATCCCACCGCGGTTAGGGGTGTTGCCGAAGGGAGAGCCGCGACCACCCATCGTATCGGAACCGACGCTGGCGTCTGGCATTTCGAGGCTATGTCCAACTTCAAAGCTGAAGTGCCCCTTGCGGTCGGTTTCGGTCTCAACAATTGGCACTCCGTTACACACGCGCTCGATCTTCGCGCGGTCGGTCAACGGTGTGCCATCACTCAGCATCACGCTCCCTGAGATGTAAATCGGCCGCTCAATCGGGTTGTTGTCATTAGGGAATGGTGTCGTGGGCTGCGTGGGCGTGGTGCGTCCCGGGTTACCGACCGCGGGCGGCGGGGTAGTGGCCCCCGACCCTTTCGTTCCTTGCGCGCCTACGGCGCCCGTAAATAATAACGCCAAAATGGCAACTCCCCAAGTTCGCATGGTCCCTCCTGCTCTGCGTCGATTATACGCCCCACGCGGGGCGCGTGGAATGCGGGCGCGCCGCTACTGTAATACCGGCAGTTTCAAGTAATCAAGCGGCACGAACAGACTGCCTTCGGTGACTCCCTGCGGTGAAGCTCGGCGGAGTTGCGCGCCTAGGTCCTTGCAGGTAATACGCCCGGCGAGAGCGGAGTGGAAGGCCTGGAAGACCTGGCTCAACTGCTCGCCGGATTCATGCACAAATTCCAGACGGAAGTGGCGAATCCCGGCTTGTCGCCAAGTGTCCAGGTGGCCACTGGCTTCCTGCGCCTCCGCGCCGAAAACCGTGTTGCGGCAGCCCACGTCGGCAAGCACCGGATGTGCACGGCCTTTGGTGTCCTTAAGCTCGACGCGGTGCTTTTCGCAGGGACGCCCGCAATCGCGATAGCTGGTTCCCTTCGATAAGAAGCGGCAGAAGACACAGTGCTCAGTGTGAAACACCGGCAAATGCTGGTAGGCGATAGCCTCTATATTCTCCGCGCCAATGCGGAGCGCCAGGGTCGCAACCTGAGCGGCGTTCAGATCGTGCGCAGGGGTCAACCGCTCCAGGCCCAGATCCAGAAACAATTCCGCGCTGACGGAGTTGGAGACGTTCAGACTGAAGTCGCCGATTAATTGGGCGTGGCCGCTACCGCGCAGTGCATGCACTAGGCCCGCCGGACGAACCAAGATCGGGCAGTCCAGACTGACGAGAAAATTCAGGATGCGCGCCTCGCCGGGTTTGAGCACGCGCGGGCTGGCGACTCGCGCTGGAATTCGGCTAGCCTTCACGCGGTCAATTGAGGGACGCAACCCGTAAAGATCCAGATAATCCAGAGTGATACTGGCAGGTGCGGCCGCCAATAGCAGGGCCGCTTCCAGTTGCTCGGGCGTTCGGACCAGAAGATGAAGCTGAGGTGCAGTATCGGGATGGTGAGGACGCTCCGCGACTTCCAGCTTCTTGAGTACGGCAGTAGGATCGTGAATCTCAACCGGCGGCCGATGCGTCGCGGCGGCTTGCAGTTTCTCCACCGCCTCCCGCCGCATCTGGTTAAGTGTAGATACCGCAGCGAACAGCGAGCCTTCCGCGTCGAGAGTGACCTCACCGAGTTCGTAGGCCGTGTTGCCAAGCCGTGCAAACTGTTCGCGTAGAGAGTCCGGCGTAATGCCGCGGTTCTGCGCCGGACGCAAAAGCGCGGACGATTCGACCGACACACTCATCGGCGGCTGACTTTCTAGCGACCACACAGCGCGCAGCGGCGCTCCTTCACGCGCTTCGACCGAGACGTGCACGCGCTGGCGGGCCATGGGCGCGGACGGATCGAGGAAAGGACGCGCGATGCGGTCGATTTCAGGATCATGCGTGCGCCATAGCAAATCGTCCGCGCGGATACGAGCGAACCGCACCACACCGTTACCGAATTGCAGCTCCGACTCACCGCTCAGGTGGCTGCGCACGGCAAATAGGCGGCCGCCTTCTTCCGGTTCCTCCGGATTGCGCCAACCCGCGGCATCGAACACCACACCGTCGCCCGGTTTCAAGGGAGCGGTCTCGTGAGCCGCGCCTGGTTCCACGAACACCCGATCTGGCCCCACGCGCGTCACGCGTCCCATCTTCACGCCGCGGTGCCGCGGAGCGCGCCC
>JBDTTL010000081.1:0-16424 GCA_039930665.1 Acidobacteriota bacterium
CACGCGCGGCGAATGCCGATGGAACAGGAACTGTCCTCGCTCTGGCACGGGAATCCGACAGGCTCAGACGGTTTGCGCATGTCAGCACGGCATACGTCATGGGGCGGGACTCCGGGGAACTGCCGGAAAGCGCCTATTGTAATCGGTATGGGTTCGTCAATACCTATGAGCAATCGAAGTATGAAGCAGAGGGGCGGGTATTCGCTTCCATGGCCGGTCTCCCGGCTGCGGTCTTTCGACTCAGCTCAGTTGTGGGGGATCAGCCGGGCTATTTCGAAAAAGCGCTTCGCCTCGTACCGCAATACCGATTTCCGCTGATGCCGGGGCTGCCCGAGGCACGTGTCGATCTGATTGATGTCCGCTGGGCGGCAGCCGCACTCGATTGCCTCTTTGAGCGCCATTTCGAAGCGAACTCCGTCTATCATGTCTGTGCCGGCAGAGAGGCCTCAATTCCGGTCTGGCAACTAGCAGAGCTGGCATTCTCCGCCATGCCAGCCGAACGGCGGCCCGTGCTGGTTCGAGGTGAAGAGTTCGATCGCTTTACGGAACGGTTCCTGCGTAGCGGAGCGGGGGAAGGGGATAAGCTCATGCTCCGTTCTGCGTCCTCGTTTCTGCCTCATCTGGCGATCGACCAAAGCTTTCGCAACGAGCTGACCCTCGCCTTGCTGCGAAGACACGGATTTCCCGATCCCGACAGCGCGGAGGTGGTTCGCACGACACTTGCGGGTTTAAGCGGAATCACCTCGCGAGCCGGTACCAGCGGGCGAGCCGATACGGCGAAACCCCGAACCAGTAAAGAACCTGCAGCGTGATCCAGAGCGCCCAGACGCGTACGTAATGCGGTCCGCTGAAGCGCCGCGATGAGGTGAAGATGTGGGCCCGAAGATGGACGAACCTGCCATAGCGTCTCATGCGCCGGACCAAATCCAGATCCTCAAAGAGCGGGTATGGACGGCAGCCACCCATCGCATCATAAACGGTTTTGCGTATGAAGATGCCAGCATCTCCGTAGCTGAGTCCGAGCCATCGGAGGTAGGGGTAAACAATAGTCATCTGCCGGGCGGAGTAATGATCCCCTTCAAATACCAGCGAGAAGTTGCCGCCCGCAGCGGCGCCGTCAAGCAAGGCGTTCCCAATCGATTCCAACGCTCCGGCTTCCGGTCTGGTATCGGCGTGAACAAACCACAGGATGTCTCCGGACGCCTCACGGGCAGCTGTCCGCAGCTGAGTACCTCGGCCCCGATCGCAGGAAACCACGCGAACGCCAGCACGGATCGCGATCTCCACCGTCCGGTCCTCGCTGCCACCGTCGGCGACGAGGATCTCTTTGTCACCGGCCAGGGCTTGCAAGGCTTCCAGCGTGTTACTCATCCGGTCCTCTTCGTTTAGCGTTGGCACGATGATGCTTACCATGTCATTCTGAAATCTTGAGGGTTTATCCGGAGATGCCTCGTCCTCTTATCATCTTATTCGCAAAGGCCCCCTTACCCGGCCGCGTGAAAACCAGACTCTGTCCGCCCCTGAGCCCCGACGAAGCAAGCCGACTGCATTCGGCCTTTGTCTGCGATGCGGGTCAGATGTTAGCGACTCTCGTAGATGCAGCCGACCTCGAGATCTCCTCAGACTCCGCGACAGAGGCTTGGCCCGGCATTCAATGTCCCCGCTCCGTACAAGTCGCTGGAGACCTTGGGACGCGGCTATTCCATGCACTCGACGGCGCACTGTCTTCGGGCCGCGAAATCGCGATGGTAATGGGAAGCGATTCCCCGGGCCTCCCCGCCGGCCACGTCCGCGCCCTGCTGAGCTCGGCGGCTGACGTGTCCCTTGGACCCACCGCAGACGGAGGTTTTTTCGCGATCGTGTGCCGGAAGGTACACGCAAAAATGTTTGAAGGCGTACGCTGGTCGGTCAGCCAAACCTTCGACGATACCGCCAGTGCGATCTCGCGGTGTGGCCTGCGTGTGAATACCGGCCCTTCCTGGTTCGACGTGGATGTGCCGGAGGATCTGCTCCGCATGCTGGTAATGCCTGACCTGCCTGCAAATACAGCGCAGTGGGTGAATGAGTACCGTCGGCGACGAGCGGAGTTGACCTAATGGGGCGCGTACCCGGGTGGATTGCCGGCCCGCTCGTGATCGGTACTCTGGCACTGTTGATCTGGCAGGAGCGGCGCCGGCCGCTACGTAAGCGAGTGGAACCTATTCTCCCGCATCGCGTAAGAAATCTGGCGATCGCCGGGCTCGGTGCGTTGACCATGGTCGTGTTCGAAACGCCGTTGATCCAGCCGCTTGCAAATCTGGCGGAAAAGCGGCATTGGGGGCTCCTAGGACTGGTTCATATGCCAGCTTGGGTCGAAGCGTCCCTCGCCGTGGTCCTGATGGATTATACGTTCTATATCTGGCATGTGCTGCTGCATCGAGTGCCGGTTCTGTGGCGGTTTCACGCTGTGCACCATGTCGACCTCGATCTGGACGCATCCACGGCGCTCCGCTTTCACTTCGGCGAACTCCTAGTTTCTGTGCCTTGGCGAGGGGCGCAGGTGATCGCGATCGGACTCACACCGCTGACTTTCTCGATCTGGCAGATCTCGTTCGCTCTTTGTGTGATGTTCCATCATTCGAACGTCCGCCTCCCCATTCAGTGGGAAAGATGGATCAATCGCTTGCTGGTAACGCCGCGGATGCACGGTATCCATCATTCGAATCTTCCTGGAGAGACCAACAGCAATTGGTCGAGCGGTCTGACCATCTGGGACTGGCTGCATGGAACACTGCGTCTGAATGTGCCACAGGACAAGATTGAGATCGGGGTGCCCGCCTTTCAGAATCCGCGCGCCGTGGTCCTGCAGAAGACTCTCGCGATGCCCTTCGTCAAGCAGCCCGATTACTGGCGCTTCCCCGACGGGCGCGAGTCCGATCCACGGGAAACGATTGTATCGGACGTCCTTCTACCCTAACGCCGCCGCATTGGAAGACGTCCCCCCGGTGGGCAAGACTATTGGCTGCGCGAACATTCATGTCACGTCGGACTTCAGTACTGCTGTCATCTACTCTTAAGGAAGGAAGGGAGCAGCCAGGGTGAGCACGAAGATAACGAAAGCCATTAGAGTGCTGGGTTGCCTTGCGGCCTATACTTCTGCGTTCGGTCAGGACATCAATCATGCTGCGTGGACTTCCATCCTCGATCACTATTTGACGCCACAGTCACGGGTAGACTATGAAAAGCTGAAAGTAGAAGCGACGGGCTCGCTCGACGGTTATCTGGACGAGATCGCCAGACCCTGGCCGAAATCAATGGATCGGGACGCAACGAAGGCGGCTCTGATCAACGCCTACAACGCCTTGACCGTCCGCTGGATTGTTTCGAATTTCCCGGTCAAGAGCATCTGGAGAACCAATAACCCCTTCAGAGTGGCGAGACACAAAGTAGACGGAAAGGCCGAGTCGCTCGACAGCATCGAGACACGGCTCCGGAATATGGGGGACCCGCGCATCCACGGCGCGCTGGTCTGTGCGGCGAGGAGTTGCCCGCCACTGCGCCGCGAGGCGTATGCGAAAGCAGCCATCAACGATCAACTCGACGATAACCTCCGGGCCTGGCTGGGGGACCCGGCGCGCAACCAGTTCGTCCCAGGCCGGCAGCTCGCGAAGGTAAGCAAGATATTTCAGTGGTATGCGGCGGACTTTTCGCAAAGCGGCAGCGTGGCGGTTTTCATCGAGAAGTACGCGCCGCCCAGTTCTTACGACGCGTCGAATAAATTGCAGTACCTCAGTTACAACTGGGGCCTCAACGATAGCGGTTCGGTCGGAGCTTCCTATTCAACCCTAGAGTTCTACATCGACTACGTTCGCAACGGTTATCTGCGCTCCGATGTTCAAGGATGGATTGCTGGACTGGGCGCCCAATACGGGGTCAACCCCGTGATCTTCGGGGTGGTCTACCTAGGTGCGATTCCTTTTTTCTCGTTGTCGATCGCGTGGCTGGTGAGTAATCTACGCCGGGGGCGATCAGTGGTGGCGCCCCTGCTCTCGTCTGGATTCTTCTTCGTGTCTGCATACTTATACTTATTGATCGCTGGCAAGAACATTCCTGCTTGGGTGTACTTCTTCGTTATCGGTTTGCTCGGGTTGGGGGCCTGGTCGACGGTCCGCAAAGTTAGAACACGTCTAGCCTCCGGACGCCAGTCTGCATGACCTCCGACTTCGACATGATGGTCATTGGCGGGGGAGCGGCGGGGCTGACGGCCGCCGGTATGTCGGCAGTATTAGGTGCGAAGACCGTACTAATCTCAGATGGGCCTCTGGGCGGCGATTGCACTTGGCACGGCTGTATCCCGAGCAAGAGTTTACTGAAGGCCGCGAAGGTCGCGCATGAGATGCGCCGCGCGTCGGCGTACGGCCTGACGCCTTCCGGTCTGGAGCATGACTGGTCTCGGATTATAGGGCGCGTTCATTCCATCCGCGATCACGTCTACGAAGAGGCCGACGCGCCTCCCAACATGGAGAAACTGGGCGTCGAGGTGATCGCGGCGCGCGCCCGGTTCATCGATCGCAAGTCGGTCGAAATCACCTCCGGAACTTCCTCGCGGGTCGTCAGCTCGCGTTACTTCATCATTGCGACCGGGAGCAAACCAGCCATTCCGGAGATTCCTGGCATTGACCGCGTTCCCATCCTGACCAATGAGAATTTGTTTGAGCTGAAGGAGCGTCCGCAACGCCTGCTCGTGCTGGGGGCTGGGCCGATCGGCGTCGAGATGGCTCAGGTTTTTCGACGGCTGGGCTCCCAGGTGACCGTGACCGACAAAGCGCCGCGCATACTCGCCCGGGACGATGCCGAACTGGCTGGGATGCTCGAGCACTGCCTGCGCGACGAAGGTGTTCTATTCCGGCTTGGCGACGAAGTCGAGAGTTTCGAGCCGGAAGCTGCACGTCTGAAGAGCGGTGAACGGATTGCGTTCGACTTCGTCCTGGTGGCTGCGGGACGACGTTCGAACTTTGAGGCTCTCGATCCAGGTGCTGCGGGCATTCGGACAACCGGGAGCGGTATTCAGGTCGATGCCCGCTGCAGAACCACCGCCAAAAACATCTTCGCCTGCGGCGATGTAACGGGCAAGCACATGTTCACCCACATGGCCGAGCACACGGCTAAAGTCGCAGTCATGAACGCTATCCTTCATATGCCGTCCCGCGTCGATCAAGGACGTATTCCGTGGTGCACTTTTACCGACCCCGAGTTGGCACACGTCGGGCCGGGAGAAGAAGAACTTCGGAAAAGTGGCCAGAAGTTTCGGGTCTACCGGTTTCCATTCGCGAAGTTGGACCGAGCAATTACGGAGTCAGAATCGGCAGGTTGGGTGAAAGTGCTTGCGAACAGCCGGGGGAAGGTACTAGGTGCATCGATTCTTGGAGCGAACGCCGGAGAGATGATCGCGGAATATGCCTTGGCGATGAAGACTGGGGCCGGGCTCGGCGCGATCTCCGCGACCATTCATCCTTATCCGACCTACGCTCTCGGGAACCGAAGAGCTGCGGACATTTTTGCAAATGGCGTATTGACACCGGGGCGGGTGAAGTGGATCCAGAGACTGCTGCGTCTTCGCGGAAGTTCCAGCGGGATCGTCAGACTGAACGAGGAGAACAAGACCGCCTAGACCGGAGCAGTCTGCAAGCGAGTTCGCGCGTGCGCGTTCTAACGATTAGGATTAATAAGCAAAAGCCTTCACGCCGTTCGCCCTTCGAGCACTAGCGCTCTCGATAAAGACAAGAGTTCGGCCTTTCGCTCGAGTGGGAAGAGTACAGGGAGTTGCGCAACGCCAATGAGGCGCCGCATGATCTCGATTCCAGCGAACTGGTTCACAAGCCGATGATCCACGGCACGGAAAGCGGTGTACCTGCGGACGCCATTATCGATCTCCGCGGGGGAGTGCCCGGTAAGGGAAAGATGAGCTGCCATGACGGCGAGGTCCCATTCGGGGAGACCGAAGAAGCAGAACTCCGGATCGATGATAAACACTTGCTCGCGGGCGCTTAACCAGCTTCCGGGAAAATAGTCTCCGTGAATCAGGCACTCGCCGCTGCTCCTGTCCAGATACCGAGCGCCCAAAGCTGCGACTTCGCGGCAATACCATCCATCGTTCTGCAGATCCTGCGCCAGACCGGAGAGCCCGGGCGTGATCGCGTCGAGGTTCAGACCGTTCCGCCGCCGCAAGGGAACTTCGAAGATGTGCTCGTGATTCAGTGCCCGCATCGCTTCGTTGGAAAATGTATTTCTGAGTCCCGGCGCGCGAATCGACGTGTGCAGGGCGATGAGGAAATCAATGAGCTGGTTCGACTCCGGTTCTGTCAGGCGACTGCCCACCCCGGAGTATAGGGATGTGAAGTCCTGAGCTTTGTCCAGATCCTCAAGCATCAGCAAGCGTTCTTCGGAATCGACAGCTATGAGGTGCGGAAGATGACCTTGAAGCTGCGGCGAGCGCGCGGTGGCCCGATAAAATTTCGCCTCTATGAGTGCCCTATCCCAGGGAGCGGGAATGTCTGGATACTTCTCCACCCAGGGCCGCGACTGTTTAAGGATAAAAGAACGCAGGGAGGTGACGACCCGCAAAACGCAGTTCATGTTGCCCGTACCCGCCGGCACAACCTGCTGAAGGGTTTCGTGAGGCGCCAGCCACTTCTGGGCGGTTAGGTAAGCTGCCACCGTTGGAAGATCGCTGGTCAGGAAGAACTTCCCCGGATACCGAGACCGGAGCCGCTCGAGTCGAGCGGGGTCAGTATTGATTGTGCTGGCCATGCCGGTAAAAGCCGTGCGTTCGAACCTTCAGTGTATCCGGCTCCGCATCGACGTAGACGGCGCCGTGGGGAAAGTGGTCCGCAGACCGGCCCGCTTCAGCTTTATTCCACACACCTGGAGGCAATTTTGATCGAAAATTTATGACTGCCACGTTGCGAGCCGTTAGATCCCCATTCCGGGCTAGGATTAGTGTGTGATGGAAATGGTCCCCGGCCGCCCCTTACTTCAAAGAGGCATCGAGGTGTTGTCGCCAGAAACGGTACAGGAGAGGTGGTCGGCGCAGCCAATCTCAGATGGCACAAGCGGAGTCTTCGGGATTGGTTGGACATTACTTCTTTCTTGAACGAACATCAACAGCCCATCTTTCGTTCTGCAACTCGATCAGATGCCGGTGTGTCGGATGCCGGTTGTCGGATGCCGGGTGTGTCGGATGCCGGGTGTGTCGGATGCCGGTGTGTCGGATGCCGGTGTGTCGGTTGACTGCAGTTTGTGATAGCCTCGCGGGGTGCGCACCTTTTTAGTAGTATTTATCGCGTTCGCTTTAGTCGTCCCAAGTGTTGCGGCGGAGTTGGATATCTCGCAGATGTCCGAAGGCGATATCAAGAAAGGCACGGCTGTGGTTAGTGAGGGACCGGACTTTTTGTGGGCTGTTGAGGCCGACAAACAGCCGATCCTTTTTGTGGACGACCAACGCCTAGGTTCGCTTAAGCGCGCCAGCAAGAGCGGTGTTTGGACTTATTCCGGCAAGCTCCAGACTGGAACATCTCACTCTTTCTATTACCTGATCGACGGGAAACGTTTCGGCGGCTCGACTGATATCCACGCCTACGGCCCCCTCTCGTACTTACAGCCCGGAGTTCCGAAGGGCAAGCTCTCGGAAAAAATGGTTCACACCAGCCGGATCTACGAGGGCATGAAGAGCGACTATTGGGTGTACACGCCTGCACAATACGATCTAAACACGCCCGCCGCCCTGATGGTTTGGAACGATGGCTATCAACTGGTTGAGCGGGACGGGGTCACGCGCGCCCAAAATGTCTTCGATAATCTGACTTACCAGAAAAAAATTCCGGTAATTGTACATGTCCTGATATCGCCGGGCACGGTGGGCGAGAAGGCGATGCGCAGCATCGAGTACGACATGGTTTCCGACCAATATGACCGATTCCTAAATGAAGAGCTGCTGCCGGACGTGTACGCGAAGTACAATATCCGCCGTGACGGCTACAGCCATGCCATCGCCGGGAATTCGTCGGGCGGCATTTGCTCATTCAACGCCGCTTGGTGGCATCCGGAATTATTTAGCCGCGTACTCTCGCGGATAGGAACGTTCACCAGCATTCAGTGGAAACCGGGAGTGATTGACGGCGGCAACATTTTCCCGTTTGCAGTTAGGAAGCAGCCGAAGCGGAATATTCGCGTGTGGCTGCAGGATGGGTCCGAAGATATGGAGAATCCGAACGGGAGTTGGCCCCTGCAGAATATCCAGATGGCAAATGCGCTCAAGATTCGCGATTACGATTTCCACTTTGTTTTCGGAAACGGCACTCATAACCACGCTCAGGGGGAATCCGAACTACCTGAAGAAATGCAGTGGCTGTGGCGGGATTACGATCCCGCCAAGACGGAGCAGACCTTTGAAATGGAGCCGGCGGAGAAGGCGAAGCCGGTATTTCGCGTTAAAATCTACAATCGCTAGCCCGGATCAGCACGAGTTTGTTCCAGATTTGTGCTGGTCTATACCAGCTTGAGGATTAAATTGAGCTATGGCGCAGTAAGCCGTGGCTGAATCTTCGGCGGCGCTGGACCACCCTTGCAGCGCTTCCACAACCAACTACACTCTAGGGGACTGCAGCGTCCAAAAGCATTTACACATATGGAACGGCTGTGATATACTCGCCGCAATTAGGGCGGGTGCCCATCCATCGGGTCAGAAAGAGGTTGAAATGTCAGATTTCAAACGGTTTATCGTGTTTTGTGGCTTAATCGCAGTTGCGCTGCCATTGTGCGCGCAGAATTATGGCGAGATCAACGGCACAGTAACAGATCCGTCGGGCGCGGTCATTGCAGGGGCAACCGTCTCCGTGACGAATACGGCCACCAATATCGCTCGGACCGTCCAAACCAACACGTCCGGCAATTACACAGTGCCCTTCCTGGCGCCAGGCCTTTACGACGTCCGAGCTGAGCAGGCAGGCTTTAAGGCCGTCAGTCGCGCGGGCGTTCAGTTGCAGGTTGGGTCCAGTGCGCGAATCAACCTCGCAATGGAGGTTGGCGCGGTGACTGAGACAGTGGCGGTCACCGGCACCGCCGCCTTGCTGACTACCCAAGGCACGGCGGTCGGTACCGTGATTGAGAATAAGAGAATTGTAGATTTGCCGCTGAATGGAAGGGACTACTTGCAGCTGATCGCCCTAAGCCCTGGCGTAACGGCGGAAACGCCGCCATCCTTTACCGCCACTGGCCGCCAAGGGGGAGAGCGCGCCCAACAGAACTACTCGATCGCCGGGCAGAGGCTGCAGTTCACGCATTACACACTAGATGGAATTGAGAATACAGACCCCAACTGGAACTTGTGGATCTTCCGGCCGTCTATCGACGCCCTGCAGGAGTTCAAGGTAGAGACCGGAGTATACTCGGCAGAGTACGGCCACGAGCCAAGCCAGGTCAACGTT
Organism: Acidobacteriota bacterium; assembly: GCA_039930665.1. GTDB lineage: Bacteria > Acidobacteriota > Terriglobia > Bryobacterales > Bryobacteraceae > Palsa-187. The sequence continues at coordinate 9,465 of JBDTTL010000081.1, forward strand.
ACCACCAAATCCGGGACCAACCAATATCATGGAGCCGTCTTCGAGTTTCTTCGGAATTCCGCGCTCGATGCGAGGGAGTGGCAGCAGTCGGCGGGCGTCAAGAATCCCTTCCGCCGCAACCAGTACGGATTCGAACTGGACGGCCCCATCGTGGTGCCGAAACTCTTCAACGGCAAGGACCGGCTGTTCTTCATGTCGAACTTCGAGGGGCTGCGGGATAGCAACACGCTGCGTCAGGTGGCATCCGTCGCGACTGACCGGATGCGAGCTGGTGACTTTTCCAAAGCGGGCCGGGATATCTACGACCCACTGACCCGCGTCTTCACCACGGACGCGAAAGGCAACGTGAAGGCGGTCTCAGCTATGCCGTTCGCCAACAACATCATCCCGCAGAACCGGATCTCGCCAATCGCGCTGAAGCTGCTGGAGTTCTACCCGAGAGCCACTACCCCGGGCGATGCCATTCTCAGCAACTTCACTCGCGGGGCTCACACTCCAACGAATTGGGATCAGTTTACGCAGCGCATTGACTTCAACGAGAGCAGCAAATCCTTCTGGTTTGGCCGCTTTGGCTGGGACGATGAGTTTACTTCGACGGCCTCCCGCTTCGCTAATCAGGATGAACAATACGCGCTCAAGGCCTATCAGGTCATGGCGTCCAACATTCGGACCTTCAGTCCGACCGTCATCAACGAGTTTCGTTTCGGTTTCAACCAGCTTGTGAGCAACGCGACAACGTCGTCAGCCTACAAGCGGAACGTCACTGCAGAACTGGGGATGATAGGCGTCTACAATACTTCGCCTGCGGCCTGGGGCATCCCGAGCGTTTCGCTTGCCAATTCGCTGAGCGGTTTCGGCGATCCGGTCGACGCCCCCTTCCTCGATCACAACAACACTTTCCAGTGGCTTGATAATATGTCTGTTACTCGGGGCAGCCATTCCATGCGCTTCGGCGGCGAGATTCGCCGCATGCGTGTCAACGAGCAAGGCAACATCTACAACCGCAGCAACCAGGTTTACTCTGGTTCCGCGACTTTCGATCCCAACAACCGCCTCAAAACCGGCTACTCATTCGCGGATTTGCTGATCGGTGAGATAGGCACCTTCAACTGGGCGGGAGCTCTGGCAAGCGTGCAATTCCGGTCCACTCCCTGGTCGCTCTACTTCGAAGACGTCTGGAAAGTCACCCCGAAGCTAACGGTGAACTACGGTCTGCGCTACGAGTACTATCCTCCGTATCACGACAAGTATCGGGGCGTCATGAATGCCTATTTCGCAAGCTATGGCGTGGGAGCCAACGGGGTACTACCGAATGCCCCGCTGCCTATCCTGGTGCGCCCCGGGAACGGTCCCTTTTATGAAGGAACCGCAGCCCGTTTTATTGACGCGATACCGACGGCGACCGGGGATGAACTCGGCAAGCTGGGGCTTCCTCAATCTACGATTCAGAACGACCGTAACGACTTGGCTCCGCGCATTGGGCTGGCTTACAGTACTGGCCGGTGGACGTTCCGAACCGGGTTCGGCATCTTCTTCGCACATGATGTCTCCAACGCCACACAGAGCGCGATGGACGAAAACCTTGCGGGCCGCGCGAACTTTGTCTCCAGTGCTGAATCCCCCAACGTTCCTTTGTCGCAACCGCAGATCTCCGCTGTGGGTCAAGGTTCGTGCAGCGGCTGGAGTGGGATCTGCCAAGGTCCGGCGACCCGAATCTACGTGGTTGACCCCTTCCTGCGAACTCCCTACATGGAGCAATGGCTCTTCGACATCCAACGGCAGTTGACGGACCGTGTGGTCCTGGAAGTGGGATACCAGGGCAACCAGGGTCACAAGCTTGAGCAATTCCGCAACATGAACGAACCGGTGTTGCGGTCGGGAGCGAGCGACGCCAGCTCGCTACAACAACGCCGGCCGTGGCCCATCTATGGAACGTTTCAATCGGTAAACGGCGTCGTGAATTCCAACTACAACGCTTTGACTGGAAAATTGAACCAGCGCCTTACAAAGGGTTTGACTTCGCTTGTGAGCTTCACCTGGTCGAAGGCCATCGACAATGGCAGCGCACTGCGCCCGTCGCTGCTTACTAATGGTTCACCCTTGAACTTTTATGACTTCACCTCCAACCGCGGCCTGTCCGATTTCAACGTCGGCAGGCGGTTCGTGGCCTCCATACTTTATGAGTTACCGTTCGGGAAGGGTAAATCCGGAGTGGTCAATCGGCTCATCGGGGGCTGGCAGGCGAGCACTATCCTTACTATGGCCGACGGTACGCCCATAAACGTCGGAAACATCGGCGATGTGACCACCACCGAAAATAGCAGCCTCCCCGATGCGACCGGCGTCAGCCCGGTACCCAGCAACCAGACCGCGCAGCAGTTCTGGAATATCGCGGCCTTTAACGGAAATAATCCGGAGTTGAACTTCCGTTATGGCACCACGGCCCGCAATGTTTTGTTTACGCCCGGTACTGTGAACTGGGACTTCTCGATGATCAAAAACACCAACATCACCGAACGCCAAATGTTGCAGTTTCGGTTTGAAGCGTACAACTTTGCGAACCATCCGAACTGGCTTCCGCCCGCTAACAACATCAACGCACCCGCCACCTTCGGTGTGGTCACTTCGGCCAAAACGATGCGAGTGATACAGGTTGCGTTAAAGTACAGCTTCTGAGGCTCGACAAAGCCTCGAGATATACGCAAATCTGACCATTCGGTGGGTGGTGGGCACATGGCGCCACCGCCTGCTATTCGGCAGGGTTGTGTTCGGCAGCTTAGTCTTTTATTATGTTAGTGCTTGTCGGCGGGCCTCGATGGCCCACTCGTGACCTGTAGGGGGCGAATTGGTTTTAATAAAAGGACGTGCTTCTCAGGATAAAATGGGCAGCCCGCGTATCATGCTTCTTGCATCCCTTGGGTCCCTGGCTTTGCTAGGATGCATTTCGGCCTTATTGGGCCAGAGTTCTTCTCCCGCTGGCGCATCCGCTCAGGCCGGGCAGGATCAGGCCTTTGGTAAAGATGTCCAGCCGTTCCTGGCCAAAAACTGCTACCTCTGCCACAATGAAAAACTCGCCACGGCCAACCTGAACTTGAGCGCCTTCACCAGCGGTGAGGCAGCCGCTCGCAAGCCGGACGTATGGGACAAGGTCATCGAGAAGCTGAACTCAGGAAAGATGCCGCCGCCCGGGCGGCCGGTCCCGACCAAGGCGGAAGTTGCCCCGGTTGCTGCCTGGATCGACGGAGTGCTCACCCGAGCAGGATTCAGCCGCGAAGCCGACCCCGGGCGAGTGACGGCGCGCCGGCTGAATCGCGTGGAATACAACAACACGATTCGCGACCTGTTGGGCGTCGCGGCCCGGCCCGCGGACGACTTCCCAGTCGACGATTCGGGCTATGGCTTCGACAATAATGGGGATGTTTTGTCGGTCTCTCCGCTGCTGATGGAAAAGTACATGGCGGTCGCGAAGAGCATTTCGCGGCTGGCGATATATGGCGAGCCGCTCCCGCCCAAGCCCACCCGCCTCGCCCGCCTCTTGAACCGGCGCTCTCCCGATGCGGACGACGTGCTGTCTTCGGGGAATGCAGGAACTTATTTGCCGTATTCGCTTCGTGGAGCAATGTACGGGACCTGGGTTTCCCCGGTGGACGCTGAATACGAATTCCGCCTGCGCATAGCGAACTTTCGCGGCGATACAGGCGATCTTACCGATGAGCAAAAGGCCCGCCTGGCAGAGGAGCGGAAGAAGCGATTTGAGGAATTCAAGGCGGCGCGAGCTAAGGCCGCCGCCGCCGGCCTGCCTCCATCCGGGCCGACTCCCGAGCAGTTGAAGGCCCGCGAAGAAGCATCGCGCAAGGCCGCCCCGCCGCGCAAGCTCATTTTTGCGGTGGATGGGAAACCGGTGATTACTGAAGTGATCGAGGGCGACAGCGCTTACGGCTACTCGCGGGGCGAGTTTGTCACTCGCGCTCAAGTCAGGGCCGGAGAGCATCACCTGCGTGCTTCGTTTCCCGAACTGGCGGATCTGAAGGACCCCCGCGAAAATATCAATCCCGATATGCGCCGCGGCTTGTTCGTGGATTATCTGGAAATCGTCGGCCCCTACGATCCCAGCACTGAGCCCCCTGAAAGCTATAAGAAGATTTTTATCTGCGGCCACGCCCCCGGCAAGCACAATGCCCAGTGTGCCCGAACTGTCGTGAGTAACCTGATGCAACGCGCCTATCGGCGTCCCGTGACGGAAGAGGAACTGGCTTCGAAATTGAATCTAGTCGCTCTGGCGCAGCGCGAGGGCGACCGATGGGAAGAAGGCGTGCGGCTGGCGCTGCAGGCGATTCTGGCGTCTCCCGATTTCCTATTCCGCGTGGAGACGGACCCGAAACCAAAGATCGGTCCCCCGGTGGCGCATTTAGTCAGCGACTACGAATTGGCGTCCCGCCTGTCTTACTTTTTGTGGGCCAGTATGCCGGACCAGGAATTGTTCCGCGTCGCCAAAGAACAAAAACTGCATCAGCCGGGTGTGTTAGAGGCGCAGGTGCGCCGCATGCTCGCGGACCCCAAGTCCCATAATCTGGTCGACAACTGGGCTGCACAATGGCTGCAACTTCGTAACTTGGGGCGTACCAAACCCGACCCCAAACGGTTCCCCAGGGTAGATGACGAGCTGCTCGACGCCATGCGAACTGAAACCAGCCTGTTCGTCGAGGCCATCATCAATGAGGACCGCAGCATTCTGGACTTTATAGATGCTCCCTTCACGTTCGTGAACGGACCGCTCGCCCGGCACTATGGAATTGCCGGAGTCAATGGAGAGGAATTCCAGCGGGTGACATTAGACGGCGAGCAGCGCGGTGGCGTCTTGACGCAGGGAGCGATCCTCACCGTATCGTCCTATCCAACGCGGACATCGCCGCCGGTACGCGGCAAATGGGTGCTGGAGAATTTGCTGGGCACGCCCCCTCCGCCGCCTCCCGCGAATGTGCCTTCGCTAAACGAGTCGAATATCGGCACCGAGGTCTCGCTCCGCCAGCGCCTGGAAGAGCATCGCAAGAACCCGAGTTGCGCCCCTTGCCACAATGTGATGGACCCGATTGGTTTTGGCCTGGAGACCTACGACGCCGTGGGCGCCTACCGCACGCACGACGGCAACTTTCCAATCGAGACTGTGGGCACCCTTCCGGGCGGCAAGACGTTTAGCGGTTCGAAGGGGCTCAAAGAGGTTCTAAAAGGGCAGTCCGATGCGTTCGTCCGCAACGTTACTGAGAAGATGTTGACTTATAGTTTGGGGCGGGGACTCGAACGGTTTGATCGCCCTACAGTGGATGCCATCAGCAAGCAGGTGGCCGCCGATAACTACCGGTTTTCGGCATTGGTAATGGAAATCGTAAAGAGCAAGCCGTTTCAGATGCGAGACGCAGAGGTGGCAAAACCATGAACCCTATTTTTAAGAAGCAGCTTCCAAGGCGTACATTTTTACGAGGCGCTGGCGGCGTGATGGCGCTGCCTTTGCTGGATGCTATGATCCCGGCGCTCGGCCGTGCCGACGTCGCTAAGGGCCCCGCCCGCATGGCGGTGGTTTATTTCCCGAATGGCGTACAAGTGGACTCGTGGTATCTCAAGGCCGACACTGACATCATTGCCCTGCCGGAAAAGCTTCCGCGCACGCTAGAACCGCTCGAAGCGTTCCGAAAAGACATTTCACTACTGGGCGGACTCACGGTGAACGGAGGCCGCGAGCTGGGCGACGGGCCGGGCGATCATGGCAGGGCTGGCGCCAGTTACTTGACCGGCGCACATCCCAAGAAGACTTTCGGTAAGGATCTTCAAGCCGGTGTATCGATGGATCAGTATGCCGCGCGCGCGATTGGCGGCGCCACGCGGTTTGCGTCGCTCGAACTTAGTTGCGAAGAAGGCATCCAAGGCGGTAATTGTGACAACGGCTACAGCTGCGCCTACAGCAACAGCATCTCATGGCGGACACCGTCGACACCCAATCCTCCTGAAGTGCGGCCACGCGCGGTATTCGAGCGCCTTTTCGGCAGCGGCGAGATCGAACGCGACCCTATAGTCCGCGCCCGCCAGGAAAAGTATGAGAAGAGCGTACTCGATTCCGTCCTGGGAGACGCCAAGCGCCTGGAAGGTGTGCTCGGCGTCACCGACCGTAAAAAGATGGATGAGTATATGTATGCGGTCCGGGACATCGAGACGCGGATCCAGAAGACCGAGCAGCAGAGCGCCCAAATCGTTCCCAACATGGACAAGCCGCCATCCAGCGTTCCCGAAAACTACAACGAGCACACGCGTCTGATGTTCGATCTGATGACGCTGGCGTTCCAATCCGACGCGACGCGGATCATTACCTTCATGATGGCGATTGAGCAAAGCAATCGTGCGTACCGCGAGATCGGCATCGCCGACTCTCACCACGGCTTGACCCATCACGGCGGGGACAAAGAGAAGATCGACAAATGCATCCGCATCAATCGCTATCAGGTGGAGCAGTTTGCTTACTTTATCGGGAAGCTCAAAGCCACCAAAGACGGAGACGGCACTCTGTTTGACCGGGCGATGGTCACCTACGGCGGCGGCCTTGGCAAGGATCACGATCACGACAACCTGCCGACGGTGCTCACCGGCCGCGGCAACGGCATATTCAACTTGGGCCGCAACATCAAATACCCCAAGGAAACTCCGCTCGCCAACCTTCACGTTGCGATGATGCATCAACTCGGCGTTCCGGCGGAGAAGTTCGCCGACAGCAACGGCAAACTGGCATACTTGTCCGATCTGTAAGGGCACACATCTCCAAGCCGTATTCGGTTGAAGGGCAATCGTGTTGCTCGATGGATAGGCTCCGAATTGGCATTGACAACTTGGGCGGGAACCTGAAGGACCAGGGCGATGAAGAGCGACCACTCTCGGTACTCTGGCTATCGTTTCCCTGCAGAAATCATCGGTTAC
>JBDTTL010000082.1:0-16281 GCA_039930665.1 Acidobacteriota bacterium
AAGAGATGCTACGCGTGACGCCGCAGCCGGGGCAAACCATCGCCCAGGCCGCGCCGCGCCGCCGGCCGTTTGTTGCCGGTGGTAACACCATGGAGGAAATCGCCACCCCAGTATCATTCAGCGGCTTCACGGCCGCCGCTCTGGAACACTTTGCGCCGCAACTTCGCCGCATGGGCCTCGATCCCCGCCAGGGTGTTTCCGGCGGCGGGACGATCCCCGCCGGCCTCGGCGACCCTCGCAAGCTGGAGCCTGGTTCCATGATTAGCGTCCAGTTAATCTCCGGCGACATGACTGTCGGCGCAGAGGGCACCATCACCGCAATCGACGGCAATCGGATCTATGCTTTCGGACACCGGTTTCTGGACGAAGGAACTACCGATCTGCCGTTTGCCAGCGCCGAAGTGCTGGCACTGCTTCCCAATCTTTCGAGTTCGTTCAAAATCTCGGCCGCGCGCGAATGGATGGGCTCCATCACGTCGGATCGCGATACGGCCGTGTCTGGGATCACCGGACGCCAGGCTAGCCTGATTCCGGTCCAGATTCGCGTAGGTCAGAATACCTACCGGATGCAATTGGTGCATGACCGCGTCATGACACCTCTCCTGATGCAGATGGCATTGTTCTCGGCTATCGATTCCACTGAGCGCAGTGTTGGTGCGCAAGCGTATACGGTGAGCGGCAAACTTGATTTCGAAGGCGGACCAGTACGCATTGACGATGTGTATAGCGGCGATGTTGGCGTTGCGATCATCGCCTCGGCCGGCATCCGGTCGCCGATCGCTTATGCGCTGCAGAGTGGCTTCGATGCGCTTAAGCTGAGGACTGTTTCGCTCGAGGTTGCACCCGTCGAACGGCGCAGCCAGCAACAGGTCGTCGACCTGATGGCCGCGCGAACTGTGCATCCCGGCGAGGATCTCGACCTAACCGTGGTGATGGAAGGCGAGAACGGTCTGGATACCTCACACCGCCTGAAGTATCGCGTGCCGGTGGGCACTCCGACCGGTACCCTGAATTTCACCATTGCCGACGCCACGTCTACCAATGTGATCGAATTCCAATCCGCCGTGGCAGCGCCGCAGCGCTCGCCTAAGCGAGTGCTGAGCCTGCTCAATGGTCTTCGCTCCAACACCAAAGCTTACATCCGTGTGTGGCGCGCCGAGCCGTCCTTCACCGTTGATGGCCGCGATATTCCCGCTCCACCGCCGTCTCTTTCGATGATGCTGACTCGAGGGCAGGCTGGTTCTACTAATTTGGTGAACACGCGCGGCGCGAAGATCGCTGAACTCGAAGTGCCGGGCGCGCCCGGTTTCGTCGTCACTGGTACCAAGACTATCCAGGTCGAGGTGAAGGAATGATCGTCCGTGCATTCCTCCTCAGCGCGATGACGGCCGGCCTTTCTCTTGCCGCAACCACCGCCACTTGGGAACTCAACGGGTATCAGGACTTCCTGCACGGCCGCATGAGCGGCCTCTCGATCACGCGCGATGGGCGGTTGATCCTCGGCCCCAAGCTCGAAACGTTTTTCTCTTCAGATCAGGCCCAGATCTGGAGCGTTGCATCGGCGCCCGACGGTTCGCTCTACCTGGGTACCGGCAATCGCGGCCGCCTCCTTAAGATCGATGCCGCAGGGAACGGTACTGTGGCTTGGACTTCCGTTCAGCCTGAAATATTCGCGGTCGCCGTCGATCGGGCTGGTGTGATTTACGCCGGGACCTCGCCCGACGGTAAGGTGTACCGCATCGAGAATGGCCGCGCCACCGAATACTTCGCTCCCGGCGAGCGCTACATTTGGGCGCTGGCTTTTGCGCCCGACGGTTCGCTGTATGTCGCGACCGGCCAAAACGGCGAGATCTATCGTGTGGTCTCCGACGGACGTGGCGCAGGTCGCGGCGAACTCTACTACGAGACTGGCCAGTCCCACGTCACCGCTCTGGCTTTCGATCGCGAAGGGCGTCTGCTGGCGGGCAGTGAACCTAATGGAATTTTGTATCGCATCACTGGCGCTCCGGCTCGCGGTTTTGTGCTGTATGATGCGAACCTGCCGGAAATCCGCAGCATTGTTCCCGCGGCCGATGGCTCCATCTATGCTGCGGCGCTCGGGGGCAGCCTGGCGAAGCGCACTTCCGCCGCATCCAGCTCGTCGACATCGGCTCCAACCGTTACCGCTCCTGCCACTAGCATCACCGTCACCGCCCAAGCCGGCCTCGCGGTTGCGCCCACGCCAGATCCGACCAAGCCCACAACGGGTACTTCGCCCATCAGCGCCCCTACTACCGTAACTGAACTCTCCGGCGTCGAGCACTCGGCTCTTTACAAGATTCTGCCCGATAACACGGTCGAGACTCTGTGGACTTCGAAGGAAGAAAACATTTACGACGTGGTGGCCGACGCCAACGGCACTCTGACATTCCTTACGGATGCCGAGGGTCGTGTCTATCGTCTCGACCCGCGTCCCGATCGTACGCGCGGCGCCTTGCTGGTGGCTCAGACCAATGAAGCAGATGTTACCCGGCTTGCGGCTTCGACGCGCGGACTTCTGGTGGCCGCCGGCAATGTCGGGAAAATGCTGCGCCTGGACGCGTCCGCGTCGAGCACAGGCTGGTTTGAATCCGCGGTTCACGATTCCGGCACAGTCGCGCGCTGGGGACGCTTGTCTTGGGTCGGCAGCAAGGGTGTCGCCTTCAAGACTCGTGCCGGAAACTCCGCACGTCCCGATGCCACATGGAGCGATTGGTCCGAGCCCATCGCCGATCCCGCGAAGGCCGTGATTACCAGCCCTAACGCCCGCTTCATCCAATGGCGCGCGGATTTTTCCGGCACGGCTAGCGCCCCTCCCGAACTCGATAGTGTCACCGTCGCGTATCTTCCGCAGAACAATCCGCCCTCGCTCCGCAGCATTACAGTTTCCGCGCAAGCGGCTCCCGGCAGCGCCGCGAAGAACGTGACATCGAGCGCTTCCTCGGCCTTCTCCATCACGGTAACCGACACGGGCGACGCTACCAGCGCCGTCGGCACTTCGGCGCAAACGCTTTCGCGCCCCGCCGGCCAGCAGATCCTGATCTCCTGGCAAGCAGACGACCCGGATGGCGACAAGCTTTCCTACGGCCTTTGGTTTCGCGGCGAAGAAGAGCGTGAGTGGAAGTTGCTGCGCGCCGACATCAGTGAGAACATGTATCTGCTCGACGGCGACGTACTCGCTGATGGCCGCTATTTTTTCCGCGTCGTGGCGTCGGATCGTCCCTCGAATCCTCCCGCCCAGGCCCGCCAAGTCGAACTAATCGGACCGCCAGTGCTGATCGATAATACGCCGCCTGTAATTGCTGCTGGCGCCGCGCGCAATAGCGGAACGGCGGTCGAGATCGATGTTGACGCGCAGGATCGCGGCTCCGCCCTTCGCCGCTGCGAGTATTCAGTCGACGCACGGCCCTGGGTGCCGGTCGAGGCCGTGGACGGCGTCACTGATTCCGCCCGCGAACAATTCCGTGTCCATATCGATAATTTTCCGTCCGGCGAACACCTGGTCGTCATCCGCGCCTACGATGCCGCCGGCAACGCCGGTCTCGCCAAAGTAATTGTTCGCTAATCGCTGTTCGCTAATCGCTTGCGTTCAGTGTGCCGATCGGCTACAGTTCGCCATGCTCAAATTTACAATTGGTTCTTTCGCAGGTTTTCTGCTGCTGGCGGGCTGTAACAGCGCGCCTCCAGCTCCTACGACTCACGCTGTGGATATATTCGCCGAGCAAGGCAAGATACGCGATTTGGAAACCGCCTGGTCGGCAGCCGCTGCTGCCAAGGATCTCGACAAGAGCGTCTCCTACTACGCCGACGATGCTGTCGTGATGGCCCCTGGCGCCCCTGCGGCCAAGGGTAAGGAAGCGATTCGCGCGGCCTGGAAGGAAATGCTGGCCGACCCCAAGTCGAAACTCTCTTTTTCCACCGACCAAGTCACGGTGAGCGCCTCAGGTGACCTCGCCGCCACCAAAGGTTCTTACACCATGACTATGACGAATCCTAAGACGAAAAAACCCATGGAGGACAAAGGCAGCTACGCCACGGTGTATAAGAAACAATCCGACGGCAATTGGAAGGCGGTCGAGGGCATCAACGTATCTGAAGTCGCACCGAAGTAGGAGCCCGAACGCCCCATTAGAGGTTCCCGGCTGTCATCATCCAGCGGAACATGAAGGCAAACGCAACGGCCGTGAGCGCCAGCGCCGCTGCCCCACCAAACTGCCACAGACGCTCGCCGTAGCCGGTTAAACGTGGCGTGCCCGCGATGTACGCGATTACGAAGCCGCCGGTGACGCCGCCAATGTGCGCGGCGTTGTCGGTCTGCGGGAATAACGCCGACAAGATGAGAGCGTATATTCCCCATTGCAAATAGTGTGATCGCAAGGCTGCGCCCTGGGACGATTTATCGCGCAGGCCCAGCGCAATCAGCGCCCCCAGCAACCCAAAAATACCCGCGGACGATCCTACCGAATTGCCCAGGGGATTCCACAGGTAACTCGCATAAAAGCCGGTGATGGTTGAAACAAAATAGAACACCAGGTAGCGGCTGGTGCCGTAGGCTTCCTCGGTCGCCGCGCCCAGATCGAACAGCACCCACGAGTTCATGAGCAGATGGAAAGCCCCCCCGTGTAAAAAGCCGGCCGTAATGAGCCGCCACCACTGTCCCTGATGAATGTAGTAGCCGACCTTCGCGCCCGCCAGGGCCAATCGAGGGTCGGTAACGCCGCTTCCCGAAATCAGTCCGGGGAGTTCCTCAGCCAGGTAGAAGCCTGCGTTGATCAGCAGGATCACGAAGGTGGTAAATCGCGCATGGGGAATCAAACCGCCCAGGACATCGGCGGGCGCGCGGCGGGCCGCGGCCGGCGCCTGCAGTTTTATTTCGCAATACGGGCAGACTTTATCACTGGTAGTGATGAAGGCGCGGCAGTTGGGGCACATCCGGCGGGTTTCCACGCCCTCATTGTAGCGGTCGCCGGGCGGCGGATTCCGTGGCATCCTTAGGGCATGCCCATATCAGCGCGCAATCAATTGGAAGGAAAAGTTGCAAGTGTGAAGTTGGGAGACATCATGGCCCACGTGGTCGTGAAGATTGGGAAAAGCCACATTGACAGCGTGATCACGCGGCGAAGTGCCGACGATCTTGGCTTAAAAAAAGGAGACAAGGTGACGGTGGTCATTAAGTCGACCGAAGTCATGTTGCAGAAAAAGTAGGTCCGTTCCGCGAATCCTACGGCGGGCCCGGCCCAGCGCCAGAGCGCAAAAAGGGGACCGGGCGAGCCCGATCCCCTTTGTCTTGCAGTTCGTCTTACAACCAGTTCTTACTTCGCTTGTAAAGCGATATAGAACGTGTTGTCGCCGCGCTTCACCAGCAACAAAGTAGCTCCGTTGCTGACATTGTGCATAGCGCGGTTGAAGTCGGCCGTGCTCGATACGCTCGCGCGGTTCACTTCGAGGATGGTGTCACCCTCTCGCAAACCAGCCTCTGCCGCTGGGCTACCCTCGTCCACGCTGGTAACGGTTACACCGTGGCCTTGCGCCGCCTCCACCGTGACTCCGTCCAGTGCGCTAGTCGCGCCGCTCTCGCTGCCCTTTTCCGCGGAGGCACCCAAATTTCCGGGCATTTCCGCCAGTTTCACGGGAACGGTCCGCTCGGCGCCGTCATGGATTACGCGCAATTGCACCGTAGTGCCCGGAGCGGTCATGGAAACCCGCATCCGCAGTTGATTGCTGTCGTCCACCTTCTTACCATCCAGATCGAGGATAACATCGCCTCGCTTCAGCCCCGCTTCGGCTGCCGGAGCGCCTGCAGTCACGTCGCCGACCAGCACGCCTTGCGTCTCCTTGTAGTGCAACGCCTGTGCCATGGCCGGAGTGATATCTTGCGGCAGCAGCCCCAGATAGCCGCGCACCACCTTGCCGTGTTCCATCACTTGAGTCATTACGCTACGCGCAAGGTTTGCGGGAATCGCGAAACCTACGCCCTGGTTGCCGCCGTTGTTCGCAAGGATCGCAGTGTTGATCCCGATCAGCTCTCCATGGGTATTAATCAGCGGTCCGCCGGAGTTGCCCGGATTGATGGAGGCGTCGGTTTGGATAAAGTCTTCGTAAGCCTCGATCCCCAGGCCGGTGCGCCCGCGCGCGCTGACGATACCCATCGTCACCGTCTGTTTCAGACCGAACGGACTGCCCATCGCCAGCACGATATCGCCCACGCGCGCTTGCGAAGAATCCGCTAAGGCGATGGTCGGAAGATTCGAGGCGTCGACCTTCAACACCGCGACATCGGTTTTCGCGTCCGTCCCGACCAGTTTCGCTTTCATCTCGTGCTTGTTGTCGAAGGTAACAGTGATGTCATCGGCTCCGTCAATCACATGGTTGTTGGTCAATATGTATCCATCGGAGCGCACCACCACGCCTGAACCCAAGCTGTGTTCGTACTGCTTGCGAGGCATCACCGAGCCGCGGCTCGATCCGCGTCCACGGCCGCCAAACTCCTCGCCAAAAAATTGGCGGAACGGGTCCATCGGGGGCATATCCTGGGCGCTAACCTTGGTAGCCTTCGATGAAGATATGTTAACTACTGCCGGCAGGGCTCGTTCCACTACCGGTGCAAAACTGGTATCGACCGATCCAGGGGTAATCGCAGCCGTCGAGGCAGCGGCAACCGGCGCCAGTTCTGGCGCATGAGCGGCCCATATGCCGGACCCAACCACGGCGCCCACCGCTGCCGATACTAAGCAAAATGCAAAGATCCTGCTTTCTTTCCAAAAGATTTGAAATTTCATAGTGTGGATAGTCACTCCTGTTATCCAAACTTATAGACGATCAACTCTGAATTTCATCCCGCTCGAGTGGGTACTTTTTTCTACACACAAACCGCAGTTGTCTTTTGGCGCCTGGAAATACTGCCTCAAAGGGAGAATCCTCGGTATCGGCCGATGCATCCCCCACTTATTAGCCCCAGCGCCGCTATGTTTCATCGTTCATGCCCGGCGCATTCCTGGCGTCTGAACCCAAGCGCCGGCGTTCTAAAATGGATCTGTCGCCCCTCCCATGTCCGACGACAGCGCTATCAAATATCGTGCACTTACCGAAATCTCCGAAGCTTTCTTGGGCTTGCGCGATTACAACGCCTTGTTTCGCGGTTTGCGGAACTCGCTCAGCGCGCTGATTCGTTTCGACCATCTGCTGCTTACGCTGATTGACGAGCATAATCGCAGCCTTCGGATCGAAACCATGGCCGGAGAGCCGCCGCTCGATAGCCCGGTGGGCCGCGATTTTCCGCTTGAGGGTTCACCTTCCGAACTCGCCTGGGAATCTCAGCAGCCGCTCTACGTACCCGACCTCTCTCTTGAAACCCGTTTCAGCCCGGACGTGATGCGCGACCTTCGCCGTCATCAGTTTTCGAGCGGCCTGTGGGTTCCGCTCTCCACCGTGCGGCAGCGACTGGGCAGCATGGTATTCGCGTCGCGCGCAGTAGACCCCTATTCCGCCGAGGACCGCGAGTTCATGCAGCACGTGGCCCGGCACGTTGCCATCGCGGTCGAAAACGCTCTCGCCTTCGAGCAGATCAACCAGCTTCGCGAGCGCATAGAAGGAGAGAAGGTCTATCTCGAAGAGGAAATCCGCAGTGAGCACCGCTTCGGAGAAATCATCGGCTCCAGCCCGGCTTTGCGGCACGTACTGGAGCAGGTCCAATCCGCCGCGCCGACCGATTCCTCGGTTCTGATTCAAGGCGAAACCGGCACTGACAGAAAGCACATGCTGGAGGCCCTGAACGCATCCAACTGGGTGGTTGGTGGACCAAAGCGAGCCGCCACGCTGCTCGGATTGAAGCGCAGCACCCTGCAATCAGATGGGGCGCTTGGTATCAGAAGACAATATTTCGTCAACTTGATTTTATTTCGGCTAACCGTGAGTCGGCACCATCCTAAGTATCAGTAATTTAGATCGGTTTTTCGCGTGGGATATCTGGAGGGGTAATGCGCAATCTTCTTTTATTATTTGTCGGACTCGGATGCCTGAGCTGCTGGCTCCAGGCGCAGCCACCCGCTTTGCGGAAAATTTCAATCGATGAAGCGATTCAGCTGGGTCTCAAGAATAATCTAAGCGCGTTGCAGGCCGAGACCAGCAACAGCTTGGCCCGGGTTCGGCGCATTCGCGCTCTGAGCGCCCTGCTGCCCACGGTCAACGGAAGCGCCGGCGAATACGTTCAAGAGATCAACCTGGCGACTTTCGGATTCCGCTTCCCGGGATTTCCAACTATTATTGGTCCGTTCGGTTATTCCGACCTGCGCGCATCGGCGTCCATGAATCTGCTCGATTGGTCGGCGCGCAAAAGTCTGCAGGCTGCGGAGCAGAACCAGAAGGCCGTGGCACTCAGCGGGCAGGACGCGCGCGATCTGGTGGTCGAAGCCGTGGCGAATTCCTACCTGAGCATCATTGCCGCGGGAGCGAGAGTGGAAGCGGCGCGCTCGGAAGCGGCCACCGCGCAAGCGCTTTACGAGCGGGCTCGCGATCAGCATACCGCCGGCGTTTCGCCCGCGATAGACGAGCTGCGTTCTCAGGTCGAGTGGAAAGCTCGTCAGCAGCAGCTTCTGGCGGCGCAAAATCTGTTCGCGAAAGACAAACTCACGCTGGCTCGCGTTACGGGATTGCCGCCGGCGCAAGACTTCGACTTGTCCGATGCCGCGCCCTACGCGCCGCTCGAAGGACTTACTCCGGAGGAGATGCTTGACCGTGCCCACCAGTCGCGCGGCGATTATCTGAGTCTGAAGGCGCAGATCCGGGCTGCCGAGACCACCAGGGACGCTGCGCTGGCGGAGCGTTATCCGAAGCTAGCGCTTGAAGGTAACTATGGTGCGAATGGCGTCAACGTCGGACAGTTGCATCCGACCTTCGCGTTCGTCGGTTCGGTGAAAGTGAATATTTTCGACGGCGGCCGGATTCACGCCGATGCGGCTCAGGCCGAGATCGAGATCCGCCAGCGTAAAGACGAGCTGGGGTCGCTCGACCAGCACATCGACGTCGACATCCGCTCCGCGCTGCTGGATTTGAAGTCCGCCGCGGACCAAGTCGCCGTGGCGCGCGACAATCTGGACCTCGCGAATCAGACACTGACGCAGGCGCGCGACCGCTTCGTCGCCGGCGTCACCGACAACATTGAAGTTGTGCAGGCGCAGGACGCCGTGGCCGGCGCACAGGAGGCGCTGATCTCCAGCATGTACGCGCACAATCTGGCTAAGGCCGCGCTGTCGCGCGCTGTCGGCATGACCGATGCCAACTTGAAGCAATTCATGGGGACGAGTAAATGAAGAAAATTATGGGATTGATTGTTGCTGTGGCTCTCATCGGAGGCGGGTACTTCATCTGGCTGGAGGTGCAGAAGACCGAAAGCACGGACGACGCGGAAATCGATGGCAATGTTGTAGCGATTAGCTCCCGTGTTGCGGGGCACGTCTCGGAAGTTCTGGTGCAAGACGGACAAGTTGTGAACAAGGGCGATGTGCTGGTGAAGCTTGATCCCAAGGATTTCGAAATCGCGGTGGAGCGCGCCAAAGCCGATCTGAATAACGAGCTCGCCAATCTTCAGACTTCGCGTAGCGACGTGCCGCTGACCACTGCCACCACTGCCAGCACACTGAATGGCGCGAGGTCCACCCAGCAGGATGCTGCTGAAGCGATTAGCTACGCGGAGCAACAGCAGAGCGTCGCGCAGGCGCGTTTGAGCCTGGCGCGGGCGAATGTCAAAGTTGCCGATGCGAATGCCAACAAGACCGCGCAGGATGTTGAGCGCTATAAGGCGTTGGTCGCCAAGGACGAGATCTCCAAACAGCAATACGATCAAGCGGTAGCTGCCGCGGAAGCCGCCAAGGCCACCGTGGACGCGCAGCAGGCTGCGGTGGTGGAAGCGCAGCACGCCGTCGGCGCAGCGGACGTCGCCGTCCGTCAAGCGCGCGCGAAGCTCGGGCATGCCGAAGCCGAGGTGCAGACGGCTCTGACCGGTCCTCAGCGGGTCACTATCACCCAAAGCCAGGTTGCGGTGGCGCGGGCCAAAGTCGCGCAGCGCCAGGCGGATCTGGATCAGGCGCTTTTGAATCTTCAATACACGACAGTCACGGCGCCCATCGGCGGCGTTATCGGCAAGAAGAATATCAACCCCGGCCAAAACGTGGCCGTGGGCCAGCAGATGATGGCAATCGTTCCGCTCGAAGATTTATGGGTTACCGCGAACTTCAAGGAGACCCAGCTCAAAGACATGCGGGTGGGGCAAAAGGTGAAACTTTCAGTGGACGCGTATGGCCGAGATTACACCGGCACTGTCCAGAGCATCGCCGGTGCCAGCGGCGCAAAATTCAGCCTGCTGCCTCCCGAAAACGCCACGGGCAACTTTGTGAAAGTGGTACAGCGCATTCCTGTGCGTATCGCCTTCGATCCCGGCCAAACTTCGGATCATCTCTTGCGCCCCGGCATGTCGGTGGTGCCTTCCGTGCGAGTGCGCTAGGCGTAGCATCGAACCGCCGTTGTTCAATGCGGGCGTTATGTGCTTCCCATAACGCGTTCGGCGCGTACGATGAACCGGTCGGGCGCCGGACCAACAAAATAAAACGGATAGCAGGTGACCAGCGTCAAGACCTCATGACCGTCGGATTGCAAAACCGTAACGTCCGAGGGACTCACGATTTCTGTCGAGACCACGCGGTAGCGATACTCGCCGCCTAAGGTGGTGATCGTGATCACATCTTTTGCGCGGACGTTTCGCAATGGCCGGAACAGCGTATCGCGGTGGCCTGCAATGCCGATATTGCCGCCGCCACCGGGGAAAGACGTTCCCGAAATATGCCCGCCCGCGCGCCGCAGCGTTGAATCCTTCGTACCCTCGGCAACAATCATAGACATCCCGAGACGAGGGATCTCCATCCGTCCCAGCAAGCCATCGGTGGCACTGGCGCCCGGTCCTGGGATCGCAGCGTTTTGCAAGTGCGCCCGTTCGAATAACTGGTTCGCCTGCTCCTGGTACATCCACGTATCCGCGAGGACGAAGGCACAATAGCCGAGCATCCCGGCCCCGGCGGAATATAATACGATGCGCGACCAGCGCATCAGCGATCTGACGGAATCCTGCGGCACGGCTACCTTCATTTTGGCACCAAACCGGATATCGCTGGCGATGCCTCGGCTGTGCTATAACCGGCTCTGGTCCGCACCGTTAGTTTTCCGGCAGTCTTCGAACGCGCGGTGAGCCGAACTTTATGGTAAAGCCCTTCGCGCTTTTCGTTCGCCGACGAATACCCAATAGTGTATTGGTCCCGAATGTCCCTGGCAATGCGCTCGCAAATCTCAACGGTTTCGCTGATCTGTGAGGGAAAGAACGCTTGGCCACCGGTTTCACGGGAAAGGCGGCGCAGCACGCCGGGTTTTCCGTCGGGATCGCCTGCATCGAAGATGCCGATGGTGTAGATCATCGTGTTCGATTGTTCCGCCATCTTCACGACGCGATCGAGAGGAGCTGTGCTCGCATTGTCGCCGCCGTCGCTGATTACGATCAGAACTTTCTTGTCCCGCGTGCCTTCCTGCAAGTGTTTCAGCCCTTCAATGATCGCATCGTAAAGGGCGGTCGTCCCGGTGGCCGGGTGACCCGAGATCGCGGCTCCCAACTGTTCCACGCTATCGCTAAAGCGCAGATTCGCAGGCAGCCCATGCGACACCTTCTCATTGAAATTCACAACGAACATCTGATCCTGCGAGTTGCTCGAGCGCACAAACACCTTTGCTCCGAGGGTTACCTCTTGCAGTTTCTCGCGCATGCTTCCGCTGTGGTCGATGATCAGGCCGACGGTGACCGGCGTGTCATCGTGACGGAAGACGTGGATCTGCTGAGGCCGGCCATCTTCGAAGACTTCGAAGTCCTCGCGCTTGAGCTCCGGGACGGCGTGGCCTTCATGATCGCGTACGGTCGCTTCTAACACCACTAAGGCGACATCCACGGAGATCTGGAACTCTTTCGGCTCCTGCTGGGGACCCTGCTCCACGCGAACCGTCGTGCCAAGGCCGGGTGTCGGGGCCTGCGCGATCACGACCACACATCCGGCTGCCAGCGCGGCCGCCAGCAGGAGAGCCATGGGAGCAGATGTCATTGGTATTTCCGCGCCTCTTCAGGAAGCTTCGATCCGGCGATACTCGGGCCGCCACATGGCGTCCTCCACTTGCTGTACGATGTCGGCCAGCCGAACCCCGGCCAAACCTTCCTCCATCGCAGCTTCAGCCACCGCCACCGCTACGGTGACCGTCACACTGCGCAGATCCTCTATATGCGGAAGCAGCGTCGCGCCCGCCAGGCGCACCGCCACCAAGCTTGAAAGCGCATTCGCCGCGGCTACCAGCATTCCTACACTAATATATCTGGCGCGCGACACGATGGTGCCCAGGCCCACTCCAGGGTAAAGCATGGCGTTGTTCAACTGACCGATGACATGGGTGGTGCCCTTATATGTGACCGGCGTGAATGAGCCGCCCGTGGCAATCAGGGCACGGCCATCGGTCCAGGCGATCAGATCGGCGGGCTCGGCTTCGGCGAGCGTCGCCGGACTGGAAAGAGGAAAGATAACCGGCCGGTCGGTGTGCCAGGCCATTTCCCGGACGATGGCCTCGGTGAATACGCCCGCCTGGCCTGAAGTGCCGATCAGCATGGTGGGACGCACTTGGTGGATCACTTCTGCCAGATCAATGGCGCGGGCGCTTCGGGAGCGCGACGATCCATTCCGGGGCGTCCCAATGTCGTCGAGGTCTCTCCGCCATCCCTTCACCTCGCCGGCAGGACGAGCGTAGGCCGTTTGATAGTCGGGTAGCTGGTCCCCCATTTCATCGGTGATCAGCCCGTCGGTGTCTACGCACCAAAAGCGGCGACTGGCGGCTTCGATGGTCAGGCCTTCTGTAACCATGACTTCACGGATTAAGTCGGCGATGCCGATTCCTGCCGTGCCCGCCCCAAAAATCACCACTCGCTGATTGCGCAGCGGGGTTCCACACACCCGCATCGCTGAAACCAGTGCAGCCAGCGTGATCGCTCCCGTACCCTGCAAGTCGTCGCTGAAGGTGCGGAATTGCCCGCGATATTTTTCCTGGAGGCGGCGCGCATTGCCCAGCGCGAAGTCTTCCATTTGCAGAAGAGCGTTTGGAAACATCCGGGCTGCAGTTCGGACGAAAGTGTCGATGAAATTGTCGTAGCGCTCGCCGCGAATCCGGGCGTGGCGGTTTCCCGGATACATGGGATCGTTACGAAGGCTGTCGCGATTGGTACCGACGTCGATCATGACCGGGATCACGCGAGCCGGGTCGATCCCGCCGGCCGCCGTATAGATCGCCAGCTTGCCGATCGCAATCTCAATCCCGCCCACGCCCCAGTCGCCAATTCCGAAAATTTGCTCGGCATCGGTAGCTAGGATGAGGTCGATTTCGTCAGGTCCGGCGCGCAGGTTCTTGAACGCGGCTTCAATCCCCTCCGGTTCATCGATAGAAAGATAGACGCCGCGCGGACGCCGGCACTCATGATGGTACTGTTCCATCGCAAGCCCGACCGTGCGATCGTTCACGATAGGGATCATCTCCCGCAAGTGCTCCGAGAACAGCCGGAAGAATAGTACTTCGTTCCGGTCATGCAGCGCCGTCAAGTAGATGTTCTTGCCGAGCGCGTCGGGCAGCCGCTGGTACTGGATATAGGCTGAGGCCACCTGCGACTCGAGCGTGCTGATCACCGGCGGAAGCAGACCATCGAGACCCAGGCTCTCCCGTTCGTCGGCAGTGAACGCGGAGCCTTTGTTCAGCAGCGGCGTGGTGAGAACCGCGATTCCCCTCTTAGCGGTTTGGTGGCTCCCCGCTCCTCCAGGCCGGTTCTTCCGCAGCGGTGGCACCAACAAGGGGATAACTTTCTGTTGCATTCGATGGCTCCTCCGCGCCGCGGACCGCTCTCCAGGGCGGCGCGCCCGACGTGGCGCGCCGGTCCAAATTAGTTACACGTCTTACAGCGCGCGCTTTTGGAGCATGCTCAAGGTCAGGCCGCCGGCCAAAGCCAGCATCCCGAACAGGGCCACCAGAGGCATCGAACTGCCGGTTGCCGGAAGCGCCGGGGCCGGTTCTGCCTGCGCAACCATCACCTCGGCGGGAGGCGGCGTGACAACCTGAGCGATTTCCACTTCCTCGCCCGTCGGTTGGATTGCCCTCACAGGTGCTCTCTCGAGTTGGACTACTACCGGCTCATCCGGCCTCTTGATCGCGACCTTCACTTCAGGAGTGATCTCCTCCGGCGTGAACAGGACGGCTTCATGGGTTTCCTTCGCCAGCACGATCGCTCTCGCTTTCGGATAGACGAATTCCTCGCCCCACAGGCGGCCCGGATAGAACCAGGCGCGGAGAGCTTCG
Organism: Acidobacteriota bacterium; assembly: GCA_039930665.1. GTDB lineage: Bacteria > Acidobacteriota > Terriglobia > Bryobacterales > Bryobacteraceae > Palsa-187. The sequence continues at coordinate 14,431 of JBDTTL010000082.1, forward strand.
GGCTCACCAGCGGGTCTTTCGCGGAAGGTTATTACGGTTTTATCCGTGGCCTTGAGGCGGTAGTTCGGGATGGCCAGGACGGTGGCGTAGACGGTCTGCTCGTCCTGGCTGAAAATCTGGACGATGTGGCGGTCGCTTTGGGAGTTGAGGATCTTGAAGACGTACGTACCCGCAGGCAGTATTCCATAGCCTTCCAGGTGGACTCCCGGGATCTCTACGGGTCCGCTAAAAGTGATGACGGTCTTCTTGTTGGATTCGTCAGCCGCCGCACTTGGCGAGAAGGCCAAGCCCAGAAGCGCCAAGCCTAATACGGTCGGTGCTGCTTTAAAAAATGTCATTCGTTCTCCTTATGGTGTTCCAAACTCGTACTGTTCTAAACCCAGCGAGCCAATGCGCTCGCTTCGCACGGCTGAACTAAAGCACGCCGGGGTCCGTTGCGATCGACTACGTTCAACCGCAGGCAAACGCGACGGATTACGGCCTCATCGCCAAGCCAGTCGCGCGATTACAGTGGATAGGCGAACATATGCACCGTTCGGGGGAAGGGGAGGCGATCTCGGGGGCAGCTTGACTTTGACCGGCTGCGGTCATTCGACCAGATTACGTCAAGCCGCTGGGAGGGCTAAGGTGGGGGGGCGCCGCCCAAGGCCGCGGTGCCAGGATAGTAGGTATTATCGAGCCTTCTGGCCGTTCATGAAAAGCAGTGCGAGGCCGCCAATGAGCGCAACCGCTCCTACAATCGGCGGCAAAGGCAGGGTGTGGGATCTCTCGGCGGTCACGTGCAGCGGCCCGAGATCGACAACATTGTCTCGACTGGTATAACTGATGCCTTGGTAGGCAAAGGCGATTATGCCCACGGCAATAAGGGCAATAGCCAATATTTTTGAGGTGTTCATGATGGAGGCTCCAGTTGGAAGTCGTTATCGAGTCAGCCGGTAGCTGCTGATTGGTCCCCAAAGTCCGGTAGCTTGTAATACCCACACCGATACCGCAACTACCACAACCACGTTCAGGATGGTCTTGATGCTGCTGGCCATGGGGATGAAGCGATTAATCAGCCACAGGGCCATGCCCACGACAATCAATGCGATCACAATATTTACTAAAGGCACTTGGTTTACTCCTCACCGCTGCCAGTGCAATCCATGGCCCACATTTCTCCGGGGTCTATATACCCCCCTAGAAGCCCATATGGAAACGCGGGCCGTCATATCTTTGATCGCGAAGCGAGCCTAATTGTTTCGACCATCCGTGAACGGGTGCGGTCCGGTGATCCACCGCCCCGTTTTCAGGGGTTGCCCAGTCTGCATGGAATCTCTATAGAGATAACCCTTTCTTGCGGCGCAGTAGGCCGAAACCTAACAATGCGCCGCCGACGAGACTCAACGTCGCTGGCTCGGGGATAGCGCTGGAACTTATGCTTCCCTGAACCGTAGTGCTCCCGATCTGAGCGCCGGACGTTGGATTGACTATTTTGGTCTGCGGCGAGATTTGGAAAAACGTTGGGCCGAAATTTCCTGAGGTGACATTGGTGGTACCCGGCCCAAGTTGCATCGGAAGCCAGTTGACGGTAATCGTGCTGGCATCGAGGTACACCGCACCGGCGGACGCACTACCTACAAAAATTCCGGTGGCGCCGTCGGTCACGTCCGTGATGACCAGGTTGAACGTGAAAGCGTTGAAGAAGGACCCGGCGCCGCTCGCTTGGGTCGAGCAAGTCCCACAAGCCAGGGTAAAGTTGCCGAAGTTCACATTTCCAGGTACAGCGTTAACGGTATTCAGATCGGGAACGAATGCGAGGGTCGCATCTCTTCCCGACGAACTATTCAGGACCAAGTTGCCGGAGGAATT
>JBDTTL010000083.1:0-16209 GCA_039930665.1 Acidobacteriota bacterium
GCCACCCTCTCGCAAATTTCCGATCTGCTCAAGAAGACCGAGCAATCGCAGCGCGTGCTGGAAGAGGTCACCGAAGGCTTCGCTCTGGATGTCGTCGGCGACGAAGACAACCCCGATGAAACACTATCGATCGACCGCCTCGCAGCCGGCGATTCCGACATCGCGCCGGTGATCAAGCTGGTCGACACCACCATCTTCAACGCGCTCGAGCGGCGCGCGAGCGACATCCACATCGAGACTCGCGACCAGGAAGTGGCCATCAAGTACCGTATCGACGGCGTGCTGCACTACGCCATGCCGCCGATTGCCAAGGACTGGCACTCGACAATCATTTCGCGCATTAAGGTCATGAGTGAACTGGATATTGCCGAGCGCCGCGTGCCCCAGGACGGCCGTTTCCGCGTGCGCTACAAGAATCGCCTGATCGATTTCCGCGTGTCCATCATGCCGACCATTTATGGCGAGGACGCCGTGCTGCGCGTTCTGGACAAGGAATCCATGAGCGAGAAGTTTGCGAAGCTCTCGCTCGACGTGGTGGGCTTTGCCGATAACGATCTGATCAAGTTTCGCCGCTACATCAAGGAGCCTTATGGCATGGTGCTGGTCACCGGGCCGACGGGCTCCGGCAAAACTACCACGCTCTACGCCGCGCTCAGCGAAATCAAGAACGACGAAGACAAGATCATCACCATCGAAGATCCCGTCGAATACCAGATCAAGGGCATCACGCAGATTCCGGTGAACGAAAAGAAGGGGCTCACGTTTGCGCGCGGCCTGCGCTCCATCCTGCGCCATGACCCCGATAAGGTCATGGTGGGGGAAATTCGCGATCAGGAGACCGCGCAGATCGCGATCAATGCCGCGCTTACCGGTCATCTGGTCTTCACCACGGTCCACGCCAATAACGTTCTGGACGTGCTCGGCCGCTTCCTGAACATGGGCGTGGAGGCGTACAACTTCGTCTCCGCGCTCAACTGTATTCTGGCGCAGCGGCTGGTGCGCGTGATCTGCCCGCATTGCAAAGCGCCGGTGAAGTATGACGATACTTACCTCACGGAAAGCGGTTTGGCTTTGGCCGATTGGGGCGAGGTGACCTTCTATGAGGGCGCCGGCTGCTTTGAATGCGGCGGCACGGGATTCCGCGGACGCAGCGCCATCCACGAATTGCTGGACCTATCCGAGCGTATTCGCGAACTGATTCTCAACCGGCGTCCCGCCTCCGAAATCCGTCGCGCGGCGCGGGAGGAAGGCATGACTTTCCTCCGCGAATCCGCGCTCGAGAAAGCGCGCGATGGCGTGACCACGCTCAAGGAAATCAATAAGGTCACCTTCATCGAGGTTTGAAGACGCGCCGATGTCCCTTCTCAACCAACTTTCGCGACTGGTAAAAGATCCGCCTCCCGGCTATGTCTTCGAGCTCTCAGAGGCCGGCATTGCGTTCGCCCAGCGAGGTAGCGGAGGGCCAGGCGGTCCCGGCTTCGTCCCTTTCGAGCCCGGCACGTTAGTGGTTTCTCCGGTGGAAGACAACATTCAAAAGGCCGATGCTGCAACGGCCGCGCTGAGGCGGGTGGCGCCTGCCGGCGATGCGCGCAAGCGACGCCGCGCGGCGCTAATTCTACCGGATTACGCCGCCCGCGTCAGCGTGCTGGATTTCGATTCCCTCCCGTCTTCGCCCGAAGAGCAGCTTTCGCTCATACGCTTTCGCTTGAAGAAGACGCTGCCCTTCGATATCGACTCCGCCGCCGTCAGTTACTTCGCCCAGCCTGCCGAAAAAGGCGCCGCCATCGAAGTGGTAGCGGTGATCGTGGCGCTCGAAATTATCGCGCGCTATGAAGCGCTCTTCCGCGCTATGAATTTTCACGTCGGCGAGGTGACGACCTCTGCGCTTGCGGCTTTGCAGTTGTGTCCGCCGGCTCTGAACGGCGACGGCGTCAATGTGATCGCTAAGTTAAGCGAAAGGGCGTTGACAGTTATGGTGCTGCGTGGCGAAATTCTCAAGCTGTTCCGCTGCGTGGCGCTGGAAGAAGTGACCGAACAACAGATTCTGGCGGTGCTGCAGCCGACCTTCGCCTACGTCGAGGACGAACTGGCCGCACCGGCGGAGAAACTTACCCTGTGCGGATTCCGGTCCGGAGCGCTCTCCGCGTTGCCTTACCAAAAAGATCTGCTGCAGAGTGCTTTCGGTTCTCCGGGAGCTTTCAACGCAGGACTGCTGGGCTATCTGGAGGGCGCGCGTAACTAACATGCGAATCCCCATCAATCTGGCGAGCGAACCATTCCGCCGGGACCGCCCCCTGCTGGTAGCAGCCGGTGTTGTCGTGGCGCTCCTAGCCGTGGTGCTGGGTAGCTTGCTCTATCTCATTGCGCTAGACCGCGCGCGCTCTGGCGACACGCGAGCGCAGGTGAACCGTCTCAATCGGGAACTGACCGCCATTTCCAGCGAACAAGCGCGCCTGGATGCCACGCTGCGCCAGCCTGTCAACGCCAGCGTGCTGGAGCGCAGCCTGCTGCTCAACACCCTGGTCGAACGCAAGTCGGTCAGTTGGACCAGGATTTTCGCCGACCTCGAAGCCGTGATGCCGCCTAATGTGCGCCTGATCCAGGTGCGTTTGCCGCAGATCAATTCCCGAAACGAAGTTCTGCTGGACATGGTCGTGGGATCGCAGAGTCCTGAACCGGTCATTACATTTTTGAAACAACTGCAAGGCTCGCCGCGCTTCGGTCCGGCGACGGTGCATAACTCGGCTCCCCCCACAGACAATGAACCGCTGTACCGCTATCGCGTGAGTGTGAACTATGCCCAGAAGCTTTAACGGCGCCCCCGGCATTACGCTTTGGTGGCGCGTTGCGCTAGGGGTGTTGCTGCTCGCGACCATCGGCGCCGCCTGGATCGTAGCGTACCCCCCCGGCGGATCGGCCCACGAGTTGCAGCGGGAACTCGCCCTACTTCAAGCGCAGGCTGCGGCAAAGCGCACCCTGCTGGCCAGCACTCGCCAGCACGTGGCCGCCGTCGAGCTGGGGCGCACCGAAGGGGACAAGTTTCTGAACCAATATTTCCTGGCGCGCCGCACGGCGTATTCGACACTGCTCTCGGAACTGGTGGACGCCGCCGATCGCTCGAAGATCAAGCCCAAGGAGCACGCCTACGCGACCGACCCTATCGAAGGCTCCGACTCGCTCAGTATGATGAGCATCTCGGCTAACTACGAAGGTACCTACGCCAACCTGATGCACTTTGTGCATGAGATTGACCGCTCACCGCGCCTGCTGATCATTGAAGCTCTGAATGCAGCGCCCCAACAGACTGGCGGTACGCTGAATATAAGCATGAAGATTGACACCTTCGTGCGGGACGACGAATCGGGGCAATGAATTTGACTCCATCACAGATCGGCGCGGAACCCAAGAGGCTGGCGATCCTGGGCGCACTGGCAGTGGTGCTGATCGTGGTGTACTTCATTAACCGGAGGCCGGATGTTCCCCAGCAGGCTGCTTCCCTAGCGCCTGCGGCGGCGCGCAATCCGGTGCCATTGGAGTCCTTGGGCTCACGCTCCGGCTCGTTGCCGAACGCCGCTTCGCTTACTCCCCGAGCCCCGCAGACCGGGATCTCGCGTCGTGGCCAGGTCGCGATTCAGGATTTCAAACCGACGCTCAAGCTGCCCGACGGAGTCGATGTCAGTCGAATCGACCCCGCGCTGAAACTCGATCTGCTGGCGAAGCTGCAAGACCTGCCGCTCGAAGGTGGAGGGCGCAGCCTGTTTGAATTTGGAGCGCCGCCCGCCCTCAAGACGCCGACGCCTAAGGTGGCGCCGGTAAATCCCACTACGCCCCTGCCGGCGGTGACCTCGGCGATTCCCACGACTCCGGCAAAGCCGGCGATCCCGCCGATTCCGTTGAAGTTCTACGGCTATGTCAGCGATTCCCGCATGGTGACTCCAGGCATCGCTAAACGTGCGTTCTTCCTGGACGGTGAGGACATCATCGTGGCCGCCGAGAACGACATGATTCACAATCGTTTTAAGGTGGTCCGCATCAGCGCGGGATCGGCCGTGGTCGAAGACACGACCAATAAGAATCAGCAGACCCTGCCCTTGATCGAGGAATTGCCAGGATGAGGCAACAGATGAGGCAACAGATGAGGCGCCAGATGAGGCATCAGGAGTTAACCCCGATGACCCGCCGCCCCGTTTCCGCCGGCCGCCGCCCGGAAAATGGCTTCGCGCTGCTGGTCATCTTCCTGATCGCGGCCGCGGTGGCTTTCACCATGTATCAGGAATTGCCCCGCGCCGCCTTCGAGAGCGCTCGCGATAAAGAGCAGCTTTTGATGGACCGGGGTAACCAGTACAAGCGCGCCATCCAGGTTTTTTACGCCGAGAATAAGCGCTACCCGGCCGAGTTGAAGGATCTCGAGAGTACCGGCAACAAGCGCTACCTGCGCCGCCGTTATATCGATCCCATGACCGGAAAGGACGAATGGCGCTTGGTTCATACCAACGGCAGTTACCTGACGGACTCGCTGGTTACGAAGCCGCCCGCACAAAACGCAAGCGGCGGTTTGCCCGGCCAGGGACAAACGCCTGGTGGAGGCCCGCTCGGCGCCAACAACCTGAACACCGCGCAAGCGGCGCCCACCGCTAGCGCTAACAATTCGAGCGACCCGGCCGCGGTTGCCGCCCCGGTGCTGAACCCTTTGGCCCAAAGGCGGCCGAGCGATCGTGGGTTTCCTACCGGTCCGGGCTTCCCACAGTCCGCTGGCGCAAATCCCAACGGCCCAGCCTTGGGAGCGGCGAATCCGTTCGGCGCGAATTCTGCAGCCTACGATCCCAATGATCCGCGCACGTGGCCTCCGATCACGATCGGAGCGCCCGGGGGCCAATCGGGACAACCGCAGCAGACGGGACTCGTACAACAGCCGGGATTCGCACAGCAGCCGGGATTCGCACAGCAGCCGGGACTACCAGGACAACCCGCGCGTGGCAACCTGCCGTTTGGTGGGTCGCAGTCGGGAGCAACCAGCCAGCCCGTACCCGGTCAGTTTGGGGCCGTTCAACCTCAGATCCAGGGCAGTTTGGGACAACAGGGCGGACAAGGCGGCGCCAACCCCCAGCCGACCAGTCTGTTCAATTCGAATCCGCTCGGTGGAAGCGGACTGTCTCCAGCGCCTGCTCAGAGTGTCGACGGCCAGAATCAGCCCCAAGCGTCGGTTAACCCGAACTTCCAGGTTCCGCCATTTGGGAACCAGTCCCCGCCCATCCAGCAGGACCTTCCGCCGCAGCCACGGCAATTCCCGCAGCCTCCGCAGGCGAGTGCCGTCCAAGCCGCCAATCTGGGAAGCGGTGGCTTTAGCCCGCAGACGCCGCCCCCTCCGTTCCAGAACTCCGCAGCAGGCGGAGCACAACCGAATCCGGCTTTACCCGGCAACAACTCCGGCAACGCTGCTCTGAACGCCATCGATAACGCCCTGTTCCGTCCGAATCAGGCGCCGGCCACGGGACCCACCGGCTCCCCCGGCATCGCGGGTGTAGCCAGCACGTTCAAAGGCGCGAGCATTAAAGCGTATCGCGAAAGACTTAAATATCAGGAGTGGGAGTTTGTGTATGAACCGAGCACCACTCAGCCGGGCGCGAATCAACCTGCGGCAAATCAAACTGGGACAACCCAACCCGGCGTAAATCAGCCCGGGGCAATGGGGCAGAACCCTTTGCAAAATCCCAACGGTCTCGGACCCAGCTCGGGGCCACCGGCGGGAGGGGCTGCGCCGTCCAATCCGTTTTCCATGCCAAACCCGTTTGCGCCGCGGCCGACGCAGTAGGCTAAGTCCACTCGGACTTCAACATTCCGTATATCAGCAGATCGTGGTAGCGGCCGTTGATCAATTGCGCGTCGCGGTGCGTGCCCTCCAGCTTGAATCCCAGTCGCTGTGGAATGGCGCCACTCTTTACGTTCCCGGCGGCACAGCGAATTTCGGCGCGATTCAAATCCATCTCGCGAAATAGATGGGTGATGGCGATGCGGCAGGCGTCGGTGACGATACCTCGGCCTTCAAACTCGCGCGCCACCCAGTAGCCCAGTTCCGCGCGGCGGTTGAGCCAGTCGATGCGGTGCGTGCCGATGACTCCGGCCACGCGCTCCCGATACCAGATCCCGGCGGTAAAGCCCTGCTGTTCGGCAAACATTTCGAGCGAAGCCCGAATAAAGGCGAGTGTGTCGTCTGCGCACTTGGTCGCATCCACCCAGGGGAGCCACTGCCGCAGGTGTTCGCGATTACGCTCCACCGCGGCGAATACTTCCGCTGCGTGGCGCTGCTCCAGCAGGCGAAGTTCAAAGCCATCGCGCAGCGGCGTAGTGAACATCTTAGATGGCGCGGTTCGCGTAATTCCGCTTGTAGTAATTTTGATACTCGCCGGATTTGACGCGTGCGATCCAGGCGGCGTTGCCGCGGTACCAGTCGATGGTGGCTCGCAGGCCGTCTTCGAACGGCATCTGCGCATGCCATCCGATTTCCTTTATGAGTTTCTCGGTCGAGAGTGCGTAGCGCCGGTCGTGGCCGGGGCGGTCCTTAACCGACTGCATCAGCGAGCGCGGCTTGCCGACGGTATCCAGAATCCGCTCCACTACTTCGAGGTTGGGTAACGCCCGGCTGCCTCCAATGTTATAGATTTCGCCCGCGCGCCCGCGCTCTATCACCGCGAGGATCGCGCGGCAATGATCGTCGACATACAGCCAGTCCCGCACCTGCATGCCGTCGCCATAAATCGGCAGAGGCTTGTCTTCGATGGCGTTCGAAATCATGAGTGGGATCAATTTCTCGGGAAATTGATACGGTCCATAGTTATTCGACGCCCGAGTTACCATCACCGGCATTCCGTAGGTGACGAAGTAGGAGAGCGCCAGCAGATCCGACCCGGCTTTCGACGCCGAATATGGGCTGCTTGCGCGCAGCGGATAATCTTCGTCGGCATCGTGGGGCGCGGGGATGCTGCCGTACACTTCGTCGGTCGATACGTGCAGGAAGCGCGGCGTCTTCTGGGCGCGGGCCGCTTCGAGCAGAGTAAACGTGCCGCGCAAATTGGTCTCGAAGACCGGAGCCGGCGAAAGAATGCTGCGGTCCACGTGGGACTCAGCCGCGAAGTTCACAATGACATCGGGCTGCGTTTCCGAGAGAGTCTGATTTACCAGCGCGGCGTCGCAGATATCTCCGTGGACAAAGCGATAGCGGGCATCGTCCGCGACCGGCGCCAGATTTTCAAGGTTGCCGGCGTACGTCAGCTTGTCGAAGTTGACCACCAGTGAAGGCGGCGCGGAGCCCAACAGCATCCGTACAAACGCGCTGCCGATGAAGCCGGCGCCTCCGGTGACGAAAAATTTCATTTGTGCTGCAGTTCCCAATCGTAGGCGATGGAAGCCAGATTGTGCGCGATGCGGCCTTCGTCCTGGGGATTGTACAGGCGGTTGGTCACGTAGATCAGCATGCCCGGGTGTTCGCCGATCACTTTGTAGCCGTGGCCCACGCCGGGCGGGATGAAAATCTGCCAAGGCTTGAGAGCGCCGGTATAGAGCGTATTTTTCAGGCCATAGGTGCACGAATCGGGCCGCAGGTCCACCAGCGCCACTTGGAACATTCCCTGCGAGGGGACCCAGAGGTCGGTCTGATGGTGATGGAAATGGAATGCCTTGATCGTCCCCGGATAGCTCAACGCGGCAGAGACCTGTGTTGTCTCGGGATCGAAATCCGCGGCCAAGCCCTGCTTCAGCCTGACGACTTCCAGAAAATAACCGCGATCGTCTGGCCAGAGATCGTAGGTGCGAACCTGCACGCCCTCAATCAGGTCCCTGGAATCCGGCGTGCGAATGATCTTGCCGATGCCCGGTTCGCACTTAATGGTTTCGATGGAAATGTCTTGCCCGACGGTGGTCTTCACTGGACACTAGATTAACCCGGATGGTTTCAAAAAACTATCCGACCTAATTCGTCCGCAGCGTGATATTGCCGATCCCGCCCCGGACATTCAGGTGAATGGTGACCTTGGCGTCTTCGCGGTTTGCTCTCACCCAGCGGCCGTTGTGCTTCTCCAGCCCTTCGGCATCGATATTCCCGATGCCGCCGTGCGCATCCGCGACGATGCCCACTTCCTCAGGCAGTCGCACCGTTGCGTTGCCCACGCCGCCATGAATTTCAACGTCATAATCGCGCTTGGGATACCCGCGGAGGTCCATATCCAGATTGCCGACGCCCATGTGCACCTCGACGCCGCGCAGGTTCATTGCGCCCAGGTTCATCTGAGCATTTCCCGCGCCCAGGTGGGTCACGACGTCCAACGGTACATCATTGTTCAGGCGGAGTTTCCATTCATAATGCGAAACAGGGCCCAGACCGTGGCTGTTCGGTTGCGCAATGGTGAGACGCCCACGGAAGCTTCCGTCTTCATAGCGCACGTCCGGTTCTTGCGCAGGATTATCGAAAAAGAAGTCGGCATCCAGCAGCCGGGGCGATCCGCCTTCTACGTTCAGCTCGCCTGCACCCATACGCATTTCGACGCGCACCATCTCCGCTTTGTCGAGCTCGATGGTCTTCGTAACGTGCTGAAGCGGTCCGCTGTTGCGGGATCTTCCGTGCGCGCCACACCCGGTCAGCGCCAGCGTCGCCAGGACAGCTAGCAGCAATCTGCCTCTCATGCCCAGAAGATACGGATTTGGGGGCAGCAATGTTCCCGGAAAGTTTTCAGACCCGAAGGTAGTCCGACCGCCAATTTCTGATGGCCGTCTTGATCTGCTTCCCGTCCCAATGGCCGCCGAGGGTTTGCTCGACCAGTCCGGCCACTTCGCCGTCGGAGGCAAAGCGCAGGGCGATCAGTTGTCTTTCGCTCAGCTCGCCGATGCGCCCGCGCACCGATTCCGGCAGCAACTGGGCGAGGCGTAGCCGCTCTTCCAGCCGAATCACGCGGTCTTGCACCTTCAAAGCATAGAGGCGTGTTTTAAACATGAGGACGATGGCCCACAAGACGCCGAGTAGCCGCACTGCGCCCCACAAGTCGGGTTGCCGGATCAGGGCGTAGATCGTCGCGCCCAGCAGTATCAGGGCGCCTGGGGTTAAAAACCCGTGAAACATCGGGTCAAAACGAGCGTGATTCTTCAGATTTTGTTCGGGTTCTGCCATCGAGAGTCCTCGGCCAGATCATAGGACATGTGTGGTATGCGCCGCAAGAACGCGTAAGCCCCGGTCGCGAACAGCAGCGCCGCACTTAACGCGAACACACCTCGAATCCCCAGGCGCGCGGCCAACATCCCCGAAAGCAGCATGGCTGCCAATTGAGCGAGCGAGTTGAGCGCCGCCGCCGCCCCGTTCACGCGGCCGCGCAGCTCTGACGGGGTCTCTCCCTGCAGCATCACGGCGGCCGCGAGCACAACGACAGCTACTCCCAGTCCCATGCCGGCGGATCCGAACAGCGCCGCGGCTTGCGTCGGCACCGCCGCGATCAAGAGAATCGATGCGCCCACCGCCGTCATGCCTCCACCGACCAGTTTTCGCGGATCGCGCCTGCAAGTGTATCCACTCAAGGACGCAGAACTCAGCAATGCCGAACCGGCCATGGTGCCCGCCGCGATCAACACGCCGATCATGCCCAGCAGCGGCGGCCCGCGGTAGAGGACGTCACGGACATAAACCGACGCCAAAGCGCCGAAGCACGTGGCGGCGAAAGTTCCAACCGTCATTGAGAACACCACGAACGAAAAGCGCGGGTCGGTGAACAGAAAAGCGAATCCGTCGCCCACTTCACGCAACACGGCGCGCGGCGGAGATCGATTCGCCGGCCGCTGATAGCGCAAGCCCGCCAGGAAAAACGCCGAGCACAAGAAGCTCGCGCTATCCGCGTCGTAACAAGCGGTCTCACCGAAGGCCGCTACCAAAACGCTTGCCACCGCGGGACTAGCGATGCGCAACAACTGCATGCTCTGCTGCATACGCGCGTTCGCCGCGAGCAGAAGATCCGGGGGAACTAACAGCGGAAGAGCGATGGCGCGCGCCGGCGCAAAGAAACTGGAAAAGCAGCTCACGGCGAAACTGATGGCGCAGATTTGAGGCACTGTCACAGCGACCGCTAGCAACAACACCAGCGTTCCACGTGCAACATCGCTGACTATCATGGTGCGCCTCGGATCCCAGCGGTCGGCGAACATTCCGGCCACCGGCCCCAAAACTACGCTGGGGGCGAGCGAGGCGACGAACACTTCTGTCATGTCGCGCGCACTGCCGTGCATGCGAAAGGCAATCGCTACTTGCACCGCGAATAGCGCCAGGAAGTCGCCAAGCAAGCTGACGGTCTGCGCCAGCCACAGCCGTCGAAAAGGCGTCACGTCCGCACATTAAGGGGCCGGTTGCGGCGCGCAGTGCCGGCAAACACGTTAGGTGCTGCTTCTGCAAACGTTTATGAACGGGACGCGGGCGTTATTCGCGCGCGATCCCGCGCGTGCTGGAGCGAATGAACGAAACCAAATGACGCGTGTGCTCAGTCAGAACGCCATGCTCGATGCTCTGCAGCGCATCTTCCAGCTTCAATCCGGAGCGGTACAGCACTTTATACGCCGCCTTCAGCGCCGCGATTTCGCCGGAATCGAAGCCGGCGCGCCGCAACCCCACGTTGTTCAAGCCGGTAGGGCGCACATTGAAATCCGAGTACAGAAAAAACGGCGGCACATCCAGATTCACGCGCGTCCCGCCGCCGATCATTGCCAGGCGCCCGATTTTGGAAAACTGATGCACCACCACGTTGCCCGAGATGAAGGCCTGATCCTCAATCACCACATAGCCGGCAATCAGCGCGCCACTGGCGATCACTATCTGGTTTCCGATTTTGCAGTTATGCGCAACGTGGCCGGAGGTCATGATGTAGTTGTCATCGCCGATGACCGTTGCCGATTCGGGCGCAGTGCCGCGCGAAATGGTGTAGTGTTCGCGAATCCGGTTTCCGTTGCCGATCTTCAGATAACTACGCTCGCCCTTGAATCCCTTATCCAGCGGATCGGTGCCGAGCACGGTGCCGGCCGAAATGTGGTTGTGCTTCCCCATCGTGGTCCAGCGCTTGATGTAGACGTAGGGCTCGAGAAAGCACCCGCCGCCGAGCACGACGTCCTCTTCGATCACGCAAAAATCGCCGATGACTACGCCAGCGCCGATTTTGGCGTCGCGGTGCACCCGGGCCGTCGGCGCGATCTGAGCGTTCGTGACAGGCGGCATGATCTAGGTGACGGTTCTCAGGACCTCGAACAGGATCAGCCACAGGATCGTCAGGAAGTGCCAATAGTAGCCGACTACGTCCACCAGTTCACGGCGTTTCTTGCGGCCGAATACCACCACGAAGAGGGCGATCAATCCGCCCAGCAAGTGCGCCGCATGCAAGCCGGTGAACAGATAGAAGAAGGCGCCATGCGGGTTTTCCATCAGGTAGGCGCCCTGGGCGATCAGATCCCGCCAGGCTACTAATTGGGCCGCGAGGAATGCAACTCCGAGCGCGGCGGTTCCGAGGAGCAGGCGGTCCGCTACTCGCCACAGCCCTTTGCGAAACACGCGGCGGGCGGTCTCGAGAGTCGCACTGCTTAGGAGAATCAGCCCCGTGCTGAGCCACAGCACGCGGGGCAAGCGGAAGGGCTCCCAGTAAGACGCCATGCCGGAGCGCCAGATGTAGGCGATGACCAGCGCCGCAAAAAAAGCCGAGATGGAAATACACGCCGTCCAGATGAGAACCCGGTAGGCACCCGGCGGCGCTTTTGTGGGGTCCTCCAAAGACGAGGGCAGCAGCACCACTTGGTCGGTCTTCGTTGCCCTGTCACTGACAATGCGCGCCATAGGTCGGTCTACCCGTTTCTATTTTACGCTGGCTTTGCGATCGCGGCGTCTGCTGCAAGATTGAGCACCGAAATCCGTGATTCAAGTATGCTGAGGAATGGGTATCGCGCCCTCACTCCAGGAAGGTTTCGCGAAGTGGACTAGCAGCTTTGACTACCTCCGCAAGCTGTTTTGCGCGATGCTGCTCGAAGAAGGCGACGCCGAGCTGGCCGCTTTCATCGAAGCCTGTTTCGACAAACAGGCTGCCGCCTCGCCGCACCGGCCGGCGGCGCCATCCGAACATTCCTCGCGCTACTGCCAGGCGCTGTCCATCGTGTTTCAGCTACTGGACGTAGTGGAGGAGAACACCTCGAATCAGGTCCGGCGGCGCGCCGATGACCCGCGGCGGCGGGAGGGCGAACCAGGCTTCTGGTTGTGGAACCTGAACGATTTGCGCCAGCGCGGATTCAGTGAGGAAGAAGTTCGCAAGGCGATCCGGTGTGTTTCCGCCGAGCCCGTGTTGACTGCGCATCCCACCGAGGCCAAGCGCGCTACCGTGCTGGAGCATCACCGCACGCTGTATCTGCTGTTGGTGGAACGCGACAATCGCAATTTCACGGAAGTGGAGCTGGCGATCTTTGAACGCCGTATGAAAGCGGCACTCGAACGCCTGTGGCGCACCGGCGAGATCCGGCAAGAGCGGCCGGATATCGCGAGCGAAGTGACCGGTGTGCTGCACTATCTGCGAACCGTGTTTCCAGAAGCCGTTGAATTGCTGGATCTGCGCTTCCAGCATTGCTGGCGCACAGTGTTTGACACGGAGCCTCCGCCGCTGCCGGGGCTCGCGGTAGGAAGTTGGGTGGGAGGCGATCGCGACGGACATCCTTTTGTGACACCTGAGATTACCGCCGAGACGCTGGAGTTGCTACGGAAGAATGCGCTGGTTATAGTCCGCGAGCGATTGCTGCAGTTGGGCGCGCGCTTAAGCATGTCGGAAGCGAACTCGCCGGTTACTGTGGAATTGCGGAACCGCATCGCGGAACTCACAGGGAAGTTAGGGGACGCCATCGCCGGGCCGGCGCTCGCCCGCAATTCGGGTGAGCCGTGGCGCCAGCTTGTGAACCTAATGCTGGCGCGGATGGAGGATGTCGGACAGACCTCGCCGCAGGAGCTGCTCGCGGATCTCACGCTGCTGGAACACTCGCTGCATCACGCCGGGGCGCGCCACGTGGCCGAAATCGATGTACGTCCCGCAGCGGCTCTGGTGCGATCTTTCGGCTTTCATCTGGCGGCGCTCGATATTCGGCAGAACAGCGCGTATCATGACCGCGCCATCGGAAGCCTGCTCGAAGCTGCGGGATTGCCGCGCACGGATTACGGGAATTGGAGCGAAGCCGACAAACTCGAGTTTCTGAATCGCGAGCTGACGACTCTGCGGCCCTTTACCGCCCCGCATACGCCGCTCGAAGGCGAAGCCCTGCACATGACCACCCTCTTTCGGGTGCTGCGCGAACATGTGGACCGGCATGGGACGGCCGGTCTCGGCCCGATTATCGTCAGTATGACCCACAGCGTGGCGGACCTGTTGGGCGTCTACCTGATGGCGCGGGAAGCGGGTTTACTGGTGGCGACTCCCGAAGGCCTCGCGTGCGAGCTGCCGGTGGTTCCGTTGTTCGAGACCATTCGCGATCTAGAGCATAGCGACACGGTGATGGACGCGTTCCTGAAACATCCGCTTACGCGGCAGACACTGGAACGGACGCGACGCAGTGCGGGTCCGGAATTGCCGGAAGCGGTGATCATGCTGGGTTATAGCGACAGCAATAAAGACGGCGGTGTGCTGGCTAGTCAGTGGGCCCTCTATGGCGCCGAACGAAAGTTGTCGCAGGTAGCGCAAGCGAATCGCGTGCGGCTGGCGTTCTTCCATGGGCGCGGCGGCACGGTGGGTCGCGGCGCGGGTCCCACCCACTTCTTTCTGGAAGCTCAACCCCCGGGCTCGCTGACGGGCAGGATGCGGATTACCGAACAGGGAGAAGTAATCTCGCAGAAATACGCCAACCGGTTGACGGCCACCTACCATTTGGAGCGCCTGCTGGCGGGCGTCACGCGCACCTCGTTAATCAATGAAAGACTCGCGGGAACGGACGCATTCGCGCCGCATCCGCTGGAAAGCATCTGGGCGAAAGTCGCGGAGCGCAGCTACGGGGCCTATCGAACGCTGGTTGAGGCCGAAGGATTTGTAGCGTTTTTCCGCGCGGCGACTCCCATTGACGCAGTGGAGCAGACGCAGCTTGGATCGAGGCCGTCACGCCGCACGGGGGCCGGATCGCTGGATGATCTGCGAGCCATCCCCTGGGTCTTCAGTTGGAGCGAGGCGCGCTTTCATCTTCCAGGCTGGTACGGCGCAGGATCGGCGCTCGATGAACTGCGCCGGGAGTCGCCAGAGGACTGGCACACATTATGCGCGCAAGCGTCGGCGTGGCCCATGCTCACGTATCTGCTGCATAACGTCGAAGCCAGCCTGATGATGGGCAGCCCCGACGTCATGCGGCTTTACGCATCGCTGGTGCCGGACGCCGAATTACGCGCCAAATTCATGGATCTGATTTTGCGGGAGTATGGCTTGGCGGTAGAGCGTCTCGCCGAGGTGTTTGGAGCGTCCGCGGCCCAGCGGCGTCCACGTCTGGCGCTGGCGATCGAGCTCCGCAAAGAGGCGCTGTGGCAACTGCATCAGGATCAGGTGCGTCTGCTAGCGGAATGGCGTCGCGAATCAGGCGAAGAGGCGCTGCGCGCGCTCCTGCTGAACGTCAATGCGATTGGCATGGGCCAGAAGATGACAGGTTGAAAGCCCAGTCTCCGCTCAAAGAATATTGACGGCGCGCGCGGCTAGAAGCGCAATCGTCGTGAGCGAGATGACGGCCTGAATCATCATCAGGCCTTTGGCCCAGCGCGAAAGCACCGGGACATCGGTAGGCGAAAACGCGGTGCTGGTGTTAAAGGCCAGAAACAAATAGTCCACGAAGCCAGGGCTCCACTCAGCCTCGCCCATCTCCTTCCGGAGCGCCGGAGTCAGGGTCATTTGCGGGAACAGGAAGGCGCCGTCGGTGTGGGAACCGCGCAAGTCACGCTGGTAGGGCCCGCCGGCATCCAGCCGCCAATACCACGATGCGAATACCAGGACGTTGTCAATCCACAGGGCGGTGGCGGCGCGCAGCAGTTCGGCGGGCGATTCCTTATGCTGAGGCAACCGCGAGACTAGCAGCCAAAGAGATCCGATCATCGCCACGGTCATGATGCTGACAGCGCTATAGCCCAGGAAGCGCATGAGCGGAAGGTGCCGGGTGGAGCGAACGCAGACTCCTGGCGCAGTGAGAGCGACAACCAGCGCCAGAAACAGCCAATCCGGACCGAATTTGAGCGCGGGCGGTAATGCCCAGAACAGGGCGCCCACGGCGATCAGCGCAAGCATGGCGGGCCAGCGCGGCTCGCCTCGACGTTGGACCGGTGATGGCATGTAAGATATTCGCACGACGCGCGGGAGCAACGCACGAGTCGGCAAAGGGGTGGCTCGTAGGAGATAATCGTGAGCGAATCATGATGGTAGAACCGGTAATTTTGGAAGGTGCTCATGTGCGACTGGAGCCGCTGAGGGGGTCGCATCACGCGGGGCTGAGCAAAGTGGCGTTGGATCCGGAGTTGTGGCGCTTGATTCCGCAAACGATCCGGTCGCTGGAGGAATTGACGGCCAGTATCGGAGCGATGCTGGCCGCACAGGCGGCCGGCACCATGGTTCCGTTCGTAACGATAGAGCGCGCGTCGGGGCGTGTGATCGGGTCCACGCGTTATATGAATATCGATCTCGCGAACCGGCGCGTCGAGATCGGTGGCACCTGGATCGCGAAGCCGTGGCGGCGCACTGCGATCAATACCGAAGCCAAGTACCTGATGTTGCGGCACGCGTTTGAATCGCTGGGATGCGTGCGCGTCGAGTTAAAGACCGACGTCCTGAATGAAACCTCGCGCAACGCGATTCTGCGCATAGGCGCTAAAGAAGAGGGCACTCTGCGGCGGCACACGGTGACCTGGACGGGGCGCATACGGGACACGGTGTATTTCAGCATCCTCGATTCCGAGTGGCCGGATGTTAAAACTGCGCTGGAGTTGAAGCTCAAACGGGACGGGTGATCAGGCGGGATCGCCTTCGCCGGTATCTGAGACGTGGTCGCGCCAAACCTTTACAAAGTGGGAAAGAGCGGGCGCCGTACGTCGGCCGATGAGCATCCGCACAAGTTCCACCGCGGCCCACCCGAAATAGATCCAGGTGATGACGGGCTCGGCGGCGGGGGCGAAGAAGGGAATCGCAAATAGCGCCGCGAGCACAGCCG
>JBDTTL010000084.1:0-15959 GCA_039930665.1 Acidobacteriota bacterium
GCTATCGCCAAGCAGCTTACTACGATCTCGTGAAAGGCGACCTGGAACGCGAACACGATTCAGAACACAGCGCCTCCGTCTACCGAAGAGCGCTTCAGGCGATTCAGCGCGGTATTTCGATCGACCAGACATCGCGCAGCAGCTATCTCGCGCGCGCTGAGTTTAAGGCTTCGACACCTCGGTTCACTACGCTTCGCGAGGGAGATTCCAAAGCCTATCTATTGCTCTCTCTGGTATATGAGCGATTAGGAAACCTGGAGGAGGCCCATCGGGCGATCAATCGGGCCCGGGAACTGGATCCCTTGAACCCACAGATGTACAGTCAGTTGTCGTCGGTGCTGGCGCAGCAGGGACGCAATGACGAAGCCGACCTTGCGATGATGCAGGCAAACGCCATCACATCGTTGCAAGAGGGGAATTGGCAAAACGCGGCGGATGCGAGCGGGCGCGCGCTGCAGGTTGACTCCGCCGAGTATCCTTCGGCCTTTTACCTCAATGCGATGGCGAATCTGCGTCTCGGCAATCTCGGCGTCGCGGAGAAAAGCGCGCGCCAAGCAATGGTGCTCGATACCGCGCATCGCAATCCGAGAATTGGTTATGTGCTCGGGCTGGTGCTGGCTCAGAAGCAGGAATACACGCGGGCGGTCGACTTGCTCAACGAATACCTGCGAGAGATGCCGGAGGCGCCGGACTCCGGAACTGTCCGCAAGCAAATACGCGACATCGAAAACTCCGCGCAAACCGGGGCCATTCCGCGAGGCCGGCCGTGAGGCCGAACTGTCGCACTAAGCGTGCGGCAGTTTCCATTCTTCGTCGAAGTAGTCCGCCGTCATAATTTCACTTTCGACAGGAGTCCCGACGGGTTGGCGCAGTTCAAGGACGGCGAAGTCCCCGAATCGCGGGAATAGAGAGGAATTGGTGGCGGCCATTTCGGCCCGGTGGAAGGAATGCCCGCTGTTGACCACCATGTAGCGGCGTGGGTTGAGCGGATTCGGATAAACCATCGCTACCGTATGCTTGGCTGAATCGTACGTCTTACCACCCAACGAAAGCTCCCGCGCATCCCATCGCAAGGGCAGGTTGGAGAGCGCACGCCCCAGCACTTGATTGCTCTGCGGATCACCAAACACGATCAGGTGATGGTCGGCGATATCGCTGGCAGTAACGGCAGTATCGTCCTTCACCCGCACCTCCCCGCGGAAGAATTTAGCGAAGTCTTCCACGAACGCGCCCAGCGTTTCCTGGGCATAGCGGCCAGCCAGATCGTGCGCGGCCTGGCCGGTGGGGCTGACGCACAAAAAGGAACCGAGGAAAGCATCGTCGATCGGACCCTGCAGGCCGTGGCGCTTGCGAACAGAGTTATCCACGCCTTCTTTCCAGGCGCCTGCTCGCTTCAGGAATTGCATCTCGCCCTCGCCAGTGGAATTGAAATTGTGCCCGTCGATCGAAATCTTCTTCACGCCCGAGTTCTTCAGCGCGAGTGCCGATACGTTGGCAGTTTTCACCTCGATGGTCCCGTCGCTGGGGGAGCGGCGCGCGTCCACTTCCGCGCGCTGGTAGTGCTGATCCAGCCCCTCAACCGTAACCCAGAAGCAGCGGTTGTAGCGTGTGGTGTAGGTGACGAAGCGGATATGATCCGGGTCCGTGCGACCCTTCTTTGCGGCTGCATTCATAAACACATCCGCGCGCTTCTTGCTTTCCGCTTCCCAGCGGTGCGGGGTGTTCGGTCCCACCAGAATCGTCAGCGGTAGACTCTTGGTTGTGAAGTTCAGGCCGTCCGGCTGGAATGAAAACCCGTTCTTTTCGAGCTCCTGGCGAAGATTTTCCAGATTCTGTATCTGCCCGTCGATTTCGCCGGTGTAGGCGGCCGTGGGGAGTTGAAAGATATTCAACGAGTAATCTTTGGCGTCATAAATGTGCAGCCCCTTCAACTCATAAGGCGGCAGGTTGGAGAAATGTCCGTATCGAATGGTGTCGTTGAAGCCTGCTCCAGGCTCAATCGCAGCCCAATGATCGGGGTGATGCAAGCCCAGGTGCCAGGTCCCCGAGCCGCCCATCGAAAACCCACGAAGGAGGACGCGGTTCTCATCGATGGCGTAATTCTTCTTCGCCGCCTCCACCGCTTCCAGAACATCGGCTTCACCCGCCCAGCGATAGGCGTTGTTGGTGCGCCCCAGCAGTTCGATCTGGATGTAATCCGCCGGCGCCACCTTCATGCCGCCGTAGCCGATGGAGGTGTGGGACATGAACTGCACTTCGACCATTCCGCGGTTTGTACCGTGAAGAAATATGTCCATCCGAACCGGACGACTCCGGTCATAGGAGGCGGGAACATAGGCAATATACGGCTGGACGCTGCCGTCCACACGCGAGCGGTAGGCGCGAATGACGGGTCCCGTCGCGGTTGGCCAAGAAGGCTTCCCTGCTTCCAGCTCTCCTGCGCGAGCGATACCGGTATCCAGCAATGCGAGGGTTTGATCCACCGAGTTCTTAGTGAAGTATTCGTGATATCGCCCGATCCACTCCGCGGCCTTGTGAAAAATCTCAACCTCGGCCAAGGACTCATCCAGGGCGCCTTTTTGCTTGAGACTCGCGAGGCTGTCTTGCAATTGTGCCATTTTGCGGGCGATTTCAGCAGCTTGTTCGGGAGTTGGCGGGAACCGTTCGGCGGGCGGAGCTTGGGCTGGAAGCACATATTGGCCATTCCCCCAACGAGTACCTGCCAAAGCTCCGGCTAACATCAACCAAGTTCGTCTTGTCATAAAGTTCCTTCCCGATACCAATTCTTTATCAGCCGTTCCCAATTCCCCACCGTTTAGTATACGAAGTCGCGCGGAAGCCGGTCCACATCCGAGAATCGAAAATTGGTCCAAAATGTCAGTCGATTACGGGTGCGATGCAGCGGCCGTTAGCGAAGGCAGGTTGCGCCCCGAACTGTAGTTTCAGGCCCGACAGGATTACCGACGTCTAATACAATGGGACTCAGCGCTGTGAAGATTATATGCATCGTCGAGCACCGCGAGAAATGCGGGCAAGGCGAAACTGGAGCGGTTATGCAGAGTGCGAAACCGCCCGAATTTGATCTCAGTATTGAAAGGAACGAATATGCGCCTTAAGCATGTGTCCGCCTTCGCCGTGACGTTGCCGATGATTGCAGCCCTTGGAATGCAAGCCCGGGCTTTCGCCCAGGAACGAGCCGCGGAGTCACCGGAAGCTCGCGCCGCCCGGTATGCCGCCGCCGATATTCGCGTGATGGCTCCGGGCGTGGTCTATAACGCCGGCATTCTCGATCTCGCCGCGGCCTACACCAGGGAAACCGGCAAGAAAGTAGCCGTCATGTCGGTCGGAATGGGCACCATCGTCAAGGCTGCGAAGACCGCGAATCCGCCCCCCGATGTGATCGCACTTCCATTTGAACTGATGAGCACTCTGTCGCTCGATGGCGGCGTCGTCCCCAGCAGCTTCGTGCCGCTGGGCCGCTCGGAAATGGGCTTGGCTCTCCCGGCTGGTACGCCTAAGCCCGATATCTCGACGGTCGAAAAGCTGGTAGCCGTTCTGCGCAGTGCGAAAGCGGTGATGCGATCGAATCCAGCGGGTGGCAGCATGGTGGCCAGCGTCATTGAAGACAAAGTGATCAAACGACCGGAATTCGCCGGCGTCAATAGTCCAGTCAGTTCGCGGGGAGAGGGCGGTCAAGCGCTGATTCGCGGAGAAGGCGATATGGCCATCCAGGCGATTTGCGAAATTCTTCCTTACAAGCAGATTGAACTTGTCGCGCCGCTGCCTCGCGAACTTGCCGCCTGGATCGACATGTCGCTGGCGGTTTCGGCCAGAGCGGAGCATCCGAACGATGCGCAGGCATTCGCGAAATATCTTTTGCGGCCGGAATCGAACGCCGTGTGGAAAGCCAAGGGCCTGGAGCGGTTTAATTGACCGCGTGAGCGGGCCCTATCTCAGACAGGTTGAGCGGCCCTTCAGAAGCTAAACCGATAGCTGTACTTGATCAGCAGGGCCCGGCCGAGTGTGGTGCGGTCAAGATCGTGCGGGTCGGTGTAGTCGACCGTAATCGCGTTGGTATTGTAAACCACGTACAGGCCGTTGCTCGATGTCGAGAGAAGCGCAAAACGCACATTCGTGGCCACTTGGTGAGTGGTGCTGTTGTATTGTGTGAAGGTCTGCAGGTAGCTCTTGGGAGTAAAGCTCCAGTTGAAGCGGAAGCCCACCAGGTCGGTGTTGAAGTTGCCCACCGGCAGATCGATAATATTTCGCGCGTAAGTGCCTGACCACAACAGCTTCTCGCCCTTGCGGACGCTACCGGCCAGACTCACGGCCCGCTGCGTGCCGTTATAGAAGTTGCCGATAATTACCTGCGCCGAGCCGAAGAACCGGGAGCTTTGATTGCTGGTATAGATGGGCGACATCTGGTTGTAAGAATATCGGCCGGGCAGAATCCGAATGCCTGGGAAAACTTGAAAAGGCCTGTCCAGCCGTTCAAAGTAATGGTTGAACGGTACCGAGAGAACGGCGCCGCTCTGCCAGTTCATCGAGTAATCGAAATGATCGAACTCGGATTCTAAATCATTGCTGCCCAGCGTGTACCAGCGATTCAACTGAAAGTGGGGGTAGATGCTGCGGATCCGGGAGTTCTGCGGGTAGAGGATCCGCCGGTAGGCGACGGTCGGGTGGCGATAGTTGGCGCGCTGCAGGTATCCCACCTCGGGATTGAAGTTCTTGCCAGTTTCCTTGTACGTCAAAATGATTTGGTGGTGACTGTTGTCATATTTTGCCGATGACGCCAGAGCGTAATTGGAGCCGCTCAAGCCGGGGGAATCGGTGGCGGCGAAAAAGTTTTCAGAGTTGAAGTAGCGGCCGAGGCCGAGGGATGCATCGGCTCCAAAGGTGCGGTTGAACGGGCGGCTCGCGGTGCCAGAAGTCAGCGACTGCCGGTTTACCGCGATTCCCCCTATGCTCGATCGGTTCCGCAACTGCCGCTTCACCCGAAGCACGGTGAAATCGTTGGCCGGGGCTAGTCCGCCAACCTCCCGTGTTTTGATATTCAGGAAGCCGATCTCATAGCGGCCTGCGGTGCCGCTGATCCGCACTCCCGCATCAATGGGAATCTGGGCTCCGGAGGGATCGATTCCGATGCGACGGGAGAAGAAGATTTCCGTCTCCTGCGGTGTGCCAAAGTCGAAGATGCCTGAGTTCTCCAGGAAAAAGGGGCGCTTCTCGGGGAAAAACAAATTGAAACGCGTCAGGTTGATTTGTTGTTCGTCCACCTCCACCTGAGCGAAGTCGGTATTGAAGGTAGCGTCGAGAGTCAGGGACCCCGTCAGATTGTACTTAAGGTCGGCGCCGACTTGTTTTTCCACTTTCGTGGCATCGCCAGGGCGAGTATAGTCGCTGTCGAAGCCACCGAGCACGTACGGTAGAAGCTCAAGATTGTGGCGTAGGATCAGGTCGAGTCCTCCCAACTCTCCTTCGGTATCCAGTTGGGTGATCTCGAACGCCCGCGTAATGGGAGACCAGAATGACTGCTCATTGCGCCGGCGGACGTTTCGCAGAATCTGCAGACCCCAGGTGCGGTCCTGGCCCGGCTGATAGCGCAGGGTTTGAAGCGGAATGACCATTTCTGCTTCCCAGCCGCGTGCTGAAATCTGCGCTTTGACGTCCCAGACCCCGTCCCAGTTCAGGTTGAGAGCCGTTGCGCCAGCGCTCTGCGCGCCGGTCTGCGCGGATCCCGGCGGCCTGCCCGCGCCGGTGTTGCCTTGCCCGCCTTTGGAGACCTGGGCATCGTAGGCGCTACCGGTAGGGCTGGTGCCGAAGATAAAGGCGTTGTTCCGGTCATGAAAAGTGTCGAGCAGGATCTGGATCGAGTCGGTATCGAGCAGGCTGCCGTCGCGGCGGTTCTGATTCACCACGATGTCGCTGGGACTCGAGTCGAAGCAGATGATGCCGATATAGAGGTTTTTGTCGTCGTAGCCGAAGCGGACCTCGGTCCTTTCAGTCGCCGGGGCGCCCTCGTCCGGTTGTTGCTGGACCAGATTCGTAGCGGGCTCGATCCCCTGCCAAACCGCTTCGTCGACCAAGCCGTCAAGGACGGGGGCTACGTTTACGCGACTGGCACGGATTTTTGGACGTTTATCGGGCTGCTGCTGGGATAATGCGATAGAAGAACCGAACAGGAAACACGTCAGGACAGGGAACGCACTTCGCAAACGGCAATACAAGAATGGATACCTCGCTTCGGGACATAAAGTTCAATTGTAGGTGCAACTCTCTAGACTACAGGTCAAATTGCTTAACGTTCAACTGGCAAACGGCAGTCATGAGAGCGCCGACAACATGAAGAGGGCGACAACGGGCTCGCAGTGGTATAGAATCTAATGACGAATGAGCGGGAATTGGCTCCGTTTGACGCTGATCGCGATGGTGGGCGCAGCCTGCGCTGCGGGCGCTCCCAATGATCCTATCCAGTTCAACCGCGATATTCGACCTATCCTCTCCGAGCGCTGCTTTACCTGCCACGGTCCGGACGACGCCAAGCGCCAGAGCAAGCTTCGGCTCGATTTAGAGGTCACGGCCAAAAGCGATCTCGGCGGCCACGCCGCGGTAGTTCCCGGCGAGCCAGGCTCCAGCGAAATGATCCGTCGCGTCAGTTCCTCCGACACTGCGCGCCGCATGCCGCCGGCTTGGTCCGGAGCGGCAAAATTAAAGGATGGCGAAATCGAATTGCTGACCCGCTGGATCGCCGAGGGCGCCTCGTGGCAGAAGCACTGGTCTTTCATTCCGCCGGTGCGTCCCGACCCTCCCGCGGTCAGCGACAAGGCGTGGCCGAAAAATTCCATCGACAATTTCGTGATGGCGCGGCTGGATCGCGAAAGGCTGAAGCCGTCTGCCGAGGCAGACAAACGCACGCTGCTGCGGCGCGTTTCGTTCGATCTGACGGGCCTGCCGCCTGAACCCGCCGCCGTGAAAGTGTTCGTCGATGACCGGTCGCCCAACGCCTATGAGAAAGTTGTGAATCAGCTTCTCGCGTCGCCGCGCTACGGCGAGCGGATGGCGATGCGGTGGCTCGACGCCGCGCGTTATGCCGATACCAATGGTTATCAAACCGATGCCGAGCGTTCCATGTACCGCTGGCGCGACTGGGTGATCGACGCGTTCAACCGCAACATGCCGTACAGCCGGTTCGCGGTGGAACAGCTTGCCGGCGACCTGCTGCCGAATGCCACCCGCGACCAGATCATCGCGACCGGATTCAATCGCAACCATCGCGGCAACGGAGAGGGCGGCATCATTCCGGAAGAGTACGCGGTCGAGTACGTCGTCGATCGCGTGGACACTACCTCTACCGTTTTCCTGGGCCTGACGGTCGGCTGCGCCCGCTGCCATAACCATAAGTTCGACCCGATCACGCAGAAAGAGTATTACCAGATGTTCGCGTACTTCAATCGGGTGCCCGAGCGGGGGAACGCGTTCAAGTATGGAAACTCTCCACCCCTGATGGCCGCGCCGACACCCGATCAGGAAGCGCGGCTGAATGCGCTGGTCCAGCAGCTCGCAGCAGCGGAACAGCAGGCTACGGTACTGGAACCTGCGATTGCGAAGGCTCAAGCCGCTTGGGAGGCGTCACTGCGGGGCGCGGCCATGCTCGACTGGGCGCCGGCCCGCGCCGCCGCCGTGCGTCTTCCGCTGGACAACACCATCGAAGGCGAAATCACTCCCGATCCTCCACGCTCCGAGAAGTATCTGTACTTGATGGAGAACGGGCCAGTGCAGCAATCGGTTTCCTTTACGGGCCGTGCGCAATGGAAAGACGGGGCGGCGCTTTACGGCGCGGGTCGCACGGGCCACGCCGGCGTGTTCGATGGCAAGCGCTTCATTGATGCCGGCGACGTCGGCAATTTTGGTTTCTACGATTCGTTCACGCTATCGGCATGGATCAACCCTACGGCCGCTACCGGCGCCATAGTCAGCCGCGCGGTGGACGAACCGGAATCCCGGGGCTGGACCTTTTCACTCAAAGATGGCCATCTGCACGGGGATCTAGTCCTGCGCTGGCTGGATGACGGCGTTCGCCTGGAGAGCGAAGAGACTGTTCCTTTGAATCAGTGGTCGCACGTGGCGCTTACTTACGACGGGTCGCGGCTTGCCAGCGGCCTCCACTTGTATCTCAACGGGAAAGAGCTCAAGACTAAGGTCGAGCTCGACTACATGAATCAGCCGTTTGATGTGAAGCAGCCACTGCGCATCGGTGCAGGGTTCGGGCCGGCAAATCGATTCGAAGGCCGGATGGAGCAGGTTAGGATTTATCGCACCGCTCTCTCTCCTGAAGACATGGAGGCGCTCGCGGTGCCGGAACCCCTGAGCCGGCTCGCGCAGGTTCCGGCAGCGCAGAGGAGTGCGGCCCAGGTTAGCAAACTGCGCCAGGCATTCCTCGATCAATATGCACCGGGGTCGATGCGCGCCGCGCACAAGATGGTGCTCGATCTGGGGCAGCAGCGCGCCCATTTGATGGACATTTTCCCAACCGTAATGGTGATGCAGGACATGCCGGTTCCTCGCGAGACGCACTTGCTGCTGCGCGGGGCTTACGACCGGCCGGGCGAGAAAGTGGAACCCGGCGTCCCGGGCATTCTGCCGCCGCTTTCGAAGGACGCGCCGCCGAACCGGCTAGGCTTGGCGCGCTGGATAGCCGATCCGTCGAATCCACTGACCGCGCGTGTGGCCGTGAACCGGTTTTGGCAAAACGCATTTGGAGTCGGGCTGGTCAAGACCGTCGAAGATTTCGGTTCGCAGGGGGAGTGGCCGGAGAATTTGGAACTGCTCGACTGGCTGGCAACCGAGTTTGTGCGCACGGGTTGGGACATGAAGGCGATCCAGAAGACGATCGTGATGAGCGCGACATATCGCCAATCGTCCAAGACTACGCCGGAAATGGAACAGCGCGATCCGGAGAACAGGCTGCTCGCTCGCGGCCCGCGTGTGCGGCTATCTTCCGAGATGGTGCGTGACCAGGCGCTGGCGATTTCAGGGCTTTTAGTGGACAAGATCGGCGGACCCTCGGCGAAGCCCTATCAGCCGGCGGGCTTGTGGAAGGAACTCGCGGGTGGCGCGGATTACAAGCCCGACACCGGCGAAGGGCTGCATCGCCGGAGTCTCTACACATATTGGAAGCGCACTGCGCCGCCGCCGATGATGATGAACTTCGATGCCGCCGGGCGCGAGGCCTGCGTGGTACGCGAACTACGCACCAACACGCCGCTGCAGTCGCTCAATCTAATGAACGATGTCACGTTTCTGGAGACGGCGCGAAAGATGGCGGAACGGATGATGCGGGAGGGCGGGACGACACCGGCGCAGCGCCTCGCCTATGGATTCGAACTGGCGACTGCGCGTGAGCCGGACAGCCGTGAAAGCGAGATCCTGCTGTCGAGCTTCCATTACTATCGCGACGCGTTCCAGAGCGATCCTGCAGCGGCGCCGAAGTACCTGGCGCAGGGTGAGGCGCCGCGCGATGCGACGCTCGATGTACGCGAACTGGCGGCTTACGCCACGCTGGCCAATCTGTTGCTGAACCTCGATGCCACAGTGACAAAGGAGTAAAGATGGATCCGCACCTGCTCACACGGCGCTATTTTTTTGGGAAAGCCGCTGCAGGACTCGGCACCGCCGCGCTGGCGAGCCTGCTGCAAGCCGACGAACCCAGCGGCGCCATGCCCGGGATTCCGAACTTTCCGCCGACAGCGAAGCGTATCATCTACCTATTCCAATCCGGCGCACCGTCGCAGATGGATTTGTTCGACTACAAGCCGCGCCTGCGGGATCTCGCCAAGACGGAGTTGCCGGATTCGATTCGCGGCGGGCAGCGTCTCACGGGGATGACCTCTGGACAGACCAGCTTTCCGGTGGCGCCATCGATCTTCCCATTTCAGCAACACGGAAATTCCGGGGCGTGGATCAGCAGCCTGATGCCGAATCTCGCCAAGGTGGCCGACGATCTGTGCTTCGTCAAGTCGCTGTACACCGAGGCCATCAATCACGATCCCGGCGTGACGTTTTTCCAGACCGGGTTTCAGATCGCGGGACGTCCGTCGATCGGCTCCTGGCTGGCTTACGGACTGGGCAGCGAGAACAAAGATCTGCCTGCGTTCGTAGTGATGATTTCGCAGGGGACGGGGAATCCGAACGACCAACCGCTCGCGGAGCGGCAGTGGGGCAGCGGCTTTTTGCCGAGCAAGTATCAGGGAGTGAAATTCCGTTCGCTGGGCGATCCGGTGTTGTATCTTTCCAATCCCGACGGCTTCACGCCGCAGGAGAGGCGGCGGTTCATCGACGATCTGGCGCGCCTCAACCAAGTGGAACTGGACGAGTTCGGCGATCCGGAAATCGCCACGCGCATCGCGCAGTATGAGATGGCGTATAAGATGCAGACGTCGGTACCGGAGTTGACCGATCTTTCGAAGGAGCCTGCTCATACCTTCGAGCTATACGGTCCCGATTCGCGGAAGCCAGGAACCTTTGCCGCCAACTGCCTGCTGGCGCGGCGCATGGCGGAGCGCGGCGTGCGCTTCATTCAGCTTTTCCACCGCGGCTGGGACCAGCATAACGAGCTGCCTAAGCAGATCCAAGGACAAGCGCGCGACACTGACCAGGCGTCCGCCGCCCTGGTGCAGGACTTGAAGGAGCGCGGACTATTGGACGATACGCTGGTCGTTTGGGGCGGTGAATTTGGCCGCACCGTCTACTGCCAGGGCAAGCTGACGGCCGATAACTACGGGCGCGATCACCATCCGCGCTGCTTCACCATGTGGCTCGCGGGGGGCGGCATCAAGCCCGGCGTCAGCCTCGGTGAGACCGACGACTACTGCTACAACATCGTAAAAGATCCGGTCCACGTACACGATTTGCATGCGACTATCCTGCGCACGCTGGGTATCGACCACACCAAGCTGACTTACAAGTTCCAGGGAAGAAATTTCCGGCTCACCGATGTGTCAGGGAATGTCGTGAAAAGTATTCTGGTCTGACGCGTCAGAACTGAATCTGCAGCGTCAGTTGGAAACTCCGTCCATCATTTAGAGTGTTGGTGACCTTTCCGAACGCGGGAGAACTGAGGTCGCTGCCGGGCTCCGCGAACTGCGGCGTGTTGAAGAAATTGATCGAGTCGGCGCGGAATGTCAGATTGATTTCGGAACGCAGCGGCCAGGAACGGGCGAGCGAAACATTCATGTTCCGAATGCCACCGCGGCGAAACGTATTGAATCCCAGATTGCCGCGCGGATCCGTCGGCTGTATAAAAGCGAAAGCCGACCGTGGCAATAACTGTAACGAGGTGTCGGGATTACCGATGGTGCGCCCGAGAATCGAAGCGTCGATCACATTCGGGCGATCGCCGTTGCTGCCGTCGACATTTCCCGAGCCGGGTCCATCGGAACCTGTAATAACCGTGAAGGGCAGTCCCGTCTTCGCGAGGAAAACGCCGGAGATGCGCCATGCCCCGGTAACTCGCCGCAGATATCGGTTCGAGGCATTCGGGACTGCGTACTGGAAGCGCACTACCGCAGCGTGCGACTGATCAAACGCGCTCACGGCTTTCAAGTCCTGTTCCACGGGATCTTGCGATTGGCTATAGCCCTGCCTCGCTTCATCGCCCGCAGCCATGTTGGTGTAGTTGCTTCCGCTATCGAGAGCCTTACTGAACCAGTACGAAGCGTCCGCGGTTAGACCGTGCCAGGAGGGCGCCTTCAAGTCGATTCGCGCCGCGTCGAAGTACGCGTTAGAAGCGTTGCGCACCTGCCGGAGCTCGAAATAACGCGGATCGGGACGCCTCTGCGTAATGGTAGCCGTGGTCTGCGCTACGCCCGGAATGGGGACGGCGCGATTATCGAACCACATCATAAAAAGCTTGTGGGTGCGGCTGCCGATATAGCTGATCTGAACTTTCCAGGCGCGACTTGGCAAAGGATCCCAGGTGAAGCTGTATTCGTGCGAATACGGCGCTTGGAGATTATCGGGGACGTCGAATTGGGTATGACGCGCGCCGGGTCCCAGATAGGTGTTCGCCAGCGGATTCAGAAGTGGGGGCACTTGCACCTCCACCTTAAGAAACCCCGGAGGATCCCAGCGCAGTTGTTGCAGCGTCTGCGGATAGATTTCGCCGAACTGAAGTCCGTAGCCGGCGCGAATAATGCCGCCTCGAGGAAGAAGCCAGGCAAACCCAAACTGAGGCGCGAAATTGTTGCAATCGCATTTGTAATGAGTGGGCGTCACATGATTTATTTCCGTAGGACCGGTGACGGGCTGATAGCGCAGGCCCGCGTTCAGAGTAAAGTTCGAACGGACTTTCCAAACATCTCCAGCAAAGTATTGTTGTTCCCACTGGCGAAAGCCGCGATCTCCAACGCCTAGACCGACGCTAAAGCGGCTGAGAATTCCCAGGCGGAAATTGGTGATTGCGTCGCGGCCGAAATCACTTTTGAAATAGTAATTTCCGCGATCGCTCGAGGCCTCTCGGCCGTTGGTCTGATCGCGATCCCACTCGGAACCAGCCGTCAGGGAATGGCGGCCCACCTGGCGGCGATAGAGCGCGGCATAGCGGAAGCGATTCACGATCCGATCGACCGGAACTGTCGCGCCAGGTCCCAGGCTCTGATAGGAGCTGCCGATGATCACTTGAGGTCCGACCGCATTGGGCTCTGGAACCAGTAGCGAATGGATGCGATCAAACCCGGCGGTGAGATCAATCGATGAGACCGGATTGAATGGATGATTCCACGTAGCGCGCGCGGTGTGGGACTTGGTATTGGTGTCGGGATTCTGCCCGGCCACCAGTTCGAATGCATTGACCTGCTGGTTGGCGAATGCGTGGCTAAGAAACAAGCGGTCATGCGGGCCTAAGTCTTGGTCCAATCGAACGGTTGACGCGTCGGTATTGATGGTCTGGCGTGAATTGACGTTGAGCGCCCTGCGGTCTACATCGGTGCGATTGGGCGCGAGCTTGGGATAGGCATCGATCCAGTGCTGGATCAGTTTGTAGAGGCTGGGATCGGTGGTGAGCGGCGTGCGTTCGCTGGCGAGCGGCACCAGAACGTTGCCGTTCACATTACTTCGCAGCTTCTGGCTGGAGCCGCTAAGCCCTAGGTGCGCTCCGCGCCACAATCCCATCCCGGCCGCGAAACCGTAGTCGTTCTCGTGCCCCGGCTTGACGCCTCCCACCTGAAAAAAAGAGCGGGCGCTGAAAATGCTATTGCTGTGAGTGAAAAAGATTCCGCCGTGAAAGTCGCGCGAATGTTGGGCCGGGACAAGCTGGATCAGCGAGGAGGGCTTGTTTCCGAATTCCGTTCCAAAATAGCGGAGTTCCGGACGGAACTCGGAGGTCGCGGTCGCTGTAGTGCCGAGCCTGCCGTTGAGTTCTTTGAGCGCGTTGTTGTCGATCAAGTTAAATTGGATGTTTTCGTTGCGACGGCTTTCCCCTGCCTGGACGTCCGTCTGGCCGAGGAGGTTTAGCTCAGTACGTTTTTGTTCCGCGATCGGCGCAGGTGCATTTTCCTTGACGGGCGCGGCTTGCGGGGGTGGAGCGTCGTTGGCGTTCCGCTCTTTCGGCGAGGGCTCCTGGGCGAGGCATACTACGATGCCTGCTGCAAATAATGCCCACGGAATTGTCAGAGTCGCTCGGCGCAACACTCAGTATACCCAGAGGCGCGGCCAACTCGGCGAGGCGAGCGTGAGGCCCGCCACCCAGGCGGAATCGCTGCTAAACCCGCGCCTTGGATACTGTACGCGCGGCTCGCGTCCACTCGCTTTGAGCAGCACTTCGCATTGCCGCAAAGTTATCTCTTGAGCTTCGCAGGATGACCGCCGGAAGCTGCCAGTTCGCAACGGCCAGCAAACGGCAACAATCGTCCCCGTAACTTACTTGCAGGACCCGCCCCTCCGCTGCGTAGCGCCGAATCCGGTCAAGAACCGGTTTCGGCAGGGTGCTGGTCGAACCGGCTTGCGTTTTCGGTAGCATGTCTAATATTCGGCAGAATTACCTCCTTCAACTAGGCCGCCCGGATGGAGGAAGGCGTGGCCGGAGTGGTTACAGCGCGCAACTGTGTACAGATGCAGCGCAATCTATCCGTACGGAGCGCCCCACTTGGCCAAATTTTAGCGGACAGTGTCAATTTTCTGCCCGAAGGAGTGCATGAAATCGCAGAAAGCCTTTATACGCATCGACCTTAGCTTGGCTTTCGAATTGCATTTCGCAATCCAGGAGCTATCGGTGTCTTCGCCCTCAACTGCCCGTACCGACCTGAACAAGTTCGTCGATGAAACAACGACTCAAGCCCCGGCGGATCGATGGATCCTGGCAGGGATTGCGATCGCACTAACTACCATAATCGCGGGGATCGCCTCCACCGGAGTGAACCTACGCTATTTTCTTCAGCCAACCGCCGCCTGGATCGTCATGGGTGGAACGTTTGGAGTCACCCTGATAACCACGCCTCGAAAATCATTGCTTCACGCGGTTCGCCGGGTGTTCGGCCTGCTCCGGCAGACCGAGACCAATCGGGAAGCACTGGTCGAGGAAATAGTCTCATGCGTGAGGACTGCCCGGGTTCAGGGAGTGCTTGCCGTAGAGCCGAGAATGAAGCAGGTGAGCAATGCCTTCTTGCGTGAGATGCTGGCGCTCGCAATCGATGTGAAGAGCCGGAGCGATTTTCAAACCACTCTCGAAACCAAGCTGCGACTGCGGGAGAGGCAAGGCGATGCCGACGCCAAGGTGCTGGAAGTGGCCGGCGGATTCGCGCCCGCCATCGGCGTCATTGGCACCGTGGTGGGGCTGATCGATGTGTTGCGCCAATTCTCCAATATGAATTCGGTGGCGTTCGGCATCGGAACCGCTTTTGTCTCGACCATGTACGGACTGGCGCTGGCAAACCTGATTCTGCTTCCAGCGGCCCACCGCATCCGCGCCAGCGTGGCGGAAACGTTCGAGATTGAAGAGATGATCGTCGAAGGCGGAATTTGCCTGATCGATGGCACTCATCCATCGCTGGTTCGCGAACGCTTGAACTGCTTCCTGCGTCAGGAACCCCGGAAATGAAACCGGCGTATTTCCAAAGCCAATACAGCAGCCGCGACCGCTGGATGGTCAGCTACCTGGACGTTCTGACCATTCTGCTGATTTTGTTTGTTGCCATGGCGGCGCAAAGTTTGCAGAACTCGCAGAAGATACCAGGGCCAGTAGCGGCGGCTGTCGCGGCGCCTGTGGCAAAAGGCCCGAGCGCTGAACTGGCCGCGATCCAAAAAGATTTAGAACAGAGTCACCTGGACGTACAACTTGATTCCCGTGGCGTAGTGGTGAGTCTTCGCCAGGCATTGCTGTTTGCTCCCGGTGAAGATCGAATCAACGGCGAGGCCCTGGCGACTGTGAGCGCGATCGGCGATGTGCTTAGTAAGATCCCCAACAACGTGACGTTAGTGGGGCACACCGACGCGGTTCCCATTCACAACCGGCGCTTTGCGAATAATTGGGAGCTGGCTGCCGCGCGCGGATTGCGCCTTTTGGACCTGCTGAGCAGCCGGTATGGAATCGAAGAATCGCGACTTTCGGTTCAGAGCTCTGGTCCCTACGGCGCTAAGAGTTCAAATGACACGCCGGACGGCCGGGCCGACAATCGTCGGGTCGAAATCGTGATCCTGGACAGCGGTTCGCGGGGCTAACCGTCACACCTCCCATTCGTATCCCCGTACCCCGTAGTAGTTCGCAGTTGAGGTGATGTCCGGGCCGTGCTCGCTGCGGAGCAAACTCAGCAGATCCAGCGGCCGGGGCGGCTTAGACTGCTCGTCGGAGGAGGCGTAGACTCAACGCATTCGGGCTGCCTTTGGGTGGCTGCCGGCAGTACATTGCAGCAGTCGCCGCAATCTCCCCAACTGGTTAAGAATGGAGAGGTCTATCCCGGCAAGGC
>JBDTTL010000085.1:0-15704 GCA_039930665.1 Acidobacteriota bacterium
GGCTCGCCTGGCGTCACCCCCGAGACGCGCAAGTAAATAATCGCGATTTCAAGCCGTCCGGTGCCCGCTCACTTCGGCTCCCGCATCGTTTGATAACGCAAAACAATCCAGCACAGCCAGCAGGCCCAGCGCCGCCACCAGCCAAAACGCCATGTGAAAATCCATCAGCGTGAGCGTGCCCGCCCGCTCGCCACGGAGCCATCCCGCGCCGCGCAGCGCAACCGCCCCCACCGCCACTCCCAGCCCCATGCCCATCTGCTGCACCACCGCCGCGAAACTGGTGGCCGAACCCATCAGCGCCTTGGGGACGTCTACGAACGCCAGCGTGTTTAACGCTGTGAACTGCATCGAACGCGATAGACCATGGAGGAACAGCACGGTCAACAGCGCCGCCTTGGGTGTCGCCGGCGCCAGCAATCCACATGCCGCCAGAAGCAGCGCGGAAATGATTCCGTTCACCAGCAGCACCCTGCGAAATCCCCAACGTGTCAGCACCGGCGTGGTCACCGACTTCATCGCCAGATTGCCAGCAAACATAGTGAGCACCAGCAGTCCGGATTGAAACGGGTTTAAACCGAACGCCACCTGAAACATCAGCGGCAGCAGGAACGGAGACGCCATGATCCCGGTGCGGAAGAGCGATCCTCCCCATATGGATACCGCGAAGGTCCGCAGCCGCAGGACCGAAAAGTCGATCAGCGGATGCGCTGTCCGCTGCATGTGCCACACCGCCAGCCAGCCCGCCAGCAAACTGTATGCCAGCAGCGCCCCCACCATTGCCCAGTGAGCAGTAGGCTGTCCCATCAGCTCCAGACCGTACATAAATGCGATGCACGCCGAACCCGCCAGCGCAAAGCCCAGCCAGTCGAAAGTTCGCTCGCTGTCTTCGCGTTCGTTATCGGTCCACCACAGCGCCATCGCCAGCGCGACCGCGCCCAGCGGCACGTTCAGGTAAAAGATCCAGCGCCACGTAGAGTAGGTGGTGATGAAGCCGCCCAGCGGCGGCCCCAATACCGGAGCCATCAGCCCCGGCCAGGTAATGTAGGCGATGGAGCGCATCAGATCTTTCTTCTCGGTGATGCGCAGAACCACCAGCCGGCCCACCGGCACCATCATGGCGCCGCCGATCCCCTGTAAAACGCGCGCCGCCGTGAACTGCGTCAGTGTGTTACTGATCCCGCAAATCATCGAGGCCAGCGTGAATACGCCGATCGCGGTCGAGAAAACCGTGCGCGCTCCCACCCGATCGGCCACCCATCCGCTCACTGGGATAAACACGGCCAGCGTGAGCATGTAAACCGTCATGCCGAGGTTGAGATCGACCGGGTGCGCGCCGAACGACACCGCCATCTGCGGCAGCGCCGTGGCTATCACCGTACCATCCAGGTTCTCCATGAAGAACGCGCCCGCAACGAGCAGGGCCACGCGGGTGGCTTGGCTGCTTGATGGCATGCCTGTGGAACGACCTGACCCGCGATTAGATGGGGACTCGTTTTCCGTCAGCAACCCGCGGCCCGCCCGCTCATAGAGTTCCCCCTGCCTGCTCGGACGCCAGCTTCAGCGCGTGACGGGGCGGCTTCTCCGGTGACAATCGCAGTTTAGTGGCGCCGCCGAGGCCCACAACATATGGACAAACAGTGGTACCCACTATTGTTATCGTACATCGCGCCTAGCCGGGCCCAAGAGCCGCCGTAAGCCCGCCAGTCCGGAACCGGCACTCTGCTAGACTCTTGCTATTAGGCTATGTCCTTCCCTCATTCACGGAGCCTTCCATGAATCTTTTTGCTACAAAACCCTTGGATTCGCTGGTCAAGGAGGCCGAGGCAACGGGCGAACATTGCCTCAAAAGAACGCTCGGGCCTTTTCAGCTCACCGCCCTGGGCGTCGGTGCCGTCATCGGCGCTGGAATCTTCGTTCTGTCGGGCTTAGGCGCGCATTACGCCGGACCCGGGCTGATGCTTTCCTTCGTCCTTTCCGGACTGGGCTGCGCTTTCGCCGGACTCTGCTATGCCGAATTTGCCGCCATGATTCCGCTGGCGGGAAGCGCTTACACCTACGCCTACGCGACCCTCGGAGAACTGTTTGCCTGGATCATCGGTTGGGACCTGACGCTCGAATACGCCATGGGCGCGAGCACGGTATCTTCCGGCTGGTCCAACCACTTCATCGAACTGCTCGATATTTTGCACCTCAAAATACCGCTGTGGCTCGCCTACGATCACTGGACCGGCTTGCGGACTGCGGAGAACATCATTGCGCGGCAAATGGCGCAGGCTTCCGATCCCAACTTGGTTCCTGGAACATCGGCCTTTCTGGATAAGGTCGGCGTGATCGCCAGCGCCCATTCCCCGGAACTGGTGCAGCGTGCCAACGAGCTGCTGAACGCGCCTACAATGTTCGGCCTCCAAATTGGCTTCAATCTGCCGGCCTTCTGCATCGCCCTGCTGATCACCGCCATCCTGGTCCTCGGAATTAAAGAGAGCGCCCGCTTCAATTCGACAATCGTCGTCATCAAGGTATCGGTGGTCTTGTTTGTGATTGCACTGGGGGTGCGTTACATCAATTTCGCCAACTGGGGCCATGACTGGGGCACGTTTGCGCCCTACGGATTCTCCGGCGTCGGCGCGGGAGCGGCGTATATTTTCTTTGCCTATATCGGATTCGATGCCGTCTCGACCACCGCTCAGGAAGCCAAGAACCCGCAACGCGATCTGCCCATCGGGATCATCGCATCGTTGCTGATCTGCACCATACTTTACATCCTGGTGGCCGGGGTACTCACCGGCATGGTGCCGTGGCAGGAAGTCAACATCGAAGCCCCCATCGCGCGCGCCTTTATGGATCGCGGCCTGACGACAGCCTCCCACATCATTACGATCGGAGCCCTCGCGGGTTTGACCAGCGTGATGCTGGTGATGCTGCTGGGCCAGTCGCGCGTGTTGTATTCGATGGCCAACGATGGACTGCTCCCCAGAAAATTCTTTGCAGCCATCCACCCGAAATTCTGCACGCCCTGGAAGAACACCATCCTGGTCGGCTTGCTTGCCGCCGTGGTGGGCAGTGTCACTCCCATCGATGACATCGGCAAGATGGTGAACATCGGAACTCTTCTGGCCTTCGTGATCGTGTGCTGCGCAATCCTGGTCCTCAGGCATACGAATCCGGGGCAACCGCGGCCGTTTCGAACTCCTTGGGTGCCGCTGGTGCCTGTCTTGGGGATCGCCTTCAATGGCTACATGATGTACAAATTGGGGTGGATCAATTGGGCGCGTCTCGCCATCTGGCTGGTGATTGGCTTGGGGATCTACTTCGGCTACAGCCGCCATCACAGCCGCCTGCAGCACGGCGACAGCGAGCGCGATGCTGCGAACGCACCACTTGTGAGATAGCAAACACCGCAGAGCGCAGCGGCGGCCGATCGCGAACGCCCGAGTGCGCGCCGCAAGGATACCATCCCCTGCGGATAGCAGTATATTGGGCTCATGCGTTATCTCGTTCTTTTTGCGTTCTTGATCTGCCTGACGGCTTGCAATCAGGCCCCAGCTCCGGCTCCGCAGGACTCCGAGAAGCTTACGCAGGATTTTATTTACGGGACGCTCGCTCTGTCGCCCGTCAGCGCGACCTCCTCCGGCTACCATCAGCACAATGGCACCGCGCTCGACGATCTTCTCGATGACTATAGCGCCGCCGGCCTCGAGCGGCAGCGCGGCTTCTGCAAGGGGATCCAGGACCGCGCCGGCGCCATGGACGCCGCAAAATTAAACAAGGAACAGAAGGCCGATCTTGACATCATCAAGAGCAACACCGGCTTGTGTCTGCTCGAACTCAACACGATCCAAAATTTCAAGCACAATCCTACGGTTTACGTCGAACTGCTCGGCACCGCTCTTTTCACGCCTTATATGCTTAACTACGCGCCGATTGAGCAACGCTTCGATTCCATCACGCATCGTCTGGAGAAGTTGCCCGCGTTGTTCGAACAGGCCAAAGCCAATCTGGTGGACTCTCCTGAAGTGTGGAATCGTGTGGCGCGCGAAGAGAACGACGGCAATATCGATCTGATCGATAAGACGCTGCGTGCCGCGGCGCCTGAATCGAAGAAGGCGGCGTACGCCGCGGCTGCCACAAAGGCTCTAGAGGCAGTGCGCGATTTCAACGCCTTTCTAAAGAACAACCTCTCGGCGAAAACTTCGGATTGGCGACTCGGCAAAGATAAATATGCACAAAAATTCGACTTGGTGCTGGCCTCCGGCAGGACGCCCGAACAGTTGCTCGCCTCCGCGGAAGACGACTTGAAAACCATCCGCGCCGAGATGGCGAAGCTTGCCGCGCCGCAGACAGTGGCGCAGGCTTTGGACGCTATCGCACGCCAGCATCCCACGCGTCAAAATTACATGCCCGCCGCTAAAAAGATGCTGGCCGAAGCCACAGCCTTCGTAAAGCAAAAGGATCTCCTCACGCTACCCGCGCGCTCCAACCTGGAAGTGGTCGAGACGCCCGAATTCCTGCGCGGCATCTATGGGGTGGGCGGATTCAACCCCGCGCCGGCGCTCGAACCGCAACTGGGCGCGTACTATTGGATCACGCCTATTCCCAAGAGTTGGTCCGCTGCGCGTGCCGAATCGAAGCTGCGCGAGTATAACGACTACGGCTTGCGGGAGCTGACCATCCATGAAGCGATGCCCGGGCACTACGTGCAATTCGAATATGCCAATGACGTGCAGCCGCTTCCGCGCCGCTTGCTGCGCACCATCTTTTCCAACGGTCCTTATGTCGAAGGGTGGGGCGTGTATGCACAACAGGTGATGTCCGATGAGGGATATCTCAACAACAGCAAAGCCCTTCGCCTCACTTTCGACAAGCAGATTATGCGCGTGCTGGCCAATACCATCCTCGATGTGCGCCTGCAAACCATGGGCATGACCGACCAGCAGGCGCTCGACTTGATGATCAAGGACACCTTCCAGGAAAAAGAGGAGGCCACCGCCAAATTGCAGCGCGCGCAGTTATCGTCCTGTCAGTTGCCGATGTACTTTGTGGGCTGGAAAGGCTGGCTCGACGTGCGTGAAGGCTATAAGAAAGCTAAAGGCAGCCCGTTCTCGCTGAAGGATTTTCACGAACGATCCTTGAAAGAAAGCGGCGTGTCGCTGCCGGCATTGGCCGGGCTTCTGGAATAGCTCCCACGAAACGCAGCCAACGGGCGATGTGTCTCAACGCCATGCATATGCGGTTCGCGCTGCTTGCGGGAGCCATGTGCCTGTGCGCCCAGGACACGGTGATTCGAACCACCGTACCACTCATCTTGGTTCCTGTGACCGTGACAGATCGGCACGGCAAAACCATCGAAGGCCTGACGGAGTCTGACTTTGAGGTGCTCGATAACGGACGACCCGTCAAGCATAGCCTTGAGGTCACGAACCAACCGATCGCGTTGGTAGTTGCCGTACAAACCAGTGCGATAGCAGGACCGGCGCTCGCAAAGGTTCAAAAGATCGGGTCGATGTTTGAACTGCTGGTCGTCGGTAAAGGAGGCGTGGCCGCGATCGTAACTTACTCAGACCAGGTAAAGGTGTGGCAGGATTTCACGCACAGCACGGATGATTTCGCGCGACGCATGAGAAAGATCGAACCCGACAGCGACTCGCGTACGGACGCTCGGATGAATGATGCCGTGATGGACGCCGTTACGATGTTAACGGACCGTCCCAAGTTCAGACGCGTACTGGTGGTGATTGGGGAAAGCCGGGATCGTGGCAGCAAGGCCACGCTTCAGGATGCGGTGACCCGAGCGCAAGCGGCGAACGTGACCGTCTATCCGGTGAATTATTCGGTTTATAAGACTAGCTTCACAACACGTGGTTCTGAGCGCTTTGAAGGCTCGGATCGCCGGGTATATGACACCGACCCAGGAAACTTGCTCGCGATATTCACCGAGATCGGCCGGCTGGCTTCGCAAAACGCAGGCGATGCACTGGCGAAGTATACCGGCGGCGAGAAGGTCTCGTTCGCAAAGCTAGCCGGACTTGAACGGGTGATTGCCAAGGTCGGCGACGATCTGCATACGCAATATCTGTTGAGCTTCCAGGCCGAAAGCGCAACCAGCGGCGTGTACCACGCGATTACGGTTCACGTGAGGCGCTCGGACGCTTTGGTTCGAGCGCGTCCCGGCTATTGGCCGGAGTAATTGTTCTTCGCATCGGCCCACACTTCGTGGATCGCGGAAATAACGGCGTCCGGCCGTTCGAACATAATCACGTGCCCGCTGTCCGGAACAATGATCTGTTTTCCGCGGGTCGAAAGGCGCGCCTGTTCGGCCTGCAATTCATGTATCCAGACATTCCGGATCTTATCTTCAATTTCCCCGGTTAAAAACGGCTGCGGGGTGAATGTCATCTTCCCGCCGGTCAATACAATGAGTGGACGATCGCCCAAGTTGACCGCGCGCAATGCACTTGAGCTCTCGGGAAGTGATTGGATCTCCGAGGAGGTTGTCTCCTTGAAAACGGGCCGCTGTGAAAGGTATAGGTACGCTTCCCAGAACTCCTGCGGCATCAGAGCCGATTGTTTCGTGTGATGGACCATCAATCGCTCGATGCCTAAGTGCAACATGAATGGACTGCGGATACGCTCCCAGCGTTCATAGCTCGCGTTTTCTCTATTGTTCTCTGCGATGAGTTCAGGTGGCTGAACACTCTTCACGCGCTTCAGTTGATCCTCGTGGCTCGCGTCCACCAAAACCACGCCGACAACATCGTTCGGGTAGATCCCCGTGTAAAGGCGCACGATAGGGCCTCCCAGCGATGCCGCCGCCATCACGTAAGGACCCTTTTCGCCCGACGCGTCGAGGAGCGTCTTCAATTCCTTCGCCATTCGCGGAACGGTGCGCGGCATCGGTCCTGGCTCGCTCCAGCCGTAGCCAGCACGGTCGTAAGAACAGACGCGGGTGAATTCGGCGACCTTAGGCTGAATCTTCATCCAGCCGATCCCCGGCATGCCTCCGCCTTGTTCCAGGATTACCGTTGGCGAGCCGCTGCCTGTGCAGTCGATGTTCATCTTGAGCTGTCCCGCTTGAACGGTCCTGCCGCGCTGCCGAAAACGTCGCGCATCGCGCCAGTTGCCGATGATTTGGTAAACCGCACCGAGGCACGCAAGTACGACGAGTACGGTCACGAGTGTAAGAACGCTCTTGCCAAACCAACGAAGCAAGTTCTTTCCAAGCGAACGCGGGTGATCAGGCGGCGAATCGGCCATGGAAACCTTGCCATGATACCCCTTTACGCGGCTCGAAAATGCCGGGCCTGGAAACGTCACACGCGCAACGGCAAAAGTCCTGCGCGGCGCGCGTGCTAAAATGTATTTTCATGCACCCAGATACGAGTCTGGTGAGTCAGCTTCAGGCCATCGACTTGCGGATGGCGGAGCTCGAAAAAGAAGTCGCCGCGCTTCCCAAACACATAGCTGTTATCGAAAAGACGTTGGAATCGCACCAGCGCCGCCTGGAAGCCGACCGCGCTGCCCTCACCGCCAACCAGAAAGATCGCAAGAAATTTGAAGGCGACATCCAAGTGCATGAGCAGAAGATCTCGAAGCTGCGGGATCAGATGATGGGCGCTAAGACCAACGAGCAATACAAGGCTTTTCAGCACGAAATCGAATATCTGCAAAACGAAATTCGCACCTCCGAAGACCGCATCCTGGAGTTGATGTCGGAGTCGGAATCGCTCGACATCGCCGTCAGGAAAGCGGAAGGCGCGCTGAAGGAAGAAACCAAGCTGGTCGAAGGCGAGAAGAGCCGCGCTCGCGAACGAACGGCCGCCGACCGGGCGCAACTACAGCAGTTGCAGACGGAGCGTGAGGCCGCCGCTGCCGCACTCCCCAAGGCCACGCTCGCCGAGTATGCCCGTATTCGCAAGAAGTGGCATGGCGTGGTGATCGCGGAAGCCACCAGCGGCCGCTGTGCCGCCTGCCAGATCGTCCTGCGGCCTCAATATCTGCAGGACCTGAAAAAGGGCGACCAACTGATGACCTGCGAAAGCTGCGGCCGGTTCCTGTTCTATAACCCGCCGGTGCGCGTCGAGATGTCTCCCACGGCCTAGCGATCGGCGGCGCTCTACTGAAGCACGTTCAGAACGCCGCGTCCGGCGGTCGCCGGAACCCCACGGTCTTTCCGCGGAGGCGCCTGCAATCCCGGCATGGGCTTCCCTTGAAATAAGCGGCGGCACGGAACCGCCAGCCAGCGAGCCCACCTATTGGCTCGATTCCGGCGGGCGCTGTCGGTGGCGATGCCCGTGTTCGCGTACATCTGCCGGTACAGCTTTGAGATGAAAATGAACGCCAGGCGCGCTTTCAGATTCGGCGTACAGCTTGATCGCTTCCATACCGAGCTAAAACTGTAGAAGCTGTCCCAAACGCCCTGCGTTCGCTGGCGCATCTCTTCCGAACTCATGGTGGGATGCGGCATAAACATCTTAGGCCGCTCGTCCGGCGGAATCAGCCAATAGCGGGTAATGGGCGTGCCGGCTACGGCGGGGATCTGATCGCCAAACGCTTTTTCCCAGCGCTCGAAGTCCACCGTTCCGCAAAACGGAGTCAGCATGACGAACTGTGCGAACGTCAATCCGGATTTGTGCGCCAGCTCGAGGGTGGCATCGAAGGTATTCGCGCGGTCAGTGGAAAGGCCGAAGATAAAAGACCCTAATACGTGAAGTCCATGCCTCCGGAACTCTTGCAGCCGGTCGACCAACTGGTCGCCGGAGCAGTTGAAGTCCTTGAACACAGCTTTCAGGCCTTCGGGCGTCACGGCTTCAATGCCAACCAGAGCGCCGCGAATATGCGCCGCGCGCATGGCATCCAGGAACTTCCCGTCTTCGGCGGATTCCATGGTGATCTGCGTAAAGAATGTCAAATCGCCCGGCAGTTCCGCCAGGCGCGCCATCAACTCGAATCTCTCTTCGCGAACGGCCTTCAACTCGTCGACCTTATGCTGGTTGCCTTGCCGCTCGGCGTTCTTGATGTCGGTAAGCGAAACCGGGTAGAAGTTGTCGTCGGCCAGTGCGATGAAGCGGAATCCCAGCCGGCGCAGTTCCACAATCTCGTCAATCACCACGTCAGAGGGACGCTGCCGGGGTTTCTGGCCATCGGTGCGCCAGACGGAGCAGAACGAGCAGTGCTTGGAGCAGCCGCGGACCGTTTGCACGGAGGCCCACATATAGCGGTCCGGCGGGAGCAGGTCCCACCGCGCGGCTTTAAAGTCCTCCGGCGCAACCCGGCCGCCTTCGTAGATTTTTTGGGGTGCGTCCCGTGCGCAGTCGCGCAGGGCTTGACCCCACGCCAGGTCCCCATCGCCCTTGACGACCGCATGCGCCTGCCCCAACTCCAGAGCTTCCTCCGGATAGAGCGTGGCGTGAATGCCGCCAAATACGACATAGGCTCCGCGCGCGCGCGCCAGCCGTCCCACGGCGTAGCCCCTCAAAGCATTCCCCGTGTGGATGCCGATGCCGACTACATCTCCAGGGACAATGCGCTCGGGAACTAAGCTTTCGAGAGTTTCGTCACAAATCTCCGGATCGCCAAATTCTATTGGCGTCGCGGTCGCCAACACGTACAGCCAACGTGGCGTGATGACGGCGGTTCCGAATGCGG
The DNA here is from genome assembly GCA_039930665.1 of Acidobacteriota bacterium. Taxonomy (GTDB): domain Bacteria; phylum Acidobacteriota; class Terriglobia; order Bryobacterales; family Bryobacteraceae; genus Palsa-187. The sequence continues at coordinate 9,643 of JBDTTL010000085.1, forward strand.
AATCGCTGGGGTTTATTAGATGAATCTTCAAAGGTCCTCTGTTAGGAACCTTGGCAGACAGATTTGCCGATTGCAGGACTCCTGCCTCATCTCGATGCTTAGGGCCCGGCGTGCCAAGGGCTTTAGTTTAGCATCAAAGGCGAGTGCCGGGAGACGCGTCGGCCGAACTGCATAAACCAAAGAGGGCGGCTGGACGCCGGGCCCAGTCGCCATTTGGTGTTCCACTCTCGACGCTTACTTCGCGGGCGCTGCGCTGGCCGGGGTCGCCGGGGCGGTGCTGGCCTTCTTTTTGTGGTGATGCTTCTTCACCTTCGCCGGAGCGGTAGTGGAAGAAGAGTTAGCGGCCGGAGCGGACGTGTTGCCGGTCTGGGCAGCCATAAGCGCGGTTCCCGCGAGTAGCAGCGCGGACAATGACGAGGTCATCAGGGTTTTCATACGAGTACTTCTCCTTGGGTGCCAACAACCCGCTCAGCAGGCCGTTCGCTTTTCACTTTCAAGGGCGTCCATCTCTCAGGCGCCTTCACCCCTATGGACGCAGCACCAGTACCCGAAGTTCATGAAAAAACATTCTTAAACCCTTTTGTGTAAACACTTTAATGTCGCGGTGATGACAAATTCTTAAGGTTCTTCCGGCAGATCTTCCGCACGATTTTCAAATCGCGTGAACTGGCCGAGGAAACGCAGCGGCACGTTGCCGATGGGACCGTTGCGCTGTTTGGCGACGATCAGATCGGCGAGACCGCGCAGATCTTCACGATCACGTTTGTACACTTCCTCGCGGAAAATGAACGCGACCAGATCCGCGTCCTGTTCGATCGATCCGGAATCGCGCAGGTCGCTCAACTGTGGTTTGTGATCGCCGATGCGCGTTTCGGCCGCGCGGCTCAACTGCGAAAGTACCAGGAACGGAACATCCAGATCCTTGGCCATCAACTTCAAACCGCGCGAAATGGCGCTCACCTCCTGGTTGCGATTCTCGCTGCGCCCGCGGCTGCTCATCAATTGCAAATAGTCGATCACCACCAGGCTCAAGCCATGCTCGGCCTGCATGCGGCGCAGCTTGGAATGGATGTCCATCAGGTTTACGCCGGCGGTGTCGTCCAGAAATAGGGGCGACTCCGTCAGATCCGCCAGGGCAACTTGCAGCTTCCTGCGCTCATCGGTGTTCAGATATCCCGCGCGAAATTTGTGCTGGTCGACACGTGCCGCCGAGCACAGCAGGCGGGTGAGCAGGCTGGCCGACGACATTTCGAGCGAGAACACCGCGACCGGCTTGCGCATCTGCGGATGCGTGGCCACGTGCTGCGCAATGTTAAGCGCGAGCGCCGTCTTTCCCATCGAGGGACGCGCCGCCAGGATCAGCAGTTCGCCGCCGTGCAATCCGCCAGTCATTTCATCGAACTTCGCGAAGCCGGTGCTGAGGCCGCTCACGCGCTGGCTGGGGTCAAGAAACGCGTTGACGCCACCGGGAAACTTCCCGATCACCGTCGCTGGCGATTCCAGCCGCTCGCCCGACCTCGCCTCTCCCAGCTTCAGCAGCGACTCTTCTGCGCCCGCCAGAATCTCATCGGGCTCTTCTTCGCCGATCAGGCATCGGTCAATTACCTTCTGCGCGCTGAAGATCAGTTTGCGCAGCGTTGCTTTGTCCTTGACGATGCGAATGTAACTATCCAGATTGCTGAGCGCCGGCAGTCCCTCATCGAGCGATACCAGGTAGGAGAACCCGTCCACCGATTCGATCTGCCCCTGCTTCATCAGCTCATTGGCGAGCGTGACCCGATCGATTTTCTCGCCGCGATCGTACAGATTCTTCATACGCGCGAAAATGCGGCGATGCTTTTCGAGGCTGAAGTCTTCGGGCTCAACCGCGCCCGCGACTTGAAAATAAGTGTCCTGGTTCAGCAGAATCGAGCCAAGCACAAAACGCTCAGCATCGACGTTGGCAGGTAGTCCGCGCTCAAAAGTAAGATCGATTGTGGCCATGGGGAAGCTCCGTGACCGTACTACATTAACCAAGCGCGAAGGCGAAAGTGCAAGTGGAAAATATAAACAGGTTTCCCACAGTGCGCGACAAATCGGCTACTTCTTCGCGTCGGCCGCAGGCGCCGGAGCGTCCGCAGGCAGGATCGCAGCATTGACGATGCGATCGAGGTTGGGGAAGCTCTTATCCAGATACGCCTTGCCCTGTGCTGTGATGCGACCCTGATCCGGCGTTTCGCCGTAACCCGAGAAGAACTTGTCCACCACGCCCATACCCTCGACTACCTGTCCGAAGGGCGCAAACCCCTGCGCGTCCAGAAAAACATTGTCACCGTAGTTGATGAAGACCTGGGTGGTGCGGGTGTTTGGTCCGGCGGTCGCGAAGGTAACCATCCCACGCTTGTTGGATTGCGTAACACGGTCGTCTATCAATTTGGCTTTCTCCCAAGCCGCCGAAACATCGGGTCGCGCGGCAATTCCGAACTGCGTCATAAAATTCGGAAGTGTGCGGAAGAACGCGGCGTCCTTATAGAAACCACCCCTCACCAGATTGTAGAAACGATCCGCTCCCTGGGGCGCCCAGGCGCGATTCACTTGAATAATTACGTCGCCTTTGGTCGTGGTGAATTTCGCTTTGTAAACATCGGGACCCCTGCCCCTCAGCGTGCTGGGGTTCAGCAAATTCGGAGCAGCCGCCGCGGCCTTCGGGGCAGTGGGCGCAGCTTTCTTGGCAACGGGAGCGGCTTTCTTGGCGGCAGGCGGTGCCTGCGCCAGCGCGATTCCGCACGCCAGCATGGTGATGAGAAGGGTCTTCATAGGATTTTCATCCACATCATATCAGAACCAATTTGTCTTGGACCTCGCCGGTCACCCGCGCCTCGCGATCGCCAACAAATACGTCTACCTCCAACCGAATGCCGAATTCGGGTAGATAGATTCCAGGTTCTACCGAAAAACAAGTCCAGGGGATTACCCGACGTTCGTCGTGAGTTTCAAGATTGTCCATGTTGGCGCCGGAGCCATGAACCTCGGTGCCGATCGAATGCCCGGTGCGATGAAAAAAGTACTGCTCGAAGCCTTGCTCGCGAATGAACTCTCGCGCCGCGTCATCCACCTCGAAGCCTCGCAACTCGCGCTTTTCGCTGACGGCATTCTTGACGCGAGCGATCGCGCGATCGCGGGCATCGCGCACCACCGTGAACACCCGTTCCACGTTCGATGGCGGCTCCGCGCCGCAAAATCCCACCCACGTGATGTCATAAAAAACGGCTTCCGGACGATCCAGCTTCGCCCACATGTCCATGAGTACTAGATCGCCCCGCCGAATTTCGGTGCATGCGTCCTGCTTCGGCTCATAGTGCGGATTCGATGCGTTGGCGTTCACCGCCACATCCGGCCCGTGATCCGTGGTCAGACCTTCTTCCGCGAATCGCGCCAGGATGAACTGCTGAATCTCCCATTCGGTCACGCGCTCGCTCGCCCGCAACTTTTCTCCCACACGTTCGAATGCCTGGCGGCGAACGCTATCGATCTTTCGCGCCGCTTCAAGATGCATCGCCAATTGTTCTTCGGTCCAGCGCGACTCGAAAAGTTGAACCAGGTTCGCTGAGGTAACAACTTCCACTCCCAGCCCGCGCACCAGCTCAACCGTGCCCGCATCCACCATCGCCACGTAGGGAACGGCGCAATTCGGCGAATACTGCATGGCAATGCGGCGGCCCCCGTCGAGGAGCGCCTTCAGCCCCTCCACCAGCGTGCTCCAGCCGGCGTACAAGGAATGCCGGCCCGGAAGCGGCGCCAGCGTCTGCGCCTCAATCTTGTGCACCAGCCCGCGCGGTTCGCCGGCGGCCGGAACATAGTAGAACCAGCGCCGCGTCACCATTGATCCCGGCGTGAACTGCAGCACGCGGTACGCCAGCGGGTCCCGGTGATGGTGATCGAAAAACAACCAGCCATCGAGCCCTTCCTCGCGCAACGCCGCCTGGATCTGCTCAAGTCTCATGCTTACGAGACTATCACCGGCCAATGCGAAAACTGCGCCGCAGGCCGTCCGGCAGCGGTACGCCATACCCGATGAGGCAAAACTGATCGATGGCGAATAGCACGACGCTCTCGAAGCGTTTTCCTTCGGCTCCGCGTACTTCCTTGAGCCACGCCGTCGTCGAATCTCCGGCGCCCACCAGATGGCTGCGCTGGGCCGCGGTAAAGCCCAGCGCGGTGCCGAAATCCAGCGTCGCCCAGCTCTGATCGAGATTGCGCCCATATGTAAATCCGAACGCCTCGGTCTTGAGACATGTGAGTGCGCTGGGCGTCCACGCGCCCGCCGGATAATTGATCGCTTGATTGAAGGCGGTCTGATTGACGTCGGTCGGGTACAGTACCTCGAAGCGGCACGTTGGCTGCGTGGCGCGCACGAAACTCATAATCGCGTCAGTAAAGTTACCGATGACTGTAGGCAGATACGCGACCTCATCCGGGTACAACGCCGGGTCCACCGTATTCTGTGTAATCGACGCCAGCGCATGACCATAGAGAGCGGCGAACGCAGCGAGATTCCACGCATCGTAAAAAGGCATGCCTGAAAAGTTGGCGCCCAACCCGTCATTGGGAAAATACCACCACTGCACTTCGCCGAATTGTAGGTATGGAGTGCACCCCGCAGCCACTTGGATCTCAGCCATCTCCGCGTAAACTTCCCGCCAGAATGCCAGGCTGGTCGGTGAAAAGTTAGTCTGGAGGGCCGGAGTCGGCAGCAGAATCGCATCGCCCTCGGGACCTACCTGCGCAATGCCCGCCGTCGCCGACGGATCGCCATGCTGCAGTTCCATGCTGAACGCCGCTGCGGCGTCAATCCCATACGCCAGCAGCTCCGCAAAGTATGCCGCGCTCCAATCCCGCAACGCGCGATTCAACGCTGGGCTGGCGGTCAGGTCAGTTCGCCAGTTTCCGTCTGCGCCTCCCGAAAATGTCGACCCGGATGCAGTCGCGGTAAACCCGCTGCTAGTTGTGGTCGCAGTCAGCGTGTTCGTGTCTCCCGCCAAGCCCATCGTTCGTGCGGTGATCGTGAGCACATTCCCCGCCACGCTAGCCCACACACCTGTGTAGCCGCGATTGAGTTCCTGGGAAAATACCAGCGCTATCGTATCCGCCGTATCGCCCACCTGAATCTGCTTCTGCAAAACCGTGTCCGATGACGGCGGCTGGCCGCTCTGCCCAAGTGTCAGCGTGACGTATTCGCTCGGGGCCGGCGTCCCGCTGAATGTCACCGTAGCGGACGAGTATGCATGCCCGATTCGCACTAATTCATAGAACCATAACGCGCCGACATAGTGATTCGCCCGCCCCGTGAAATGGAGCGACTTGAGCATCCACGCCGTACGCTCCGGGGGTATCGAGATGCAGTGCAGCGTGTCCCAATCGGTTGCCAGCGTGACGACCGATTGGTTCTCCACCACCGGCAGATCGGCGGTCGGTGAGGCGAGTTCCAGGAAATCGAAATACACTTCGGTGCCAGTAGCGCCCGTGTGGGTGGCCGTAACCGTGTGCGCTCCAGCCGCGAGGGTACCGAGCGAATACCGGAATAGCGTATCTTCCACGGGAATCGCCACATTTATGTATACCGCTGGTTGCCCGTCGACGACAATTGAAATCACTCCTCCGGTTCCGGTGTAACGGAGTCCCACATAAAGCGTGTGGCTCTGCGTCGCCCCGTAGGTGCAGCTCAGCGAATCGCCGGGAGTGGTCGTCTTATGAATCGTGCCGCCCGAATAGTTGCCGCGCACCTCGGTCCAGGCCCCGCTGAAGATCATGGATGCATCGTGGTCTTCAAGGCGCAAGCTGCCGGGTCCCGCGACAGAGTATGTGCGGTTGGTCCCGGTTACCGTCCAGTTCGTAACCGCTACGCTGAACTCGCTGCGCGAAAACGCGGCCGGCTGCACATCCGCCGCGTAGGTCCAGCGCATCTTGCGAATGAGGTTTGTCGGAACTGTATACAGAGTGCCCGCGAGGTCCGGTGTAATGGAGCCCTGCAGTGTGCTGAAATCTAGGGTCACTTTCCACGCAGTCGGCGACGTACCATTCTC
>JBDTTL010000086.1:0-15697 GCA_039930665.1 Acidobacteriota bacterium
CGGGTCACCGCCGACAGCGGCACCAAAGTACCCGGCTCGCCTGCCGTACTGTTGAATATCTTCCGCCAGCCAGACAGCAACACCGTTGCCGTGGCGGACGCGGCCACGGCTGAGCTTGATCAGATCCGTCAGACCCTGCCGTCGGGCGTGAAGGTGCAGACCTTCTACGATCAATCGATATTGGTGCGCGATTCCATTCGCAGTGTTCGCGATGCCATTCTGATCGGACTGATTCTGGCCGCGATCATTCTGGTTCTGTTCCTACGCGACTGGGGCAGCTCATTGGTCGCGGGACTGGTGATTCCCGCCACCATTGCCATCACGCTCATTGCGATGCGCATGATGGGGCAGGGCTTCAACCTGATGACGCTGGGTGGCCTGGCGGCGGCGGTGGGTCTGGTAATCGACGACGCCATTGTGGTGGTGGAAAACATCGTGATGCATCGCGATTCCGGCCAGAGCCGGGCGGAGGCTATTCGCAGCGCGCTGCGCGAGATTCGCGTGCCCCTCGTCGGATCCACTATCACGCCTATCGTGGTGTTTCTTCCACTGATCACCATCACCGGCGTCACCGGAACATTCTTCCGCGCTCTCGCGCTCACGGTGGGAACGGCGCTACTCACATCGCTGGCGCTGGCGGTGACCTGGACGCCAACCCTGAGCCATTATTTCCTGCGCCGCAAGGGATCGGGCACGGCTACGGAGTCGGCCGATGCGCGCGGACACGTCGCGGCTCAAGGGTTTATGGGCAGCGTGATGCGTATTTACGTGCGCGCCCTGCGTTTTGTGCTGGCGCATCCACTCACGCTGGCTTTGGGCTGCCTGGTTCTCATCGCCGGATCCTTCCTAAGCTATCGCGCGCTCGGCAGCGATCTGCTTCCTGCCATGGACGAAGGCGGTTTTATCCTCGACTACCTCATGCCCGCAGGTTCGTCTCTGGTGGACACCAACGAGGTCTTACTGGGCGTCGAGAAAATTCTGGCGGCGACTCCGGAAGTCGAGAGCACCTCGCGGCGAACTGGCCTCCAATTGGGCCTGGCCGCGGTAACGGAAGCGAATAACGGCGATTTTTCCGTCCGTCTGAAGCGCAATCGCGATCGGGGAGTAGACGAGATCATTTCTGAACTGCGCGCCAAGGTCAATCGGCAATATCCGCAGTTGGATGTCGAGTTCATCCAGTTGCTGCAGGATGAAATTGGCGACCTGACAAGTTCTCCCGAGCCCATCGAGATCAAGCTCTTCACGCCCGATCCCGCGCTTTTAAAGGAGTGGGGGCCCAAGGTCGCCGACAAGATCAAGACCATCAACGGCGTTGCCGACGTGAAAGACGGCATCGAGAACACCATTAGTGGACCCGCCATCGTCATGACCGTCGATCCTGTGGTCGCGGCCCGCTCCGGGTTCACTCCTCAGGAAATTGAGCTGGATGCCAGCGCGATCCTGCAGGGAGAGCCGGCCACTACGCCGGTGGTTATCAACGACCGCGCTTACACCATCCGAATCCGCTTTCCGGAAGATACGCGCGCCGCGCTGGATCAAATCCGCAACACCATGATTACCAGCAGTTCCACCGGCAAAACGGCTTCGCTCGGCAGCCTGGCGGCGTTTCAGGATGAAGCCGGCCAGACCGAAATTCGGCGCGAAGACCTGCAGCGGAATATTGCCGTGACGGGCCGCTTCGAAGGCGTGAGCCTGGGCAGCGGGATGCAAATGGTGCAGCAGGCAGTTGCGGAACTGCACATTCCGCCCGCAATTCGGGTGGCCTACGGAGGAACGTACGCGGAACAGCAAAAGTCCTTCCACGACTTGTTGGAAGTGCTGGTGCTGGCTATTGTACTGGTGTTTACCGTGCTGCTGTTCGAGTTCCGGACGTTCGCCGCGCCCACGGCGATCATCGCATCGGCGCTGCTCTCGACCGCGGGCGTGTTTCTGGCGCTGCTGGTCACCGGCACTACGTTCAATATCTCTTCGTTTATGGGTTTGATCATGGTGATTGGCATCGTGGCCAAGAACGGAATTCTGCTGCTCGACGCGGACCAGCGCTTCCGCGCCGAAGGTATGTCCCCTCTCGACGCGATGATCGAAGCGGGAGAGCGCAGGCTGCGGCCGATCCTGATGACGGCGATGGCCACCGTAGCGGGTATGATTCCGTTGTCGCTCGCGCTCGGCGCAGGATCGCAGATGCTGCAGCCCCTGGCAATTGCGGTGATCGGTGGCTTGCTGGCCTCGATGGTTCTGTCGCTGATCGTGACGCCCGCGGTCCACTACTATCTAGGCGGCCGCGAGTAGGTTCGGGCTGCGCTCGCTGCGCTTTTTACGGGGTTTCGGATTCTTCTTCCAGGGCCTGCCAGTGGCGCTCGATGGCGGTGCGGACCAGTTGGGAACGCGTGCGCACTCCGGTCTTCGCGAATAACTGCTGCAGTATGGCTTTTACCAGCGACTCTGACATGTTTAAATCGTGCGCCAATTCCTTGTTCGACTTTCCAGAGAAAACACCGCGCAGAATCTGGCGCTCACGGGGAGTAAAGGGCCTTACATTCGCCTGGCCCGACGGATCGAATTGCCCGAGATCGGCGGGCTCGCCGCGGGGAACCTCGGCGGTCTCCTGCATCACCTCCCGAATACGCTCCACCAGCAATTGCGGACGCTCGTGTTTCAATATGATTCCAGAGCATCCCCGTTCCATCAAACGCGCCGCCTCAATCTTGCTCACTCCCGCCGTGACTACCAGCACCTTTCCGCTGAAGCCTTGCTCCCATGCCAGGTTAAGGAACGCGCCGCCTTGCTGCAAACCCAAGTTGATATCCAGTAGCACTACATCCGGGTTGGCGGATTGCAATTGGTTCAATCCTTCCTCGACGGTGGCGCATTCGCCAGCCACTTCGAAATCCGGTTCCGCGCTCAACAACCTTGCAATTGCCCCTCGGAAAAGGGAATGGTCGTCAATCAGCAGGATGCGTGTGGGGGGAGGCATGTTGTTAGTCGGCGGCAACCATGGCGGGAATCTCGATCACAAACGAACACTCGCCTTTCGGCTGCAGATGATGAAGCTCGCCGCCAAACGTCCGTATGATGGCGCGTGAAACGAATAACCCCAGCCCGGTGGAAGAGGCCCCCGGCTGAAACGGCTGAAATAGCCGTTCGGCCGACGATATCCCTGGCCCGTTATCTGAAATTCGAATTACCACGGCAGAATCGAGCGAATAGGCAGCCACCCGGATGCGCGCATTGGCAACATCTTGCAAAGCGCGACGGCTATTCTTCGTCAGATTCAAAAAAACCTGCAGGAGGCCCGAGCGATTGACTCGAATCGGAGGCAGCGACTCTTCCACCTCCCAGTCGGAGTTGACGCCCGCCGCTTCGAGCGACGGCGAAATGATGGCTCGAAGCTCCTGCAGCAATTCGCCCACGTGCACGCCCTCCAGCACTTCCTCACTCGCATCCGCTAAATCCGTGGAGGAAAGGCGCAGGATGCTTTCGAGCACCGTCCCCAGGGCTTGGAAATCCTTACTATCGCCGGATTGTGTATGTTGCTTTAAGTTGTGATAAACCACCGAACCTGCCGCCGCCAGATTTCGAAGCTCGTGGGAGACGGCTCCGGCAACGATGCGGGAATTTGTCAGCAACTGCTTCAATCCGCTTTCTTCACGGTCGCGGATAAGTTCGGTGGCGTCGGACAAAACTACGGCAAGCCGCCGCCCGGCCGTGTCGTCGTAGGAGGTGACCCAAGCTTGCGAGAGGAATGCATCTCCAGTACACCGGCGGCCACTGGCTTCGACTTTGGTCTGCATCAAATTCAATGCCTGCGGCGAACGGAGGAGCCGGGCCATCACTGGAATGTAGTTTTCAATAGGGTCGCCTTCGGGCGATCCGGAATTGAATCCGAGCAAGCGGCTGGCCGCGGCGTTTGCCATGCCAATTTTCCCGTCGGAATCAACCGTGATCAGACCCACCGGACTGCTCTCGAGCAAGGCGCGCATCTCGGTCACGGCATCCAACCGAACCCGGGCTTCGTCCTGGGTTTTGCGCAGCAACGCCATTGTGATCCGGCGGTTGCGCACCAGCTCCCCTGCGAACAAGCCGCCGCCAGTGAAGGCCACAATCGCCAGCGCCAGCCTCTGCAGCGATTCCGGCCCCCAGGGGTAAGGACCGTAGTACTCGCTCACCAAAGCCGTCACAATTGCCAGGCAAAAAATCGCCCATCGTGACAGGAACGCCGCCGCGACAGCCAGTGGAAGCAAATAAAAGCCTCCCAGCGGCACTCCCGGGCCCATGAAGCGCCCCGCCAGAGTGAGACCGGCGACAGCCAGGATACAACTGCCCAGCACTGCAAAACGCTCGGCTCGCGATACCGATCTTAGAAAGTCCAGGGTCATAGCGGCGATGGTGGTTACGCAACGCGCGACATTAACTCTATCATCTAGTGCCTCATCGGGCTCAACGCAGCGTTATCAAAGTGTCCCGATTATACGAAAGATAGGTTGAAGCCCATTTAGGAGCCATGGTTAAATCCACTTGCAACGTCCGGTGCCCTTCGCCATGCGAAGGAAAAGGGTGAGTTCCCGCTGATTGTTCGGACCTCCGACCTTGCAACTTTTGTTGGAACTTGCCCGCTCCGGAGCCTATGCCCACACAGCTTAAAAGGCCGCTACTTGCCGTTCCCTTGCCGGATCGATCCAGTACCCGAACCCTTAGATGTGAAAGCCTCGCTCCTCCCTTCCGGTCCTGTCTTCCGGCGTCCAGCAAGCCAGATGATTTATGGATCGGTTGACGGTATGCTATGAGGGTGTCCGCGCGCGTCGCGAAACCTAACCCGAAAGGTTGAAAGATTCCTTGAGTACCCACAATTTGTTGTCGCCGATTGAAACCCTGACCGTGCCTTACGACCGCGAAGGTCTTGAAGACGTCGGGTTCATGACCTGCATGGCCCTGTCTTTGCTGGGCAATTATTCGCAGACCGGGCACTTCGGTGGCCCTCTTGCCTACACGCCTTACAACGTGGCGATCCACCTAGCCGGTCCTTCACTGGGCGGCTTGCGTTGGGACATCCGCCGCCCCAAGCATCCTTTCAGCGATAAGTTCATGCTCGCCGGCGGCCATTGCGTCCCCACCTGCTACGCGCTGTGGATGATCCTTAGCCAGGCCATGGAACGCAAGTTCAAAGCTACCGGCGATCAGCGCTATTATGTCGATCCCAAAGTGGCTATCCTGCCTATCGACGCTATCGGTTTCCGCCGCGGCGCCGAACCGATGAAGACCATCCTTCAGGAAAACGGCCTCGCGGATCTTCCGCTGTTTGCCCAGGCCAAAGCCCGCGGCATCAAGGCCCTCGCCGGCCATGCCGAAAGCATCGACGTCAGCAACGATGTGAATGGCGGACCTTCAGGCGTTGGCATGGCGAGTGCCGCCGGCAAGGCCGCTTTCTGGGATATTGTCGGCGCTCCCGGCTCCCCCAAGATCATCGCCTTTGAAGGCGAATTCGCCATGACCGAAGGCCACGCTCAGGAATTGAAGACCCAGGCTCTCGCGATGAAGGTGGGCAAGCGCCTGCGCGTGATGCTCTCCGATAACAACGCCGGCATCGACGACGTGCTTCTCGGCGGTGTCATCGACCGCAAGTACGACGGCTACAAACTGATCGAGCAGTGGACTTCGTACGGCTGGAACGTTTTCACTGTCGAGAACGGCAACGACTACGGCCAGGTAGTGGCCGCGCTAAAGACCATGGAAGAGTGGGACCCCGAAGACCGGCGCCCCATGATCATGATCGGCAAGACCATCAAAGGCTACTGGCCCCGCGCCGTCAACGGCAAGATAGACGGCCACAACTCCCAGGTAGTCAGCTATCAGAGCCATCCCTATGCGATGAAGATGAACTCGGACTACTTCGTCGCGCTGGCGAAGACTTTCGAGGACCACTACGGCGTCGAATTCCAGGGAATTCGCAACGGCGCAGTCACCGACACCCGCGAGCGTCTCATCCAGTTCAAGACCAACATGGATGTAGTGATGTCGCTGCTCGACAAGAACGGCCTGGGCGACTGGCTCGCCGACCGCCTGGTGGAAATCGGCGACACCGTCAAAGACGATACCCCGATTCACTGGGATCTCAAGAGCAATCCCTTCCAGGACGATCGCCTGCGCGTGGCGAATCTTCCCACCGAACCGCAGACCCTCACCGTGCAGAACCGTTTTTCCGGCGCTCAGAAGCAGGTTGCCGTGGTTCTCTTCCGCAAGCCCGGTGAAGTCGCCGGCACCCGCCGCGGCATTTCGGAAATTATCAAGTGGATGAACTACGTTACCGATAACCGTTTCATCACCCTCGCCGCGGATCTCTCCGAATCCATTAACGTCGAGCACGGCAGTCTGTGGGGCCATTACGATCCCGAGACCAATCCGCTCGGCACCCGCATGAAAGCCGCGATCCAGGAAGCGGGCAACGTTTCCTCCGCCATCGGATTAGTCAGCCAGAGCGCCAGCCTGGATCCGAAGCAGTTTTCCGGCGTTTGGGCGCTGAGCGGAACCTACGGCGCATTCACGCCGCTGATGTATACGCCTGCTCGTGTATTCAGCCAGCAGACCCAGGACAGCAAGTTCCGCATGGGTGTGCTGCACATTCTCGCCGGCCACTCCGGTCCGGAAACCGCGGCTGACGGACGCACCCACTTCGGCATCTTCGCCACCCAGGTGTGGAAACTGTTCCCGCGCGGCCAGACCATTCATCTGAATTTCTGGGATTACAACGACGTTGCCGCCGGCTACTTTGCCGCCGCGGAAATCGCCGCCCGCGATCCCAAGGTCGGCATCATCAGCATTGAAGTCGCGCGCCCCGATTTTCCAGTGGCCGATCGCTCGAAGTTCGCCGACACCGACCTCAAGGCAGCCGCGAAGGGCTTCTACGTCATTCGCGATTTCGCCCCCGGCCCGCGCCACGGCTATGTGATTTCGCAAGGCTCCAGTTCAACCGTGAACCTGGTGAATCAACTGCCGGGCCTGGAGAAAGCCGGAGTCAACGTCAAGGTCGTCGCCGCCATCAGCGAAGAACTTTTCGATCACCAGCCCGAGGCCTACCGTAATTCCGTGCTGCCGCCGGAAGCGTATTACGACGCGATGGTTGTAAGCACGGGCACCCGCCGCATGTGGCCGGTCAAGAATTTGGGGCCGCTCACCGACGAATATTCGCTCACCTCCGACTGGGACAATCAATGGCTCACCAGCGGACTCGAGAAAGAAGTGATCGAGGAAGCGCACCTCGACCCGGCTTCGATTGCAGCCGGGATTGAGCGCTTCGCCAAGGCGCATGACGAACGCATCAAACGCCAGCGCAGTTTGCTCGGCGCGTAATACTTTACGGGTAACGCTGGCATCCTGTGCAGGATGGAATTGCACGTGATCCGGAGGTTATGTACGGAACGCCCGTTTTCGGGGAACCGTAGACTTTAGTATGAGTGAAGGGCCCGACCAAAAGAACGCAATTGAACCACCCCCGCCGCCGGTCAGAAAGCCGGTTAAACCTGCTGCGAGAGACGACATCGGCGCGGTGACGTCACGATTCATACAAGAGATTGATAGCTTGGCGGACACACTTCCGCTCGCGATGCGCTCTATCGCAGGAGCTCGAAAGAGCGCTAGTGAGGAGTTGGCAAAGTTCCTGGATGAGCATGGGCAGAACCGGGATGAGGAACGTCATACGGTTCAAATAGGGGCCGACGACATTCTCCGTCTCAATAAACTATCTCATCGCGTGGGCCGCGTCACTGCCGCCAGCACTTTGGTTCCTCGGAGCTTTTTTGTAACGCTAGTAAGCCAATACGATGCGTTTCTTGGTCGTCTGATTGAAGCACTGCTACTGACAAAGCCCGAGGTGTTGAATGCGTCGGAAAAAACACTCTCGTTTTCAGAACTTCTGAATTTTGGTTCGATTGATGCGGCCCGGGACCACATCGTCGAGAAGGAAGTTGAATCCGTGCTTCGCAAGAGCCACCCAGAGCAGTTTGACTGGCTGGAGAGTAAATTCAACATCAAGCTCCGTCACGACCTTCCCGTATGGCCTCTCTTCGTTGAAATTACCGAGAGACGCAACCTCTTCGTACATACTGGGGGACAAGTGTCCTCGCAGTATCTTCAGAACTGTCAGGCACACAAGGTAGATTATGGGGACACAGATCGAGGAAAGACCCTTTCGGTCAATTCGACCTATTACCAACAATCGTATAAGGTGATCTTTGAAATAGGGGTTAAACTCGCGAACGTACTATGGCGAAGGCTGAAGCCCGGAGAGATCGAGGAAGCTGACAAGCATCTAGCTTCGGTCACTTACAGTCTACTGGCTGAAGAGAAGTATGATCTTGCGAAATCTTTGCTTGACTTTGCGAGCGAAGTCCTCAAGAAGCACGCATCTTCGGAAAATCGACTTAGATTCGTGGTAAATCGAGTGCAGGCTTATAAGTGGTCTGGTGAACCTGAACGCGCACGAGAGATCCTTGACAAGGAGGACTTTTCGGCGTTAAGTGATGTGTTTAAGTTGGCCGAAGCAGTGCTCCGCGATGACTTTAAACGGGCCTCGGATTTAGTTAAGCGAATTGGCCGCACGAACACCATGACCCTTGGAATGTACCGCGAATGGCCCCTCTTTCGGGAACTCAGAAAGCAACCTGAGTTCGAGATGGTTATATTTGAGGTGTTCGGCGAACCCTTAAACAAGATAACTATTCAGCCGAGCGATGGTACAACGGTGGACGAGGCAGTTGAAATCAAAATAGACTCTATTCAAAAGCCGGCTTCTGCGGCGCTATGAGTTGCTCAAAGAAATCCTAACGCCCCGTCGGCCCGCCATCCCCCTCTGACCCGCCGTCAATCCTCCGCCCATCCGGCAACGTGACCCGGCGTGCGTCCACCAAATGTGAACCGTCTTTCGCGAGATAGCCGTCCACCACAATCTTGTCGCCCAGCTTGATGTCGCCCTTCTTGAAGCCGCGCCGCGATAGCGCCCCCGGCCCTCCGCCTTCGCAGCCCCAATTCACGACCTTCCCCTTGGCGTCGGTAACATCAATGTAAAAATACGAGTGCGGATTCGTCCACTCGATCTTCGTCAGCACGCCTTCGAGCCGCACCGGCTTGTTCCCGTCGAACTCCGCAGCGAACGAATGATGCGCCCACAGCGGCGCCGCCACAATGCCAACCGCCGCAATCCATCCAGCAAGCTTCACCTTCAATTCGAATCTCGTCTGCGTTTGCGACGCCGCCCGCTAGTTGATTATTGCCCTTGCGAGACCCCCTATCTATCACTCTTGCCCCGCCGTTTAAACTAGTCCTACAGGAGCCCCGTTAATGATCCAGCACCTAAAGACCGGCCAGTCCGCCGCCACGAAAGCCGAGAACACTTTACAAGTCCGCCAAACCGTCGAATCTATTCTCGACGACATAGCCCGCGACGGCGAAGCAGCCATGCGCCGCTACTCCGAGAAATTCGACCACTGGTCGCCGCCCTCCTTCCGCCTCTCCGCCTCCGAAATCCAAGCCTGCATCCGCTCCCTCGCGCCCCAGGTCATCGAAGACATCCAGTTCGCGCAGACTCAGATCCGCAACTTCGCGTTCATCCAGCGCGCCGCTCTCCAAGATGTCGAAGTCGAAACCCTCCCCGGCGTCGTCCTCGGCCACAAGAATATTCCCGTGAACAGCGTCGGCTGCTACGTGCCTGGCGGACGCTATCCCATGGTCGCATCCGCGCATATGAGCGTCGTCACCGCGAAAGCCGCGGGCGTCAAGCGCATCATCGCCACCGCGCCGCCGTTTGAAGGCGCACCCCATCCCGCCATCGTCGCCGCCATGCACTTCGGTGGAGCCGATGAAATTTACGCCATCGGAGGCGTCCAGGCCATCGCCGCCATGGCCCTCGGCACCGAAACCATCGCGCCCGTCGACATGATCGTCGGCCCCGGCAACGCCTACGTCGCGGAGGCCAAGCGCCAGCTCTTCGGCCGCGTCGGCATCGATCTCCTGGCCGGACCCACGGAGACGCTGATCATCGCCGACGATTCCTGTGATCCCGAGATGGCTGCGGTCGATCTGATCGGACAGGCCGAGCATGGCCCCGGCAGCCCCGCCGTCCTGCTCACAACTTCGAAGAAACTTGCTGCGGAAACGCCCGCCGCCATCGAGAAGTTGCTATCGTGGCTCCCCACCGCCGCCATCGCGCGCGAGGCCTGGCAGAATAACGGCGAAATCATTCTTTGCGACACCCTCGATGAGATGGTGTCCGAAGCCGACCGCATCGCCTCCGAGCACGTGCAAGTTCTCACCCGCGATCCGGATTACTTCCTCCAGCACATGACTAATTACGGGGCGCTGTTTCTGGGTCACCGCACCAACGTTGCCTACGGAGACAAGGTCATCGGCACCAACCACACGCTGCCGACTATGAAAGCCGCACGCTACACCGGCGGATTATGGGTGGGCAAGTTTATCAAGACCTGCACGTATCAGCGCGTGCTCACCGATGAGGCCTCGACGATGATCGGCGAATATTGTTCGCGACTCTGCGCCCTTGAAAACTTCTCCGCCCACAAGGAGCAGGCCGACCTGCGCGTGCGCCGCTATAGCGTTCAACATGTCTGACCAGCGCCCCGTAGCTTTTGTCACCGGCGGCGCGGGAGGAATAGGCTGCGCGATTTGCGTGAAGCTGGCGGAATCCGGCATGCGAGTGGTAGTCGGCTACCATCGCTCCTCCGAACCCGCCGAGCAATTGTTGTCAACCTTACCGGGGGAAGGGCATTCGGCTCGCCCCGCTCCGGTTACCGACAGCGCCGCGCTAACGGCACTCGCAGCCGCGATCGAGCGGGACTACGGGCGTTGCGACGCGCTGGTGAACTCCGCCGGCATCACTCGCTTCGTGCCCCACGCCAATCTCGACGCCCTCGACGACGCCTTGATCGACACCATTCTCGCCACCAACGTGCGCGGGGCTTTTGCCGCCGTGCGCGCCTTCCGCCCGATGCTCGAAAGGAGCCCGCTCCCCGGCGGAGGTGTGGTAGTAAATATTTCCTCCATCGCCGCCGAAATCGCCATGGGAAGCAATGTCATGTACTGCGCCTCTAAAGCCGCGCTCGATAACATGACCAAATCGCTAGCCCGCGCGCTGGCCCCCCGCATCCGCGTAGTATCGGTATCACCCGGCTTGGTCGATACCGCGTTCGTCAAGTCACTCGACCAAAACTGGCGCGATGAACAGGCCTCGCGCGCTCCTCTGGGACGGCTAGCGACGCCTGAGGAGGTCGCTTCCGCCGTCTGGTCCGTCATCGTCACCCTCACCTGCACCACGGGATCCATCGTCACGCTAGATGGCGGGCGCACGCTCGGTTAACCGCCCATTGCTCGCTTCACCGGCGGGATTCGGCCGCTTGGCTCGTATGCACCACCTGTACGCAGGCTAATCGAACGTCATCCGCCGGCCGATAAGTGTTTGATTGCAACGTCCATTACTCCGGGCGCCGATACCCAGTAAGTGGGCAGCAACGTGCAACGCTGATTAGGGGTGAAACTCATGTATAGACAGATTTTTAGCGTGTTAGTTGCAGTCGCTGCGGTAGGCAATGCACAAAATACACCGATGCGCGCAAGGATTGTCGGGGGAGGCAATCCGAACGCCGGCCAGTGCACTATCACAGTTGTGGTGGACGGCAAAGTTCAGGTGGACGTTCTCGGGGCCGATGGCATGCTGCGCAACCTCGGCGGTGGAGCCCCTCAATGGCGCCGCTTCGAATGCACCTCGGCGCTGCCCTCAAATCCAGCTAACTTCCAGTTCGCCGGTGTGGACGGACGTGGTCGTCAAGATCTCACAAGCGAGCCACGGAATGGCGGTCCGGCGGTTGTCCGAATCGAAGATTCCGACGGTGGTGCTTCAGAATATACCTTCCGGTTAGCTTGGAGTAACGGCCAAGACCGCGGCCCGTCCGCGCGCAATGACCGTGGGCGCGATGACCGCGGCCCGTCCGAGCGCGATGACCGGGGCTTTCAGGGTGACCGCGACCGCCCCGGCGACCATCGCCAGGACGAGGACGTTTATCACCGCGACCGCGACGTTTTCTTCCGTGGAAACGGCTACAGGCAAACGTTCTTTCAGCGCGTCCGCGAAGACCTCGATCATGCTACTTCCGGAGCGTTTCCCTTCACTGGCGACCGCGCCCGGCTGGATCGAACCAAGTTTGAACTCAATGAGCTGCAGCAGAAGTTAGCCCAAGGGTATTTCGATGAACGCGAGCTAGATGAGACCATGGCCTCGCTGCAGGCGGTGGTCGAAGGCAACCGCTTAGCACCTGACGACCGCGCCATGCTGACGGATGACTTGAACCGCATGCGCGATTTCCGGACGCGGCACGACGATTATGGGGCGCGCCGCACCTTCGACCGCAACCGCGGCGATCGCCGCGCTACCTTCTTTCAGGACATTCGCGAAGACCTGGAGCGCGCGACCGCCGACTCGACTTACTTTCGGGGCGATCGCCAACGGCTGGGCAGAGCCACTTATCAACTGAATGATCTTCAGGCAAAGATGTCCCGCGGAGTCTACGATGAGCGCGAACTCAATGAAGTAGTTGTCGCTTTGCAGCGAGTGGTCGATTCCAACCGGCTGTCTCCGCGCGACCGCAATATTCTCGCTGAAGACCTGAAGAAGTTGGACGACTTCCGCCTTCGCCGCGACCGATACGGGGTGCGCTAGCCATAGACGTTAGCTACGCTATTGTCTTGACCACGGTCCCGCCCAAGGTCCATACTCAAGGGCGGGACCGAACGTTTGGTATCCGCCCACCCGTGCTCGCCTCGCGCCGCCGAGGGCGAGCCGTTTGGCTGCTCGCGCGCCGCCAGAAAGAGACCCGATCGTCATGCCGTTTGAAAGCTGCTTTGGACGCGCCTTCACCGCTCTCACTGTCGAGCGGGAGGCGCCGGCTGCATCCGGCGTCTACGGGCTCTCCAACTCCCAACGCTGGATCTATATTTCTGAGTCTGACGACATTCGTGCCAGCCTGATGGGATACCTGGCGGAATGCGGCCCCCAGTCGCAGGACTCGCCGACCGGCTTTTCATTTGAGTTGAGTCCGGCCTACAGCCGGATCGCACGCTGCGACCGCCTGATCGCTGAATTGTCGCCAGTGCAGAACCCGCTAGTCCAGAACCATGGAGCCACCGCTTTGTCGCGCCGACGCGGGCGAGGTTAGCCGGAAAGAGACCTAAAAATCCACATGCCATTCCCCTCTGAAAATTCTTTCGCTTTTACGCCAGTGTCGGTGCGGGCTCACGCTCCCGCGGCCTCCGGGATCTACGGGATCTTCAACGGCAGCCAGTGGATCTATGTTGGCGTGGGTGAGGATATTCAAGTCGCGCTACTGGCGCATCTGCGCGATACCGAGGTGTGTATCCGCCGCTTTAACCCCACTGGCTTTAGCTTTGAGCTGGACTCCGGTCAAACTCGCGGAACTCGGCAGGAGACTCTGATTCGCGAGTTAGGTACGCAATGCAATCGTCAGAATGACAACCTTCCATCGCTCCCATGGCTCAAAGCGCTCTAACGAATTAGCGGCGCGGCGTTCCCACTTTCCGATTTGCGGTGCCAGAACTCTCAGGCGTGCGATTCTAAGGGACTTGGCGGGTCAGGATCAGACAGCCATCAGGCCATTTGCGGGAGAGGACGAGCGCCTCGGCTTTCGATATACCGTGACAATGCTTCGGCTCGGCGTCGACACTCGGCCACTTGCTGAGCCGCAAGTTCGCGGCTGGAGGTGTATTCTTCCATACTAATCACTTTAGCCAGGCGGCTATTAACCAATACTTGCGATTCGTGCCGTAACTGCTTGCTCCAGGCCCGGTTACATGCCTGGAGACGAAACATTTCATCCAAACTGTGTTCCTCAATTTTCTCGGGCCAGAAAGGCATCACAGTATGTTATCGGCCCTGACACACAACTACTGTAGTTCGACCTCCACATTCGGGCGGAACTACTAACCCACCGCCGGTGGTGGACGACCGTGGCTCCGAACCCGAGCGCCATTTCCTCCGCCTTAACCTCGCGAGCCTCGACCGACTCGAACATAACGGTTGAAGCGTAGTCGTTTGTCGCAACCCGCCAGCCGGCCGGGTCCGTCTCACATTCATGCTTACCAGACGCAGCATAATGCGCTTCGCTGCCGCTCTACCCTTTGCATCGGCCGCCGTTCCAAGCTGGGCCTTCGGCTCAAAGGAATTCTGGGTGACGAAGCCTTCGAGCGAATGGACCGACGACGAAGTGGACCGGATGATCACGACATCACCGTGGGCGAAGGAGGCGTCGATCTCTTCCGGCAACCGGACGGGCGGCCCTGGAAGCGGGAGCGGCCGATCCCGCGGAGGTCTCGGCTTCCCTGGCGGCGGCATCGGCATTCCTGGCGGTGGCGGCGGTTATCCAGGCGGTGGCAATCGCGGCGGATACCCGGGCGGCGGTGGGTATCCGGGAGGCGGCGGTTATCCGAGTGGTGGTAGTTATCCAGGCGGTGGCGGCGGATATCCGGGTGGCCACGATCCGGGTCGCGGGGGCGCGCGCCTATTCAGCGCCACCGTGCGTTGGGAGTCGGCCCAGCGCTGCGCCTGAATGCAAGCGACGAAAAGCCCGACCCCGACTTCGAAAAGTATTACGTGATCGCATTAATAGGCGATCTTCCCAGCAGCCGCCGCGGGCACGCCGATGGCAGCTCCGACGATGACGATCGGAACGAGCAAGCTGATCGCCGCCTGGAAGCGTTCAAGGATTACACTCGTCTCGAACGCCGCGAAGGCCCGCTGCACTTGGAGAAGGTTGAGAACGGATCGCGCACCGGCAGCCGTGGGCCCGGCGTTTACTTCTACTTTTCGCGCAAAGACGAGATTTCGATGGACGACAAGCAAGCGGCCTTCAGCACCAAGGTGGGCGCGACGGAAATCAAGACCAAGTTCACGTTGAAGGACATGCTATATCACGGCAAGCTGGCCTTGTAGAATAGTCCACGTGAAGTACTGTTACCTCGACACCTCCATCGGCACACTATTGATCGCGGGGGACGACGTTGCGTTGCATCGCATCGCGTTTCCCGAGCACGGTCGTGCGGCGAAGCCGGAGCCGGAGTGGCAGGAATCCCAGCGCGGACCGGTCGGCGAAGCAGCGCGCCAACTCCGCGAATATTTCGCAGGGAAGCGAGCCGAATTCGATTTACCGCTTGCGCCTGCAGGTACGGCGTTCCAGCGCGCGGTGTGGCGGCAATTGCAGCAGATTCCCTACGGTGAAACGATTTCCTACGCAGAACTGGCCCGGCGCGTAGGAAATCCCAAAGCGTCGCGCGCGGTCGGCTCAGCGAACGGCGCGAACCCGCTGCCCATCGTAATTCCGTGTCACCGGGTGATCGCGTCCGACGGAACCCTTGGAGGCTTCGGAGGCGGTCTGCCTACCAAGCAGATGCTACTCGCACTCGAATTGCGGGAGCCTTTTACCGATCGTGCCGTAGCGGGCCGATAGTCCCGCGGGCGTTATCAGTTGTCAATGGGACCGTCGCCAGCGGAAAGCGCGGCGGGCGTTATCAGTTGGCAATCGGGCCTTCGCCAGCCGATAGAGCGGCGATCATTGTCTCTCGCGTGAGGTCGGCGGTGCGCACCGCCGAATCCAGCGCCACTCGGTAAACGATCAGGCCCGCCAAC
>JBDTTL010000087.1:0-15640 GCA_039930665.1 Acidobacteriota bacterium
TTTCAGAAAAATAGGAATCGGCATTGGCCAGCACCAGTGAGATTTTCACGATATCCAAATCGCCCGCTCCGGCTACAACTCCCACCGTGAACAGCAGCGAATCTCCGGGCAGAAACAGCCCGACCAGCAACCCGGTCTCGGCAAAAACAATGCCCGCGAGCAAGGCGTAACCCATCCACCCGGTGAGCACCTGCGTGAGCAAGTAAATCAACTGATCCGGATTTGTGAGGCTGCGCCAAACTTCAAGGGCGAAATGCACTGGGGTGCCGATTTCCGTCCCTAACGCCCGGCGTGGAAGTCCGCAGTCAACTGATGGATCGCGTCCTGATGGATCTTCAGCTTCCCGTCGCGCCGCGCCTGTTCCATGAGGCTGTCCTGAAACAGGGCGTACATGGCGCGCGCCTTCTGCTGCTTCAGTTCCTGGATCGCGGCATCGCGCTCATTGGAGAAATTATTCGGATCGGGAGTCTGCCGGTCCAGGATCTTGTAGACGATGCTCCTGCCTTCCACTGCCACAGGTCCGATCACCGAATTGACCTGCTTGGTAAAGATGTCGGGCAACTCGACCGCGGGGCCGAGCCCCGTGATGGAGTCGTTCACGGTAATTTCCGCCGATGTCGTGACGTCCAGCTTGTCGCTTTTGGCGATGGCTGTAAGATCCTCGCCCGCGCGCACCCGTTCCCCAGCTTTTTGGGCGGCCATGGCCGCCAACCGGGTGGATTCAGCGGTAACATAGCGATCCCGGACCTTCGCTTCGACTTCGTCGAATTCCGCCGGTTTGGGCGCGGTGCGCCCATTGAACACCACCAGAGCCAGCTTATTTGCGGGCACCACCAGAACGTCGGATACATCGTTAGGCTTCATGCTGGCCAACAAGCCGGAGATTTCAGGCGACGCACCGACGGAAGGAATCGGTTCATCGGCGGCCAGATCCTTAGCCGTCGTCAATTCGAGATCGAATTGTTTGGCCACATCGGCCGCGGAACCAGGGGCTTTGAGCAGCGCGGCGCGGGCTTGATCCATTGAAACTTGCATCTTGTCATTCACGCCTTGCTTCTTCAACTGGTCGGCGATACTGTCTTTCACTTCATCGAAGGGTTTGACGCGGGCGGGTTCCTTCTCCTCCGCCTGGATAATGTGATAGCCGTATTCGGTTGTCACCAGGTCGCTAATCTCTTTCGGTTTGGCTGAAAACGCAAATTTCTCGAAGGGGGCTACCGTCTGGCCGCGGACGATAAAGCCCAACTCCCCGCCGTTCGCCGCCGATCCCGGATCCTGCGAATTCTTCTTGGCTAGTTCGGCGAAGTCCCCGCCGGCTTTTACTTGTTTGAGCAGATCCTGGGCCTTGGTTAGCGCGGCTTTCTTTTCAGTATCCGATTTGCCCTGTGTCATCAATAAGATATGGCGAACCTTGACCCGCTCCGGAGTTCGGAAGCTGTCCATGGACGATGCGTAGGCCGCGCGCAATTGAGCATCGGTCACTGTCATGGCTTCGGCCATCTTCGTCTGATCCGCGATCAAGATCTGAAACGACCGCTTCTCCGGCAAATTGTAGGTCGCGCGCTCCCTCTGATAAGTCTGCTGTAGAATCTCCGGCGTAACCTTCACCTGGTCGCGGAATTTTGCTGG
Organism: Acidobacteriota bacterium; assembly: GCA_039930665.1. GTDB lineage: Bacteria > Acidobacteriota > Terriglobia > Bryobacterales > Bryobacteraceae > Palsa-187. Next base: position 1,630 of record JBDTTL010000087.1, read on the forward strand.
CGGAAACGCGACGTACTGAATTTTCGCTGTCTGGTGCTTATGGATAAGCGCCTGATCGACCTCGGCCTTGGTCACCACCACGCTGGTAAAGGCGACATTCTGCAGCTTGCGTAGCAGGAGCTGTCGCCGCATCTCCTCGATACCCTGTGCGAGTGTCATGCCTTGCTGGTTCAACAATGCCTGCTCCAGCTGCTCCGCGGAAATCAGCTTCCCATCTTTGAAATCCTGCGGATATACCTGCATCATCCCCGCCAGGACTTCGTCGTCGCTCACGGTGAGGCCCATTTTCCCGAAGGCGTAGGTGGCCGCACGGTCCTGAATCATTTGATCGACCAGTTGCGGAAGATAAACATCCACCGCGTCGCCAGGCAGTTGGCCGCTCGCCACCAGCCGGGTGATCGCGGCTTTTGCCTGATCCGCTGTGATGGCCGTGCCGTCAATTTCCGCCAATACGTTGTCGACGCCGTTGCTCGATGCGGACAGCCCGGTGTTAGGGATCAGATACGTGACCATCGAAGCAGCCACGATCAGCAGCAAGCCCCCCAATAAATACTTGGTAACTTTGGCGCCGCTTCGGAATAAATTGAACATGTGGTGAAAACTCCTACGTGGGGCAATAACGCCTGCTTTCTAATTGTACTCCAGACCTTTAAGGATCGCCGGCAGCGACTTCCCTGGCACGCATAACCCTCATTCAAACCGACTTCCATCCGCCATTAGAACGCGTTGCCGGGGCTGGGGCAGACGCCACGCACCGGTCGCCCTTCTATTTTCTAGAAACATTTCCCCCTCGGCGCTGATCCAATGTCAGCCCGCTAATCGAGAGGCGAAAATACGTTATTTTGGAATCACGATTGCACTTCCCATTCGCGGGAGGAATAGGCGTGAGTCGCAGGTCGCTCCATTGACCAGTCTTGTATATTGTCAGGTAGCCAAGGAAATGCTGGAGGGAGATCGTACGTGCCCTGATCAGACTGCATGAGGAGCAGTTCCAGTCCATTGTTACGGGAGAATTGGATAGTACCCGGCTTCGATGATTTGATCCACATGGCGAATGAGCGTAAGCACGAGGCGAAGTACGCATAGCTGAATCATCTGGAGACTCACGGCTGCTCAAAATTCGATGGAATTGAAAAAGAGTGATCGTGCAAAATTACAGACAGTATGCATAGCATCCAGTCGGCACAAGCGTCCCTGGCCGATATCGACGTAACCAAGGTCGCAGAGGTGGAAGCAGATCCACGAATTCCTTGAAAACGCCGACAAAAATCTGCGTGATGCTTTAATGGTGTAGCCCAAAAAGAAAAAGCCAAACTTGTAGCGGGTGGTCAAAGCCGGGTGTCTGGTCCGTTCTAAGGGGATGGTTGCCCAAAGGGCATTGACACCGTGAGCGTGTCCACAAACACTGGAAGTAGTACCCGGTAAGACTGTTGAAGGTTTACAACACCGCCTGCCCGTGAACAGCGCCGAGTCCACATTCCTGGTGAATGGCGCGCACCGCTCGCTCCAAGCCTTCCCGGCGGACAACAATCGCGATGGTCAATTCGCTCGAACCCTGCGCGATGGCGATAATGTTTATATTGCCTCGCGAGATGGCGGTGAAAATCCGTCCCGCCAGACCGGGGGTGCCGCGCATTCCCTCGCCCACTACCGCGATCAAACCGACATTTGAGTCCACCTGGATTGGTTTAACGTAGCCGTGCGTTAACTCCAGTGCGAAGGCTTCCTCCAGATGTTCCAGCACGACCTTCAATTCCGATTCGCGCACCAGGAAGCAGAAGTTCTGGCGATAGCTGGAACTGGTGATGGCGAGCAATTCCACACCCGCTGAATCCAGGGCTTCGAGCGCCTCCGCCATCAAACGAGTTCCGCTCATGGCCGCGCCGGCCGGCTCGATGGCCACTAGAGCCACCTCTGCCATCGAGGTCACGGCGTGGGGTCCGCCCGCCACGTCCGCCCCGCCGCCGAGTTGCGCGACAATGCGTGTCCCCGGCTTGTGGGGTGCGAAGCTGTTCTTGCTCCACACCGGAATCTGACGTTCGCTCAAGGGAGCCAGCGTGCGCGGATGGAGCACCTTGGCACCCGCGTAAGCCAGTTCGGCGGCCTCGCTATAGGTAATCTCGTCGAGAACCCGCGCGTCCGGAATCAGCCTCGGATCGCCGGTCATGATGCCGTCAACGTCGGTCCAGATCCACAGTTCTTCCGCGTCCAGGGCCGCCGCTAGGATGGCCGCCGAGAAATCCGAGCCGCCGCGCCCCAGGGTCGTCGGTCGTCCGTCGATGGTCGCGGCATTGAATCCGGTGACCACCGGTATCACGCGCTGTTCGAGCAACGGCCCGACCACGTTTGCCGCGCGCGTACGGGTCTCCTCCATCAGCGGCGAGGCATTGCCGAAGACATCGTCGGTCGCGATCACCTGCGCGGCGTTTACGGCGGCTGCGCGCGTATTCTGCGATTCCAAATACGCCGCCATCAGCAGCGCAGAAAGCCTCTCCCCGATCGCCACCGCCCGATCCACCGACGCCAGCGGACGTTCCCCCAGCATGAGAATGCCCTTGGCGATGCGCGCGAACTCGCCGACCAAGCCGTTTAAACCATCGAGCGTACTTTCCTGAAACCCTTTGGGGAGTAAACCGACGCAGCACGTCAAGTGACGCTCTTTGAGAGCCGCAAGGTTCGCGTCGAGGCCTGCTTCATCCCCGGCCTCCGCTTTTCGCAAGCCCTCGAGGAGCAGGTCGGTCACCTTCGACATGGCCGACACCACTATCGCCACCGGGCGCTTGGCGTGCTGCTCAGTTATGAGGCGCGCGGCGGCCTCCATCCGTTCGGCCGAGCCCATGCTGGTGCCGCCGAACTTCATCACAAGCAAGCCTCGCTGGCTCAATGTGTTCAATGATGCCCCTTTCCATTTGACGTGCGCGCGCGAACCAGCTTTAAGATCGCCTCTTCCACTTCGGAGGGCGACAAGCGCGTGGTGTCCAGATATTCGGCGTCGGGCGCTTGCGTCAGCGGCGCTTCGGTGCGGGTGCGGTCACGATGATCGCGTTCGGCGATTTCCTGCGCGATTTCCTGGACCACTCCGCCGGTCTCGGCAGCTCGGCGCTCGGCGCGCACTTCCGGAGCCGCATCCAGATAGACCTTTACTTGGGCGTCAGGGAATACCACAGTGCCGATGTCGCGGCCCTCCATCACCACCGACTGTGTCGCACCGATGCGCCGTTGCTCTTCGCGCATGGCCCGTCGCACACCCGGAGCCAGCGAGACCTTGGAAGCAGCTTCGCTGACACGCGATTCCCGGATCGCCGCCGTCACGTCCTCGCCGTTCAAGAAGACGGTGGCTTCGCCGGCCGCGAACTCGATGCGCGCTTCTTTCGCGAGTTGTTCCAACCGATGCATATCGTCCAAATCCACGCCTACCCGCAGGGCCCACAGCGCCACTGCCCGGTACATCGCTCCCGAATCGATATACGTAAATCCAAGCCGTTGCGCGATGGCGCGCGCGATGGTGCTCTTGCCTGCGCCCGCGGGTCCATCAATCGCAACAATCCATAATTTATGGATTTGGGGTTTATGGAGTGGGGGTTTATGCATTTAGGGTTTATGCATCGGGGATTTATGAACTTTTCGCTCTTACGGTCCGGCGGAGGTACTTCTCAGTATGCCATGCGCCCCCAATTCGATCTGCGCTAAAATCCGGTCATGCCTGCGAGAAACGTTTGCGTGTTGCTCCTGCTTGGCGTTTCGACAGCCTTCGGTGCAGCGACGCCCAATCATCAGTCGGACATCGTCGAAACCTCCCAAGGGCCGCTGAAGATCAGGCCGCTCTATCACGGCAGCGTGATGCTGGAGTTTGGCGGAAAAGTGATCCACATCGACCCGTGGAGCCAGGCGGACTACCAGGGTATCCCGCAAGCCGACCTCATCGTGATCACGCACACGCACGCCGATCACATGGATTCGACGCTGCTCAAGACGCTGCGTAAGGAGTCAACCATCCTGGTGGGGCCGCCCGCGGTCACCGATACTCTGAACGCAGGCGAGAGCGACGCCCTCAGCAATGGTGAAAGAAAGGCATTTCTGGGGATTGAAATTGAAGCTGTGCCGATGTACAACCTGAAGCTGGGATCGGGACCGGGCAAGCCGTTTCACCATAAAGGCGTCGGCAACGGCTACATCCTGAGCTTCGGAGACACACGTGTCTATTTTTCAGGAGACACGGAATGCGTTCCGGAGATTAAGGCTCTAAAGAACATCTCGATCGCCTTCGTGGCGATGAATCCGCCGCGCACCATGCCCCCAGCCGAAGCAGCCGCCTGCGTCGCCGCGTTCCGCCCTAAGATCGTGTATCCGTATCATTACCGCGGCCAGAATACTCAGGAATTTGCCGACGCGCTGAAGAATACGCCTGGTGTGGAAGTGCGCCTGCGTAAATTGGAAGGGGAGCCTTGAGTCATGGAGATTGATCCCACTCATATCGTTCGTGACGAAGCAGTGCTTGCCGAGATGTACGGACCGGCGCTCGAGCGCTCGGTTCGCAAGCAGCTCGATCGTTTGGACGATCTGTGCCGCGCGTTCATTGCGGCCTCGCCGATGGTGATCGTGGGGAGCCAAGGCCCAACCGCCGCCGACAACTCGCCGCGCGGAGATGTCCCCGGATTCGTCAAAGTCGCGGACGATCACACTCTTCTGATCCCCGACCGCCGCGGCAACAACCGCTTGGATACACTGCATAACTTGTTGCGGAATCCGAAGGTCGGGCTGCTGTTCCTGGTCCCGGGCGTCAGCGAGACGTTTCGCGTGAATGGGGAGGCTGTGATTAGCCGCGACCCGGCTCTCATCGATCAGTTCGTCATGCAGGGAAAGGCGCCTCGTACTGTGATTATCGTGAAAGTGAAAGAAGCGTATATCCAGTGCAGCCGCGCGCTGGTCCGCTCCGATATTTGGAATCCGGCAAAACATGCGGCACCGGGCGCGGTGCCGAGCATGGGAACGGTGATGGCGCAGCATACCTGCGGATTTGTGGACGCCAAAAAGTTTGACGAAGAAGCTGAGACGCGGGTACCAGTAACGTTGTATTGAAATCCAAAGGGGGCATATGGTGAACCGAAGAGTACTGCTGGGCAGCGCCGGCGCCGTTCTGGCGCAGGTTCTGATTTCAAGCGCGCAAACGGCCGGTGGCGGCAGGAAAGTTGTGTTCGAGCACGACTTGCCGGACCTGAACTTAAAGGACTGGTCCGTCACCGCCATGGAGATTACCTTCGCTGCGGGAGAAAGTTCAGCGGCCCATCGCCATCCGGGGATCACGATTGTGTACGTCCTCGAAGGCGAAATCCGCTCCAAGGTGGGGGACGGCCCAGAGAAGACTTACGGACCCGGCCAGATGTTTATCGAGACGCCGAACGAACTGCACGCAGCCTCTGGCAATGCCAGCAAGTCCAAGCCCGCAAAAATCCTGGCGCTGCTGCTGGCGGAAAAAGGAAAGCAACTCACAGTTCCCGCATGAACGTCAGAATCCCGTATGTGGCCGGTACCCCGGTCTGGCTTGCACGCGATACTTCTTGCCGATGTCCGATAACACGTCCACGGTGACTTTGCGGAAGCCTTCGTTGGGGTTGGGCTGGGGATAATAGGTAACGGTGTAGGAGTTGCCCAGATCTTCGCGGATGGCTTCGAACGCCTCCACCTGCTTTTGCCAGGTCTTGGCGAAATAGGACTTCCCGCCGGTCCCAGTAGAAATGCGTTTGAACACATTCGACGAGATGGGGTCCTTGGTCACTTCGTTGGTGGAAATCACGTAAATGGGAATGCCCTCATCTTCCGCCACCGCGCGCACGTCGTCGGGCGCCACCATGCTGGCGTTATCCGGTCCGTTCGAAAATACAATGACTACTTTGCGCCCCGGCACGCGGGCCGCGTCGCGCAGAGTCAGCAACAGGCAATTGTAGAGCGCTGAGTCATCGCCCGCCACGGCGCTGCGCAGACCCGAGACCGCTTCGTTGCGTTCCTTGGTAAGCGACGCGGCGCGCGTCAGATTCCGGCTATAGGTATAGACCGCCACGGAATCCGCACGATCGAGCCCGCGCACAAAATCGGCAATCGCGTCGGATGCATACACAAACCCGCGATACATATAATTGCTGGTGTCGAACAACACGAATACGTTGGTGCCCAGCACGGAATCGAGGCGGCCTTCGAGCTTGCCCTGTTCGGAAATCGCCATGGGGCGCAGCGAACCATCCTCCGCCACCTCGAGCGGCGGCTTATTGCCCTCCGCGAAGCTCGAAAGTTTTTGTGGTATACCGTCCTCCAAAATGCGAAAATCCTTGGGTTGCAGGCCGTTGATGTAGTGACCCTTGTTATCGGTGATAGTGAACGACAGCACCACCAGATCCACCTTGACCCGGAACGTTGGACGGTCCTGCGCCATCGCCAGAACCACCAACAAAAAGATCAGACCCATTCGACGAAACAATGTTCTATCCTCCCCGTTTGCCAGCTCGCCTGCATTCCGTAACCGCTATTCGGCCTTTTGGTTTTGCGCTATCAATTGCTTGCGCGCCTTCTGTAGTACGTCGTCTCCCACCAGGCGGAGCGAGCGCAGCAGCGCCGGCCAGTCGTCCAGGTGCGTGGCGAAGATATGTTCGACAGTTTCCTGAGTCCACTCCGGCACGCGCAGATTCAATTCGTCCGGTCGCATGTGGACTTCATCCGCGAGTGCCGCATAGAACAACAGGTTCGATTCCCAGCTTTCGGCGAGAATCCGGCTGGAGTATCCCAACAAAGTGGGGAAGGTCCGCAGGTTCAGCAGCGCTGGCTCATAGGACGTGGAGAGCAGCGGTTTGGGGGTTCCAAAGGTGTGCGATATCGCCTGGGCGCTGACCTCTTCGGGAGCTTCAGCCGCTATCCTGTGCAGTTCGCCGGCTAAGGGAGAGTCATGATCGTCCGGCGCCAGTTCGCGCGCCACTAGAAACATTTCCGAGGGAACAACATTGTCCGCCGCCCGGCGCACGTCGCCGTCCGCGAGGAGCCGCTCGACTCTCTTCAAGCGAGAGGGCGGCATGTAGTGATCCAGCACTGCCACCACCCGGCGCCGTTCGGCGGCGTCTAAAGCCGACCGCGCCAGTGTGGACTCGGCGTAAGCCATGTTTAGTCCGATCCAATGCAGTTGCGTGGGCGTCACGTTCCACCAGCGTGGGATCACCGCGCTCAGGATCATTTGCGGCACCAGATCGCCCCAGATCAGCGCCTGTTCGCGGGTAGGAATCAGGAAGTTCTGCTCGGCATCCGCCAGCGCATAAGGCAGCGCGCTCAGCGAACCGGTCAAGCGTCCTCCGGCATTCGCTGGCCAGCCGCTGCCCGTAACCTCGGTGGCAAGCCAGGTGGAGGGATGCGATGAGCTGCCGAAGAAATCGTGGCTGCGCACAAAAGCCGGATTGGTAAATAGCACCTGTGCTCCGGGAGGAGCGTAGTGGACGTAAATGAATCCCACCAGAGTGTCGCGCAACACGGGCGCCAGCGCCCCGCGAATGTCCCGCAGCTTTTGCGGATCTGCGCCGGCCTTGTCGATCGCCGAACGCAGATTCATTTTGCGCTCGCTCTCGATATGACGGTCCGTCCAGTAGCCCATGGATGATTCGTTCCGTTCCCGGGTGGACAAAGCCGTGCGCGGCAGCTGGATTTCCGTGATGCGCCCCGCTAGCCGAATTGCCGTGGCGCTATCCAGCTTCTGCCCGCCTGCCGCGGCTTCCAGTCGATCCGCCAGCGTAAAGATGGTGTCGAGCGACACCAGCCTTTGCGCTTCGAACACTCGCGTCATGTCCTGGAGCATCTGGGTGTGGGCGTCGGAGAGCGCGCCCTCGCTGGTCGCCTTGGTACCGGCCAGCAGATCCATCATGTGATTCTGCGCCGATCCCGTCGCCGGCGCGCTGGCCGCTTCGAGTAACTTAGCGACGCCCATCTTCCCGGCGTCGAAAACATCGCGCTCACTTTGAATCTTTGCGAATCCCTGCAGCACGGAGCTTAACGCGGCGTCCGCGGCGTTCGGCTGAATGCTCCGCTGGCGCACAAACACCTGCCAGAATCCGGCCAGCGCCTGCATAGTACCAGCCGCGTCGGCGCGCAGGCCGACGTCGCGAATCTGAGTAATCCCGTGGGCCGCAGCCAGATAAGCCAGCATCGTGGCGTCCGAAATCGCGGGTGTTTCGGCGAACAGCGAATATTGCGCGCCCAATTCTTTGTAGCTGCGCGCCAGCATCTCAATGGTGTTGGTTTCGAGCGGCTGGGCGCGGTTGCGTTCGAGATCGGTCAGCGCCATGAAAATCTTCAGCGGCTGGTTTTCCACCATCTTCCGCGACAATCCGAACATGGCTTCCACTACTTCTTCGGAATCCTTCCAACCCGGGGCCGCCTTTGCCAGGCGCTGATCGTACTTGGCCTCCATTTTTCCGGCGAAGAGGTTCTTCCATAAATCCAGGCCGCCCGGCAGATGTGGTTTCCCGTTGGCATCCAGGGCTAAGCGCGTGGTGAGCAGCACCAGATCCGCGTTCGCACGGAAAACTGGACGCGCCGGCCCGGGGCTGGTAACCCTGCCGCGCAGTGCCACGTAAAATCGCTTGATCCGCTCCGGGTCAGTAAGATAAGCCTGCACGGGTCCATTGATTCGCGCCAGCGAATCGTAGTAGGAGGCCATCCAGCCGTCGTCCTTCTCCACCAGACGCTCGAAGAACGCCGCGCCTTTGTCGGGCGCCACGCCTACCATGTCGGCCCATGCTTTCTCGGCCCGGGCGCCTCCGGGAACCACTGCCTTTCCATCTCGCAAGTCGAACATCGAGCCGAAGAAATCCAGCACGTGAGCGTAGACTTTCGCTTTCCCGACCGGCAGATCCTTGCGCATCTGCTCGGCAGTATCGGGGTCGAGCGCGGTGATCGCGGAATAGAGACGGCACACCGTTGGTTCGTTCAAGAAGTAATCGATAAATTCGACGGGTTTCTGGCCCGAGGCCGCCGCCGGCCAGTAATCGGGAGTATAGAGAATGGGGACGCGCGCGGGATGGTAATCCAGGCTGAATGGCCGATTGGTGCGGAGCGCCGCTTCCAGTTCCGATAACGGAAAGCCCGAGTCAATCGTGAGAAACGCCCGCGACGGGTTGACCGTTTCAAGCGCCAGGTCCGAGCCGCAGCCACCGCGCATGCGGTACCCCAGAATGCGCAGCAAGTCTCCGGTCACCGCCGATTCGCAGTTAGGAACCTGCAGAAGTTTCTCCGGGCCGGCTAGTTTTTCCAATTCGCGCGCCTGCGTCAGGTAACGCATCACCAGTTTCAGATACTCGGTGGGCTCCAGTGCCTCACCGCCATGCCCCGCCGCGTAACCGTTCAACGTCACGTTATGTGCCAAGGCGCCTAGTACCGCCTCGGGTGCGATATCCGGAGAAATCGCGGCCATGCGCGCAAAGGAACGCAAAGGGCCCGTAATTTCGATGAAACTAGACTGCGGCGGCGTAACGGCGGCAGGCAGGCTAAGTCCGCTGCCACCCGAAGTCCGGAACGCTTCGAGATGGGTCTCAGCGCTCCCGCGATCCCCCGCAATTAGGTCCAGCTCGACCAGGCGCCGCGCAACCTTGGCCCGTTCACTGGGACTGGAATCGTTCCGGCCAAGAAGCTGCAATAGTTTTTCGTAGGCTTCACGCGCCGCCGGATTGCGGTGGTGCGCCAGGAATTCCGCATAAGCTTGCAGTGCCAGGGGATCGTTGGGCGCGCCCTCGGCGGCTGTTTGCAACTGGGTGTGAGCGTCCGCTCCCTGGCCTTTGGATTCCAGCTTCCAGGCTTCCGCTGGCAATCTCGGGGATGCCAGGTTCTGGGCGTCCAGGTGAACCGCAAATCCTATCACCGCTACGCTAACGCTGGCAATCGCCTTATAAAAACGCATATCGCGTCTCCCTCGTCGGCTGCGCCGTGCCAGCGGAAGGGCAACCCGGATCCCCTCGACGCCACATGCGGTCGCTTCTCTGTGGTCACTAATGTATCACTCCGTTGGACGTCCTGGGGAACAGCGGCGGAACGGGGAGCAAACCACGTTTTCCGGCTAGCTGTTAGACTAAAACTTAGGACGATTCGTACATGATCGTTCGCATTCAGTTGCGGCAAGGTCTCGCGCTAAGAAAAACGCGCGGAAAGAATCGTCGCCTAGCTCTGGCCTGCGGCGCGCTGTTGATTCCCGCCTCACTGATGGCTTATGTACTTGGGTTTTGGCGTCTGACGTCGGATATCGGCGTTACCAGGGAGTTCGCGATCCGCGGGCTTTTCTCCCACTGGCAACTGTGGATCGTCACCGCGGTGGTTTTGCACGTTGCGGCTGGAGTGCTCAATCGTTATGGCCGCGGCGGCGCGTTTCATCTGCCCAACGCGCTGACCTTCCGCTTCGGTGTGGCGACTGAGCAACCTTCCGATCCGGCGGTTCAAGCAGATGTCCCGAGCGCGAAGGCTTCTTGACGGAGCGCGACTTTTTGGTCAAGCGCAAGGGGCGTAGCGCGACCAGTTCTTCTTGCATCATCTCGCGGTACTTGCCGATCTCAAGGCCTCCGATCTCGATCCCGCCAATTGCAGTCCGCACCAGCTTTAGCACCTTGGCGCCCAACGCCTCCACCATACGCCGCACTTGCCGGTTGCGCCCTTCCGTGATGGTGATTTCGAAAAAGGTGTACTTGGCCCCTTCGCGAATGCGGTTGACCATTGCAGGACGCGTGGGGCCGTCGGCGAGCGTGATTCCCTGGCGCAACTGGTCGAGCTGCGCATCGTCGAGCAGCATGGAGGCTTTCACCAGATAGGTCTTTGCCACCTTCGATTCCGGACTGGTAATGTGATCTCCGAACGCCGAATCGTTGGTAAGAATCAGCAGTCCAGTAGTGTCTTGATCCAGGCGGCCCACCGGAAACATGAAGTCCTTCACGCCGCCGAGCAAATCGTAAACCGTCGGACGCCCTTCCGGGTCCTTATAGGTGGTCAGGTAGCCCTTGGGTTTGTAGAGCAAGAGGTAACGCTTTTCACGAGCAGTCAGTGGATGGCCGTCGAGCGCGACGCGATCGTGTTCGGGGTCGATCCAGACGTCCGGCGTCTGCACCTTCTTACCGTTGACCGTGACGCGTCCGGCGCCGATCCAACTGCGGGCCTCGGTCCGCGATCCTACGCCGAATTTGGACAGAACCCGGTCGAGCGTCCTTTTCTGGTTGTCTTTGGGAGCGTGCACTCCTTATGATCCCAGTAATGATCGAATGCGTGCCCAACTTCTCCGAAGGGCGGAACCCGGCCACCATCGCCGCTATCGCGCGAGTGATCGGCCATATAAACGGAGTGGTGGTCCTGGGCCTCGAATCCGACGCGGACCACCACCGCAGCGTCATCACGTTCGCCGGCGAGCCTGTCGCAGTGATGGAAGCTGCGGTGCGCGCGGTTGGTAAGGCCGCCGCGCTCATCGATCTGCGCCTCCACTCCGGTGTGCATCCTCGCGTCGGCGCGGCCGACGTGGTCCCATTCGTTCCGCTCGACGGCTCGACAGTCGAGGACTGCATCGCTCTTGCCCATCGCGCAGGCGAGGAAATCTGGCGGCGATTCCGGGTGCCGGTGTATTTCTATGAGGCTGCCGCGAAGGCGCCGGAGCGCAAGCGGCTGGAGAATGTCCGCCGCCCGGGCTTCGACGGCCGGCCGCCCGATGTCGGTGATATTGCCGAACACGCCACCGCCGGGGCCGTCATGGTCGGCGCGCGTAATTTCCTGATCGCCTACAACATCACCCTGACGACGCCCGATGCCCCCGTCGCCAAGCAGATCGCCGGCAAGATTCGCGAGTCTTCCGGTGGGTTTCGTTTCGTTAAGGCAATGGGACTCAACCTGCCATCGCTCGGCCGCGCCCAGGTTTCCATGAACTTGACCAACTTCGCGGAGATTCCACTGGATGATTTATATGCGACGGTCGAAGCCGAAGCCGCGCGCCTGGGCACTGCTATTACCGAGAGCGAATTGATCGGCTTTATCCCGCGCGCCGCCTTCGAACAATCGCCTGCATTCTTCCGCCGCATTCGCGGCTTCAGCGACTCGCGGATTATCGAGAACCGAATCGGCGAGTTGCTACAATCGAGCTAGTGCTTGTCACTATAGATCCCAAACCCCGTGCGCCGCGGCCCGTCTGGCTGCGCGCGCCCGCGCCCGTCGGCGAAAACTATCACAACCTCAAGAAGCTGGTGCAGAAGCTGGACCTGCACACCGTGTGCGAAAGCGCTGCCTGCCCCAATATCGGCGATTGCTGGAACCGTCGCACTGCTACCTTTATGATCCTGGGCAACGTGTGTACGCGCCGCTGCGGTTTCTGCGCTGTGCAAAAAGGCGGTCCGCTGCCCGTCGATTACGACGAGCCGCGCCGCGTCGCAGAAGCCTGCGCGGTTCTGGGCCTCAAGTTCGCCGTCATCACCAGCGTCAATCGCGACGACCGCAAGGATGGGGGAGCCGAGTTGTTCGCGCTCACCATCAAGGCGATCCGCGCACGCCTGCCCGAATGCGGGATAGAGGTGTTGACTCCCGATTTCCAAGGCTCCCACGCCGCCATGGACCTGGTGCTCGAAGCTTCGCCCGACGTGCTGAACCACAATACCGAGACCGTGCCGCGCCTCTATCGCCAGGTGCGTCTGGGCGCGCGCTATGAACGCTCACTCGACATGCTGGCTTATGTGAAGCGGCAACGGCCTGAAATCCCAGCGAAGTCCGGCCTGATGTTAGGTTTGGGAGAAACACCTGAAGAGGTACATCAGGTGATGCGCGATTTGCGCCAAAGTAATGTGGATATCCTCACGCTGGGGCAATACTTGCGTCCATCGATCAAGCACTTGCCCATCATTCGCTACGTAAATGTTGAAGAGTTTGCCGAACTCAAGCGCTTGGGTTACGAACTGGGTTTCAAGCACGTAGAAAGCGGCCCCCTGGTCCGCAGTTCGTATCACGCCGAAGAGGCTGTGGCTTCGTAGTCATAGCGCGACAGTCCAAAACAATCCCGCCATCTCGACACGGCCTAAAAGCTCAACTGGATCTGAAACAGGGAGACTGCAGTTGTCCTCGCCGGCAACTGGTCATTCCGCGCTCCGACGTTCGCCTGCAGCTTGATATGTTCACCGTAGTAGTAGTTGGCGCCTGCTTCGTAGACGAACGATCCGGCGTTCGGTTCGGAGGTATCGGAGCTAAGCCACTCCGGGCGGGTCATGCCTTCCCAATGTCCATTGAAACGCCATGCGCTGAGTGCGTATCCTCCTCTGCGTTCCAATTGGCCATCGCGCGCCCAGATCTGCTCCACCTGCAGGGTGAGAGCCTTTCGTCGATAGCTGCCCTCCGCTTCGTGTCGCCGTTTTACGGGGCCGCCGGAAACCGAAAGGCTACCGTACCAGTCGGCTCCGATTACCAATCCTGCCAGAGGGTGCACCAGGACCCGTGCGGAGGTCCCCCGGAAATGCGCCGCCGGAGATTTGACGAATGTTTGGCCGCGAAAGATTCCAACCGCATAATCTGCCAACGGTTGTTTACCGTGCTCGAACGTGCCCGACACCTGTAGTCCCGCATCGCGTGCCTGCACGCCGGTATCCCGGCCGGGTGTCAGTATGTTTACGGCGCGAGCCCGCTCGATCGGTGTGGTCAGATTGTCCGCGGCTAAGCTTTCCGTACTGAAAGGAATTTTGAGCTGACCCGCGGTAAAGTGAAATGCGCTGCGCGGCTTCCAGGTAAGCGCCGCATCCAGCAAATAGGGTTTTTTCAGCACATCCATCTGCGTATTATAGGAGAGCTGCGAAAAGAGATCGCCGAATATGGCGATTCTGGCTCGCCGTATCTCCAGGCGGTCCTGCGTGCCCTCTTGGTTGGTGAAGCGGCCCTGGATAAAACCGTGAATTTGAATCGGGTCCTGTGCCCAAGCCAGGGTGGACGTTAGCAGCCCGTGTCTAAAACACTTTCCTATTGGAATGTTTAGCCGTAAAATCAG
>JBDTTL010000088.1:0-15361 GCA_039930665.1 Acidobacteriota bacterium
TGGCAGCGTCGCCGGGATAGTTCTCCGCAGCAACACCTGCCAGGATGTAACTGACCGTATCGACCGCGCCCGGGATTGGAATGTTTTCCATTCCACCGGCACTGTTCTCCAGAAGAAAGCCCGCAATGAGTCGCAGTTGATCCTTAGCGATCTGATCGTTGACAGGCAATCCTTTGGCGCGGGCGGCCGCGACCGTCATGGCGGTGAGGGAGTTGTTGTGGCACGAGACGCAACGGGCTTTTTGGAAAAACGTGACATCGGCGCGTTGCAGCAGGGGGAGACTGCGCTCCACGGCGTCGCGCGCGGACATTGCCGGTTTCGGCTTCAATGAAGGCGCATCTGGCGTGTCCTGTGTTGCTCCGGCTTCACGAAGGATTTTTACCATCTGCTCGTTTCCCTGGCGCGAGGCCAAGTCAACCACGGAGATGCCAAAGGAGGTCCGCGAATCCAATTTTGCTCCACGACTGATTAGAGACTGAATCAAGTCTGCCGGAATCGGCGTGGGCGACAAGGCGGCAGCCTGCAATAAATCGGGTTCGGACTTGGCGCCGCGATCCAGAAGCTGCCGGATCAGTGGACTGTCTCCTGTGTAAAGGGCCTCTCTGAGGGCCCCGCTGAGTTCCCGCTCATCCGCCAAAGGCAGCAGCATATCAACGCACGGGCGGCAGCGCAGAGCGGGAAGCATGAGGGGCTTGCTCGCAACGTTTCGATCCAGCAGCAAACGGATCACGGCCGTATCGCCGGCAAGCGCTGCGAAGTTGATTGCGCCACGGCCATCCGCGCTCATCTGGGTCTTCGCATTGACTCCTTTGTCGAGGAGGCGTTTCACGGTCTCTTCGGTTCCGGTCAGACCCGCCGCGATCAGCAGCGCCGTGCGTCCTTGCCCAGAGCGCAGGTTCGGATCCGCTCCTTTCTCGAGCAGAAGGAGAGTTTTGACCGGATCATCCACGGCATACATCAGCGCGGTTGCGCCGTCGTCGTTTTGTTCGTTCAGCCTCGCTCCGCGTTCCAACAGGAGCCGAAGATCCTGCGGATGACCGTACACAGCCGCATACATGAGCGGGGTCCAGCCACTGCGGCCCTTGGCATTTACGGACTGTGGGTTGCCGCGAAGAATGCGCCGAAAAGCTTCCTGCTGACCATTGCGAAGGGCGGTTCCGATCTGTTCGGCAATCGGGTCAGCTGCAGTGGCGCTCCGTTCACCGGATAGGGCGTCTGGCCAGTCCGCGCCTTCGTCGAGCCAGGATTTGACAAGAGCGATCTGTTCGGCGGACAAAGGGCCGACGGGGGGCATTCGGGGGCCGGACTTAGTTCCGCTGATGCGCTGGTAAAGCACGCTCGCTTCGCTGTCGCCCGGAATGATTCGCGCGCCGTTTGCGCCAATCCGGTTCGGAAGGGCACTTACGCGACGGTCGAGGCGGAGTCCGCGCATCTGCTGGGTAGAGCCGTGACATTCCACGCAATGTGTATTGAGGAGGGGCTGAATATCGCGGCCAAAATCGACCTTCGCGGAAAGCGGGCACGGGCTAAGAAGCCATCGGGAAAGCGCGAGGAAAAGGCAAAGAATACGAGCAGGAATCGGAAACACACACGGAGCACCAGGGCGGCAGGAACTGCCGGGATGAGCGCTTTCCAATCGGGACCTCCGTGGGCCTCAGTATACATCCATCGCTGGCTTTGTGCCCGATCTACGCACAGAGCGTCCTGGCAACCTGTCGGTGGCACTCGCCACGGCTGCTCCCGAGAAGTCGGCACCGCAGAAATGCCGCCAGTTGACTACCGATAATGACCGTTAACGGGCACTTTGACGCCTTAATTTCGATGTAACATCGAGCTGTAACTCCGCATTGCGTCGGCGTGAGGGGCGCCAATCTATCACCGATGGCATGGCGCGAATATCACGAATCTACCAAGCACAGCGTTGAATCGTTGAGACGAGCGCCGCATGTTCTCGACTGGGCGAACATGCCCGATCCGTTCCGTCACTACGAGGGCGTGCCTTTGCTCGACCTGCCAGCCGATCCACCCGCCCCTGAAACGCCAGCCCTCGACGTGCTTCATGGTGTCTCTGGCATCTCACGAGCCGCCGATGGCGCGACCTTCCTTTCGCAACTGCTGTTTTATTCTGGTGCGATTAGCGCGTCCAAGCGTGTTCCGTCCACTGGATACCGGTATGCGTTGCGCGTGAATCCATCCTCCGGGAACCTGCACCCGACCGAATTCCACTTCCTCACGCGAGGCCTGAAGGAGTGGCCCGATGGGTTGTATCATTACCGTCCTTCTTCGCACATGGCCGAGCAGCGCGCGCTGGGTGATCTTAAATTGGCTGCTGGTTCTGCTCTCACGGGCTCTGCGCCCATCGTGTTTGTCTTAACCACCATTGCGTGGCGCGAGGCGTGGAAGTACCGCGACCGCGCCTATCGATACTGCTTACACGACATGGGACACGCCTGGCAAGCGCTCGCGCTCGCCGGCCGAGCCATCGGCTGCGACAGCTTTGCGGTCGGTCATTTCGCGGACGATGAAGTCGCGCAGTCCTGCCGCCTGCACGAAGATGAGTGGCCGATGCTCATTGTCGAGCTGCGTGGCAGGTCAATTCCAGTACGCGAACCAGGCGCCTGCGAAACTGTTTGGTACGGCGGGAACGCTAATCAACTTTCGGCGGAAACAACCGCTAGCACACGGATTGAGGATATGCACAGCGCCACGAAACTCGGCGATCGCACGTGCCGCCGCATCTCGGCCGCAGAGCCGCCTCCCGCTGGCTCCGGCGAAATCAAATTGCCGCCTCCAGCTTCTTCTCTTTTACCTTCATCGGCGCAGGCCTTTGGCGAGGTCGTCCGAACGCGGCGTTCGGCACTGGACTTCGTGGGCGGAATGCAATCGATATCGTTGACGCAGCTCTCGGCGATGCTTGCTGTGACGAGCCAGCCGTTTTTTGCTGATTTTGCCGGTACACGTTTCATCCAGTTATATCTGTACGTTCATCACGTCGAAGGATTGCAGCCCGGCGTGTACAGACACTGGCCTGACAGTGCGGAATTGGAACAGATCAAGAGTGGCGATCAGCGTGTTGCGGCGGCGGGCTTAAGCCTTGGACAGGAGCTCGCGGGTAACGCATGCGTGGCGTTCTCGATGATCGCCGATCTCGGGCGCGCCGTCCGTGCCCATGGTGACCGCGGTTACCGGTATGCGCACTTTGAAGCAGGCGCCATCGGCCACCGCCTGTATCTCGCCGCAGAAGCGCTCGGGCTGCGAGCGACGGGCATCGGTGCGTTCTACGATGAGGAGGTGCACGGTTATCTCAACCTGGAGCCTGAACAGGGACAAGTGGTGTACCATTTCGCGATCGGTTATCCGATTTCCGATCCGCGCCTTGAGGCATGACACCGCCATGGTCGGGATTCTGGTGCATGGCGACAATCATTTCATCGCACGCGGTCCGTTGCCGGACCGAGAGGTTGCATTCGCGCTCATTCGACACTGGTCCCTCATCCAGATCGGAGCGACAACACCGCCTCCGCTCGATAGATGGCACATCGTCTCCCGAGAGTTCCGAGAAAACTTAGAATGGGCAGTGGTCGTGCCGGGCGACGGCGCGATATCTCCCGCAGTGATGAGGTTGCTGGACGAACTGTCAGCTAGGGGAATCAGAATCCACGACGCCGGTCTCGGGCCTTGGTCAAGTGAACCGACCTCGTGAGAGTCTGCGGGGATTCCCTCCCGCAAACCGACTTGCCGGGATCGATTGCTACTAAGAAGTGTTTGAATGTTTTGTTAGACCCCTGGACGCGCCGGATGCTATCCTAGCGCCGAGATGCCTAAACGCGGCAGCACGTCGCTGTCTCCATTCGAACTAACGCATCTATGGCTTACGCCATGTTTGAACTAATGGTCGCTCGCAAAATGGCGGAGCGAGACGGCTAAAAGATATGCCGATGCTCGCGTCGATTGGTGATGGGATTGTTTCGTTCGTGGCAACACTGGGCGGAACCGCGGTGGTGCTTGGTGCATTGTTCGGATGGCTCGGGAAGAGATACCTTGACAAAGCGTTAGCGGCCGAACGACACTTCTACGCCTCTGAGATAGAGGTGCTGAAGGGTACACAGGAAAAGCGCGTTTTTGTATATAAGACGCAGTTCGAGGTCGAGTTCAAGGCCTATCGAATTATCTGGTCCGCTTCAGCTGAGTTGATGGATAACGTGGCCCGCCTTTTGACGCTGTATCAAAGACTAGATTTGCCTGAACATCCTGGTACCAAGGCCGGATTCCGCGATAGCGCGGATGATGCCCTTCAGGCTGCGATCACGCGAACACATCGTTATGCGCCCTTTGTCTTCCAGGAGGTTCATGAGTGCGCGAAAGACTTCATTGTTGCCGCCCGACGTGAGGTAGAAGCCTTTTCTGGCGCCATTGCAGCGGAAGCGAGGCACCGTGAAGACTACAGCCCGGAACTTGCGTTACGAGAGGCCGCGGAAGGAATCGCAGATACAAAAAAGAAATGGTTTGCGCTCGAGTCGGCGATACGAGAGCGCATGACGGTCCTTTCCGTCATCGATGCCTAGTCTTCCCCCTTTCCCCCTTTCGCGGAAAGTTCCATACTTGGCTGAAACGATCTCCGTTAATGGTGGTTAACGGTCCGCTTCAAATGGCTAAAGATCGTGGTCATGGTGCGATCAATTCCGGCCTCGTATCCCTGGATCGCCAAACTATTGGCTTGCTCGCTCCCGGTGGGCGAGGTACGCGCACGTGCCTAACTTCTGCTGGTGCGGTGTCAAACCGCCAGCTTTGCCTACGATCCAGTCACCTCTTTTACGAGGCTGAAGAAAGCTCGTTTGCGATCGGTGTTGATGCCCCAGTTCACGGGCACAGTTTGATACCCGTCCGCGTAAGGATCAAAATAACCC
This sequence comes from Acidobacteriota bacterium, assembly GCA_039930665.1. Lineage (GTDB taxonomy): Bacteria > Acidobacteriota > Terriglobia > Bryobacterales > Bryobacteraceae > Palsa-187. The sequence continues at coordinate 4,908 of JBDTTL010000088.1, forward strand.
CAGGAGGCGTAAGAGCCCAAGGCTTTCATCATGTTATTGACCGGTTTGTCGAAGTCGAAGTGATCGTCTTCGTTAAATAGGACGGGCGTTGTCCGATAGCCCCCGACCTTTCGCGTCTGCTCCACCATTTCGGCGATACGGTTCGCATCAGTGACACCATTACCGTGGAGCAGCAGATAATCCGAGGCTTGGACCACGTTCGCCGTGGGGATCCGGTTGCCGTTGAAGCTGGCTCCCGCGAGATACTGGCGGCCGCCTGGCCGAATTGATTTTACAAGCTCGATGAGTTCATGAATTCGCGGGGCTTTGAGGATGTCGCGGTCGTAGCCGCGATTGTCGCATTCGTTAGCCACCTCGATCAGGATGTTTCGATAATCCTTGCGGCCGAGCCACTCGATCGCATTGCGAACGCCGGCCTTAACAGCATCGTCGCTGTCGAGTCGCTGATCCTGCCCTGCGTAGAACAAGCTGACAATCGCCACCATACCGAGCTCGTCTGCCCGGTCCAGTGTGCGTTCCAGCCGGCTCATGTAGTCGGGCCGCAACGAGCCATCTGACCCGAAGGCGCTGTTGTGCCACGGCTGGACCTTTGAATATCCCTCCGGGCTGCCACCCTGGAGGTTGATGGTGAACGCCAGCAGTCCGAAGCTCCGCCACTCGGGCATCGCCGCTACGAACTCGCGCGTGTTGCGGTCGGGGTCCCATTTCTTGGTATCTGAATAGGCCCAGCGAGAGCGTGTCTCAGGGTTGAGATCGTCAAAGATACCCTGCACCATGCGCGAGTTCATGAGCAGGCCCTCGATCCGCATTCCCTTGTATCGTCTCCCTGAGTAGGTCGGCTTGCCGTTGATCATGAAGCGGTCGCCGTCAATCGATACCGTTGTGCGGCGGCCGGCTGCGGGCAGAGCTGGGGCCGCCAGAAGAGCAAGAAAGCTGCGTCGATCCACCATATTTCAACCCTCCCTGTGTCCCGTCTGGTCAGCCTTTGAAAGAGGCTCCGAATCCCGACGGCTGTCGACTATATACCCTATCACTAGCCGTCGCTCGCAGCGCAAGAACACCGACAATGCTGCTATAACGGGCGGTGAAATGCGCCACCAACGGTTGATAACTGTCGCTCCCCGGTTACTTCCTATACCCCTGCCAGATGTACTCAAGCGCCAGCGGTAGGGTTTGCGACCTTACTCCGGCGTCGCAGTGGCCGGCGTTGCGGGTGAACAGGAACTGGTACGGGTAACCTTTGTCTGCGAGGACCTGGGCCATGTGCTCGTTGGCGACCACCCAGTCGTGGTAATCGTCGCGGTTCTGGTAGTTGTCGCGGTCGCTCACCTGCATCCAGATACGCAGCGGCTTCTTCGGGCTGTTCGGAATGATCGTCGCGTGGTAGTCCCAGGCTCCGTGCGGCGTTTCCGAATTCGGGGGCCATTGCTGGTAGACGTACGTGCCCGAGTAACTCACTACACGGTGATACAGGTCGGTGCGGTACCAGGCCATCGACATCGCTGCGGCGGCCCCTGAGCTGCAACCGAACGCCGCGCGCCCGTCCGGGTTCTTGGTCAGCTTCACGTTGTACTGCTTCTCGACGAGCGGCAGCACTTCCGTCTCGACAAACTCGGCGTACTTGCCCGACATGGTGTCGTACTCGAGCCCGCGTTGACTGCCCTGCCCGTCGCTGCCACCGTTAGCCATCCACACAACGACCATCGGCGGAATTTTCTTTTCGGCAATGAGATTATCGGTCGCGACGAACAGCCAGGGGTCATCTCTATAGTCGCCGGCGACGAGGAACGGAATCTCGGTTCCGGCGGTGTAGCCCTTCGGTACGTATACGGCGACTTTCCGGGAATAGGGCGCCGGTGCAATGGTGATCGCTGGGCGAGGCGCCGCTGGGTCGGCTGGGTTCCCCCGCCCGTTGGGGTTTTGCTGCCGAGCAATGCCCGGATAGATTTTGCTGTCCTTTGACTCCATAGTGAACACGGACACCTTGCCATGGAGCGGATCCTTCGGTTCCAGCTCCGTCGCTGGACTGTGGGTCGGGCCAATGATGAAATTCCCATTCTCGGTGGCCGCCGGCAGTTGGCCGTCCGGCAGTTCCTTGGCTTTCACGTAGCCGGGCGAGTTGGGATCGCGCGTCGGTGCTCCGCGGCCGCGGCCAGGCGCTTGCGCTGCGCCTCCTTGCGCAGGAGGCTGGGCCGGCTGTGGCGGAGTTTGCGGGGGCGCCTGCGCCATTACGACGCCGGCGAAAAGACAAATTAACATTGCAGTTGCGGAAAAACGGGTCATCTCTTTCTCCTCTGGGTTATCTCAATGGATTTTACAACAGCCCCGTAGAGGCGATGATGCATATCGGGCGGCAATCGAACCGGAGAGGCCGGGTTCACCGCCGTCAGGCGTGGAAGTGCTCCAAGCCGAAGCGGGCGCCGTTCATCGGCCAGATCTTCAGGGACTCAAGCCGCGGCGGCAAACTGCTAGGCCCGCCCCCAGCGCGATTGGCAGCAACCTGACCGAAGGCCGCAATCCCAAGACCGTTTGGCTTCGCATCGAACCAGTTGTAGATAGCTGTCGCACCGTCGTTGAAGAAGACCTCGATGCAGCGCTTATCCAGGAACACCCGCATGCGATACTGGTCGGCATTGCCGATAAACGCCCTAGCGTTCCCGACGTTCACGTATCCGCTTTGAATCGAGACTACGATGCCAGGCCTACCATCCCCTGACCGACGCAGTTCTAGTCCGAAAGTGCCATTGCCGCTGAATTCCGCCACGATCTCTGCGCAGTCGGTCGCTACTCCATCGGCTACGAATGGCTTCTCCAAGCTGGTCCCCGGGAACGTGTTCACGGCCCCGCGCAGCATTTCGAACTCCGGTGCCGGCCGCTGCAGCAGGTAACCGTCAGGCCCGACAGACAGAACCCGCGGCATGGTAATAACGCTCGCCCAGCCCTTCCCCGGCGGTGTGTTGGTGCGTCCCCAGAGCCACAGCAGCGTGCGCCCCTTGTCGTCCACCGAGATGTTGCTGGCGTAAGCATCCCCCGCGTCGAGTACTCCGTGCGCCGAGGGCAAGAATTGCATTCTGGCGATGTCCAGATCGCCGATCCAGTACTCGCAGACGCGATTCGGAGAGACGATCATCACCCATTTCCCATCCAACGGAAACAGGTTGGGACACTCGAAATTCCGCACATCGCGGTCCAGCGTCTGGAAGATTGCGCCAAGGTGTTTCCACTCCGTCAGGTCGGGTTTACTCGCGCGATAAAGCTGCACTTGAGCTCGTCCCGCGCTGGCCGCCCCGCCGCAGACCATATAAGTCGCGCCGTCCTTATGAAACAGGAAAGGGTCACGCCATTGCGCGATCGGCCCGGAAGTATGGGCAGCCTGTGTCAGGACCGGATTGCCAGAGTATTTCTCCCATCCGAAGAGATCCTCGTCCTTGGGAATCACCATCCACTGCTCCGGCTGTGGATGGCCGATGCTGGTGTAGAAAATCCGCGGACGACCGTCGGCCGCGATAACCGCACCGCCCGAGTAAATTGCTCTCTCTCCCCATTCTCCAGACGGCCAGATGGCGATTGGCAGATGCTCCCAATTCACCAAGTCACGGCTGCGCGCGTGCCCCCAGTGCTGGTTGCCTATACGCGCGGCGAAGGGATTCAACTGGTAGAAAAGATGATGCCAGCCCCGATAGTAGAGCGTCCCGTTCGGATCATTGGTCCAGTTGGCCGGAGGGCGGAAGTGGAAAATCGGGCGCTGGGGATCAGCTTCCGCGGTAGGTATCGCGTCGCGGACCGCTTGGGTTGCTCTTACCAATGCTGGATCTGAATCCGCCGCCCCCAGCCTTGTTCGCAGCGCGGCGGCAGCGGTAGCAGTCGTTAGGAATCGGCGTCGGTCCATCTGTCCCTCCCGGATGTGTCGGCCGTACACGAACTCGCCCCGGTCAATCAGTCAGTTTATACGATCAAATAGCGGATCGTGCCTATGTTGCGGGCAACTCGTGAAACCATCGGATAGCACGCCGTTTCTCGCTTGATGTTCTCTCTCCGTCAGAGGTAATGTCCACATGACGTAGCTACCGTTAATGCCCATTAAAAGGACTGAAAATGAACGATTTGGTTGTGGTAGAAAGACCCGCGGAGTGGGGCCGACTGAAGGCGCTAGTGCTCGACAGCGTCTCCTCTCCTATTACGAAACGCGTATACAACATGGCGCTGAACGAGTTCCTGGCATGGTTCCAGCAAGCCCCGCGACCGGGCTTCACCAAGGCCACCGTTAGCGCGTGGCGGGTATCGCTAGAAGAGCGGAGCCTTGGGTCGTCGTCCATCATTATTAGAATTTCAGCCATTCGAAAACTGGCCGCTGAGGCCGCTGACAATGGGTTGCTCGCGCCTGAGTTGGCCGCTGGGATCAGTCGCGTGAAGAGCGCGAAATCCGTGGGCATCCGAACCGGGAACTGGCTCTCGGTGCGCCAAGCGCAGGGTCTTCTCAACGCACCTGATATCGCAACGGTTCGAGGACTGCGCGATCGGGCAATTATTGCCGTATTGCTTGGCTGCGGGCTGCGGCGGTCTGAGGTTGCCGCGCTTACGTTCGCCCACGTCCAACAGCGCGATGGCCGGTGGTGCATCGTGGACCTTGTCGGCAAGCACGGCCGCGTTCGGACGATGCCGATGCCGACTTGGGTTAAGGTGGCGATGGACGCATGGACCGCCGCGGGCGGCTTCGCTGACGGCTACGTATTCCGCGCCGTGAGCCGGGGTGACCGGGTTGGCGCCGGACGTCTTGGAGAAAAAGTTGTCTGGCAGATGCTCGGGATGTACGCAGCAGCGGTCGGCGTCCCCGGCATCGCGCCCCACGACCTTCGACGGACCTGCGCGAAACTCTGTCGAGCCGCCGGTGGGGAGTTGGAGCAGATCCAATTGCTTCTGGGGCACGCATCGGTTCAGACGACCGAGCGGTACTTGGGCACGAAGCAGGCCATTTACGTCTGAAAGCTGCCCACAAACTTGGCATCACCGAGATCCCGACGATCCTTTGCGATGAATGGACGGACGCGCAAGTCAAAGCCTTTCGCCTGATGGTAAACCGCTCGGTAACCTGGGCTGATTGGGACGAAGAACTACTCGCGCTGGAGCTGCAGGAAATCCAGGAACTAGATTTCGATCTCAGCCTCACAGGCTTCGACTCCAGGGAAATCGATGAACTGCTGGCGCTGGAGGACGAGGAAAAAGCGAACGCCGTGCCGCCGCTCCCAGGATCACCGGTGAGCCGTCTTGGTGACCTGTGGGTCCTGGGAACACATCGCGTGCTCTGCGGGGACGCGACCGATGCGGAGACTGTGGAGCGGTTACTGGGAAAGCGGAAGCCGCGCTTGATGGTCACCGATCCACCCTACGGGATCGAACTCGATTCTGAATGGCGCGATAGGGCGGGCCTGAACGGTTGCGGGCCGGCGGAGCCCAGCTACTTGAAGAAGCGCACCGCTGGTCTCATAACGCCGTATCTGGACCGTGTGACTGATTCTTGTTGCTGGGCCGCTAGGTCGCACCTTGTACGAATGGCGGACAATCGGCCCGCTGGTCCCGGTAGACACTGCGGCGTACTCGGGAGCAATGGTCTGATCCTTCCGCTATGAATCTGTTCTAGAGGCGCTCCGGCCACTTGGTGGAGAAGTAGCGTTCGGGCGTCGTCGTGGTCGTGACGAGTGGTCGCGCGCTGCGTGCGGCCACTCAGTGAGTGACGGGCAGCCCAACGACGATGAGAACCGCGTAGTCCTGCTTGCGGCAGCCGTTCACGACGGGCATGGCCGCCCCTGGATTCACCGGAAAACCCGTGGTCCGAACGTTCGCGGGCGAGCACGAGTTGCTAGCCGTCGCCGGCGTGTAGCGTGCGGAGCGGCATCCGAGATGGGTGACATCGTAGAGGGTCGCGCCGTCGGCGAGTTCCCACCGCTGATTGCCGTCCTTGTCCTTGGGCTGAATTGTCAGCACGGTCGTCACCTGGCGGTCGCCCGTGACGAGGTATTTCCCAGGAGGCAGCGGAAAGGTCGGCTTCTCCATGATCAAGCCGTGTTCCTCCAGCCACCAGTCCGCAGCGTCGAATTTCCACTGTGACGGCGCCACGCCGCCGGCCGCCTTCAATTGATCGTAGCGGTCCAGCTTGCAACCGCGCGGGCCCGGGTCCTGGCTCCAGAGGCCCCATGATTGTGCGCCGTTGCCGGAGGTGGCCCCGGGGTCTCCCAGCGCCGCGATGTACTGCGGCTCGATGCGCCTGAACTTCGAGAGGTCTACGCCTGACGCGTGAACCGACTGCTGCAGGCCGGCCGCCAACATGAGGGATCCCACGGACAGGAGCCAGCGGCTTACGGACGGAACGAGGTGGCGGACATTCATGCGATTGCTCCTCTTGGACGACCTGATAACATCCTACACCCACGCGCGCCCCGGAGCTGGCCTCCTCGTGGAGAATCTCGAACTCAGCACGGCCTCAGGACTCCTCGCGTCACGGCGGCGCACCTCGCCGATGTAGTGCGCTTGGTATACCAGCCCGATGGTTCTCGGCACGCGATGTCCCTACGGTAACCGTACATGTGCCCCAGGCACAGCTTGGAGCGCGACGGTGTGATCTCTATCACCTCTGTGGCAACTGAAAGCTGGTCGCCCGCGCGCGTCGGGAGGGGGCCAAGCGATTTCGACGCCCAGACCGATGAGGCCCCCGGCGAGCGGCACGCTTTCAACAAGCAAGCGCGCAGTAACAGCAGCCGTGTGCCAACCACTGGCGGCGAGCCCGGCAAATAGTGGGTGAGATTTAGCCGCCCCCTCGTCCGCGTGGAAGGGTTGCGGGTCGAACTCAGACGCGAACTGTTTCATGCGAGCCAACTCCATGACCGCATTCGCGGGGTGGCTGAAACGCTGACCGATGGTGAAGTCGTCGAAATAAAGAGGTTCCAGTAGGTGCAGCATAGAAATCCTAGAGCGAGTTTACCGAACCTCAGATCACGAAGCCCGCGAACGTGATGAGCGCCGCAGCATTGGGTTCCTACGGGCTACCCCTGGGTATCAGCGGCCCGACTGACGCGACTGTCGTGATGCAGCTCGAGTTTTGACGTAGAATACATCAATGAATCTGACTCGTGTGCCGTCCTTCGCCGCATTGCTTTTAGTTTGTGGCCCGCTACTGGCTCAAGTTCCCAGCCTTGAAGTGGATGCTTCATGGCCGCAACCGCTGCCGAATAAGTGGTCCATTGGGCCGATCTCGAGCGTAGCTGTCGGTCCGAACGATCGCGTTTGGATCGTGCAGCGGCCTGCTGCGATCAAGCCAGATGAGAAAAACGGCACCACTCCCGCGCCTCCGGTGATTGAATACGATACCGAGGGCAAGGTGGTGCAAGCGTGGGGAGGGCCGGGCGCGGGATATGACTGGCCCCTAAATGAGCACGGGATCTTTGTCGACTACAAGGGCAACGTCTGGATCGCCGGCGTCGGCGGCAAGGACTGGGGGCGAATTCTAAAATTCACCTCTACTGGAAAATTTCTGCTGCAGATAGGCCGCCCCTTGCCCGCCGGTGAAACCTTTACCAACAACAACAGTACGGTGCTGGGAAGGCAGCCGGCCGATGTGGACGTCGATCCGAAGACCAACGAACTTTACGTGGCCGATGGCGATGGTGGCGCGCAGCGCGTGATGGTTTTCGACGCCGAGACGGGCGCTTTCAAACGACTGTGGGGCGCGTACGGCGAAAAACCGGAAGACGGTCCCGCGGCGAAGCACGATCCAGACGGTCCGCCCTCAAAATTCTTCTCGGCTGCCGTGCACTGCGTGCGCATCGCGAAGGATGGCTTGGTTTATGCCTGTGACCGGAATGGGGACCGGATACAGGCTTTCCACCAGAACGGCAAGTTCGTAAAAGAAGGGATCATCGCCCCGAAAACCATGGGGCTTGGCTCGGCCTATGATCTCGACTTCACGCCCGATCAGAAGTATTTCTACGTCGCGGATGGAACCAACCACAAAGTCTGGATCTTGCAGCGCGACTCGCTCGAAATCGTCGGATCTATCGGACGGGAAGGTTCCAACTCCGGCGAGTTCCAAAACATACACACCTTGGCAGTGGACTCCAAGGGCAACTTGATCACGGCTGAGATTACCAATAAGCGTCTGCAGAAGTTCGTGCCCAAAACGAGCCGCTAGTGCGCCTCTAGCTTTTCGATGGCCGTGAAGTGGGTGCGCACCCAGGCTAATCCGGTAAAGCCAGGACCATGGTTCCCGCCAGACTCGACCAGTAGGCAATTGGACCTGCCTGGATGAGGACCGATCCAAACAACGAACTGATCACACCACCGGCTCTGTTAATGGCGGCACGTAGGCTACGCCCCGAGGGTCTGACCGCGGTCGGATATACGTGCGCAGCCGGCGCATACATGCAAGTCTGGACAGCATTGGCGAGCAGACCCGGTCGGCCATATCGACGGTTTGCGCGTTTCTCGTCAAAGTGAATTGGCGAATGCACTCGAACGAGGTCCCTGTAATTGTTTGCCGTTCCGCTTCGCCTCTCGGTCAAGAGCATCGAGGTCTTGCTCCATCCATCTGCGATACGTATCATCGTCAGGTGTGGCCGTAGTGGCTCGGATTTGTTAGTGCCTCGGTCCTTGGATCCTCCGCTCGACGCCGGTGCGCGTTTTTGGCCTGCCCATTTAACGGCAGTAAGACGCGCGTCGATTTCTTCTACATAATCGAATAAATGCCAAAGCCAATCTATCTCTGCGAGTTCGAGTTGCTTGTCATGCGTGTGATTGGGGCCTTTCAACTGCCGCTAATCTTACTCGCGCAAATTGCCACAGGTTGGGTTGTTGCCCGGGCACACCGCGCGCATCGAGTTCAAATGGTGATCGCTTTCGTGATCAGTCTTATTCTTTGGATTGCGTACGATGACCTTCCCTTTATCCTAAGGAATCTTACGAACTCGATTGACCAGCCAAGGTTTCGCCCCTACCTTGCACTGGATTTGGCAAAACTCGTCACCGTTATTTTCGGGATTTTGCTTGGTGGCATCCTGGCACGCCCCAAGAAGTTGCAGTCTGCATAAGCCGTACCATAGGTCACTTTCTTCTCCAACTCCGTAGCACCCGCCAGAGATGCACGAGAGTTTTGCCGATTTAATCCCGGTAACTTCCAACCCCGCATCCGCATTTTCCTTCTGCCTTTTGAAGTTGACCATCTTCGAACACACTGTGAATCCAACGAGGGTCCTGACACGAGGACCCAATTGCCTGTCGGGGCACGCGAGCGCGGCACTTACAAATCCAAGTTGACGGTTTGTCGGCAAACCGTCGAAGTGGATCGGGACTAACTTCCGATAATACGTGATAGCGTGCGCGGCACTTGCTGACTTCTCGTCAAAGGGGACTTCGTGCGGAGAGAAAAGTACCTTCCGGTTGCCGACCACTCCGAAACAATCGCGCCAACCCTTTTGATCTAGAGAAGTCTTATATAATCTTGCAATCCGCATCAGAAGAGCCCTTATATTTAGGGATGGCCTTAAAAATTTAGCGTCACGGAGTGTTCGTCCATGTTGAAGAGCAGCTTGATGGCCTCGGCAATTCTCTCCGTCCTCCTCTTTCTCGGTTCGTGCGGCGGGACAAAGCCCCTCGACGATGCGCGACTCCGCAGCGCCGATCAGGACACCAGCAACTGGCTGATGTACGGGCGGACTTACGACGACCACCGCTTCAGTCCGCTGAAACAGATCAACGAGGAAACCGTCGGCAAGCTGGGCTTGGCCTGGAGTCGCGAGCTCGGCACCACGCGTGGACTCGAAGCGACGCCGCTGGTGAAGGACGGCATCCTCTACGCCACCGGTTCCTGGAGCGTGGTGTACGCCATCGACGCGAAGAGCGGTGAACTCCGCTGGACTTACGATCCCAAGGTTCCTCGCGAGCGGGCTTTCTTCATTTGTTGCGACGTAGTAAATCGCGGCGTGGCCCTCTATCGCGGCAAGGTGTACGTGGGGACGCTCGACGGCCGTCTGATCGCTCTCGATGAGCATACCGGTGCTCCAGTGTGGTCCGTATCCACGGCGGACAGCGCCAAGCCATACGCGATCAGCAGCGCTCCACGCATTGCCAAGGGAATGGTGGTCATTGGCAACGCCGGCGCGGAATACGGCGTGCGCGGCTATATCTCAGCGTATGACGCCGAAACGGGAAAAATGGCCTGGCGCTCCTACACGGTGCCGGGTGACCCAGCGAAGGGATTCGAATCGAAAGCCATGGAAAGCGCCGCCAAAACCTGGACCGGCGAATGGTGGAACACCGGCGGAGGTGGCACGGTCTGGGAGGGGATTGTCTACGACCCGGCGCTAGATCTGCTATACTTTGGTACGGGCAACCCCACTGCCTGGTACCGCGCCCTCCGCGGCGGAGGCGACAACTTGTATGCCGCGTCGATTTTGGCCGTGCACGCC
>JBDTTL010000089.1:0-15029 GCA_039930665.1 Acidobacteriota bacterium
GGGCATCGGCGATGTGCGCAACGAGTTGACCGAAGCTCCTCATGTCAGGAGTGGGCTTGAAACCGTAGTCCTCGGCCGGCATTCTATCCACCGCTTTCAGCAGATCGCCCTTGCGTACGGCATAGAAATGCTTCAAGTCGGAAATGAATGGATTCGGCGCCTGCGCAAAAGTGCCAGGCACCGTAAGCAGGAAACTTACGATCATCGAATAGGTCTTCACGAGAGCCCTCCTCAAGTTCCCCAACAAGCGTATCATCAGCAGTGCTGGGAACCGGATCGTACGTTCATGATCGCCGAGTCTTGCATTGCCCCTTCCCCTCTCCAAGGAGCGAAGCCGGAAAGCATTATGCTGTAAAGATGGCCTGCGGCCCCATGTCCCATGGGATATCGCGAAGCTCGAGGCCATGCCGCCTATGGTGAAGCGACAAGACAGAGCGAACATGGGGGATTTCTAGAGTGCTCTCCAAAACGCAAAGTAGTTTTCAGCCGCGGGAAGCCCATCATTTGGAAGATACCGGGCTCTCGCTCAGTCTGATTCTGGATTTGATTCTGAAGTATACCTACTTCGAAGGCGCGATGACGCTCGCCAAACTGATGGAGCGCTCGAAGCTCAGTTCCACGGTTATTCATGCGATGTATCGTCATATCCAGAAAGAGCAGTTGTGCGATACCCGGGCCATGGTGGGCGACGACTACGAGATCTCCCTCAGCAACAAGGGCAGAAATATGGCCGAAGTGGCGCTCAAGAAGAGCCATTATGCCGGACCCGCTCCGGTGCCGCTGGCGGATTATAAAGAGTCAGTCTCAGCCCAGAGCCCGCAGATTAGCCTAACGGCAGAGAGCTTGCGCGCCGCGCTGAGCGATCTGGTGCTCGCCGACAATGTGATCCAGGAGCTTGGCGCCGCGCTCATGACGGGCGGAGCGCTCATGCTCTACGGATCCACCGGCAACGGCAAGACCAGCATCGCGGAACGGCTGCCTGGCATCTTTGGCGACGACCTTATTTACGTGCCCCACGCAGTGGAAGTAGCGGGCCAAATCATTTCGGTCTATGATCCGCTGATTCATCAAACCGAGAAAAGGCTTGACCAGCACGGGGACCCGCGTTGGCTGCAGTGCCGCAGGCCGATGGTCAAGGTCGGCGGCGAAATGCGAGCAGACATGCTGGACACGCGAATGGATGAAATCACCCGGGTGTGCACTGCGCCGCTGCAGATGAAAGCCAATAACGGGATTCTCTTGATCGACGATTTCGGCCGCCAGCGCATCACCCCGCGCGAGTTACTGAACCGCTGGATCGTCCCCCTGGACAGGCATACCGATATTCTTTCTTTGTGGTCCGGGACCAGCTTCGAGATTCCTTTCGAGCTGCTCGTGGTGTTCGCAACCAATCTGCCCCTAAGCGATCTCGCCGAGGACGCGTTCATGCGCCGGCTGAAGAATAAGATCAAGATCGAACCGCTCGGCCAGGATCTCTTCGTTGAGCTGTTGCGCCGGGTATGCGAGGACGAACAGCTTCCGTGCAGCGCGGAGATGGAAGAATATGTCTCGCGCGAGTGTCTAAAGCAATCGCCTGAAGGACTGCGGGCGTGCTTCCCCAAAGACCTGATGAAGATCATTCGCGGGATCGCCGCCTTCGAGAAACGCGCTCCCAGCCTGAATAAGAATGATATGGATGAGGCAGTGAAGGTCTACTTCGTCCACTAGGCTGCGGGTACTTTAAAATGATTTCGGCTTCCGCGGGGAACGGTGCGGTCTAGCGGGTGTGACGCACGCTCGGGCCGCGAGCGAAGCTCGACATCGGTGGGCCAGGCACGGGCTCAGGCTCCGGCGCGGGCTTCTTGGGCCGGGCGTCAAGACGGGTATAGATCATCTGCTCCTTGACCTTTTGGAACTTGGGAGTTCCCGGCGCTGTCCCCGTAGCGGCAACCATTTCAGCGGTAATCTCCAGCGAGGCTGGCAGATGCTTCTGGAAATAATTCTTGATGCGGTCCTGCACAATGCGCTGCTGGGAGTGAAGCACCAGGTACAACACAGCTTCCCCGGGCGCGTTCACCAGTACCTGGTAAAGCTGCGAAGCCTTCTGCAGCTTGGCGCTCTTCAAATCGCGCTCCAGTTTTTTGGCGGTGGCGTCCAGCTTTTGCGCCGCGGCGACTTCCGCTTTTGAAAGCCCGGCGATTTTGATGAGATCGGCGCGTTCCTTGGCGTTCAGTTTTTCGAACAGCACGTTCAGAAACAGCGGCAGAGGATGGATCTTAAATTCCACGCCGACCGGCGCCATTTGACGCGCCTTCTGGAGTTTTTGAAACGCCGGCAGATTGGTCTTTAATCCCGTCAGCGCAGGTGAATAAAGTTCCAGCAGCTTTTCCTGCTCCAGCCCCTCGATCAAATCGCCGGCGTTCGGCTCCTCCGCCATCTTGCGGAGCTCCGCTCCCAGCGCCTCGCCGGTAATCTTGCCAAGCATCTCGGCTTCCCGCGCGTTGTCGTAGTGGGCGCGAGTGCGCTCGTCGATGGCATAGCCTAACCGCGCCTTGAAACGAATCAAGCGCAGCATCCGCGCTGGATCGTCGTAAAAGGAGTAATTGTGAATGGTGCGCAGTTCTTTGCGCTCGATGTCGCCAATGCCGTTGGTGGGATCGATCAGCAAGCCGAGTGAGGCCTTGTTGAGCGAAAGCGCAATGGCGTTCACCGTGAAGTCCCGGCAGCGCAGGTCCTCGTGAATGGTGGCGGGACTTATCTGTGGGCGCGCGCCGGATTTGGCGAAACGCTCCTGCCGGGCTGTGGCCACTTCGGCCGTTACTCCGCCGGGAAAAAGCAGATCGGCGGACTTGTAGTGCTCATCCGCAGACACGATCTTGGCCCCGAACTTTTTTTCCGCCAGTTTGGCCAGTTTGAGTGCGCTGCCCTCCACCGTGAAGTCCAGGTCGCGCACCGGGAAGCCCCCGAGAGTATCGCGCATGGCGCCGCCTGTCAGGAAGACCGCCATGCCAGCTTCACCGGCCAGCTCCCGCATCTGTCCGACGACGCGATACTGGCCGGCACTCAGATGGCTTTCCAGCAAAAACATGTAATCGCCCATTCGCTCCTGCCCTCAATTCCGTTGCCCGGCGTTTACGCCCCGGGGTTGCCCGGCTGTCATGCCCGGGGATGGTGCTGCTCGATCGTCTCTCGCAAGCGCCGCTGCGCGACATGCGTATAAACCTGGGTAGTGGAAATGTCGGCGTGGCCCAACATGATCTGGACGCTGCGCAAATCCGCGCCGCCCTCTACCAGATGAGTGGCGAAGCTGTGCCGGATCACGTGCGGCGTTAGCGCTCTGCCGATTCCGGCCTTCAGGCCGTACCCGCGCAGCAGTTTCCAGAACGACTGCCGCGTCATAGCCCCCCCGCGAGCCGTCACGAAAAGATGCCGGCTGGCTCGCCCCTTCAGGAGCCGCGGCCTGGCGCCACCCAGGTACAGATCCAGGGCCTGCCCCGCAGCCTGGCCAAACGGCACCATGCGCTGCTTGTTGCCCTTCCCGTTAACTCGCAGGACGCCCATTTCGCGCTCTACCGCGGAAAGTGATAAATTACACAGCTCGGAAACTCGCAGCCCGGTAGCGTACAGCAGCTCGAGCATCGCCCGGTCGCGTATTCCGGTGGACTTTTCCACAGGGGGGGCGGCGATCAGGCGGTCCAACTCGTCACGGTTCAGATATTTGGGAAGCGTGGTCCATTGCCGTGGCTGATTCAGAAATTCGGTCGGGTCATGGTCCAATTTGCCTTCCTGCAGCAGGAAGCGATAAAAGTTACGTAAAGTGGTGATATGGCGGGCTATAGACCGCGCCGATAGCCCCGCGGCGTATAAAGACTCGACGTAGTGTGCCAGATCCGGCGCTTTAATTTCAGTCACCGGCTTGCCAATCTCTTCACTAAGTCTTTTAAGATCAATCTGATAAGAATTTAGAGAGTTCGCTGCCAAGCCCTTCTCAACCCGGCAAAAATTGAGATAGGCCTGGATGCTTGGAGCAAGTGGCCTACTCGGGGGCACCTTCGCGCGCATTGTGCCAATGATACAATACTTGCAAAATTGTTTGGAAGGAAAGCGCCAAAAAAATACCCGTAAGTGGCTCTAACGACCAATAAAAAGGTATTCGTAACCCGCTTTGAGCGGGAATCGGTGGCGGGATTCGTCCAAACCCCGGCCGGATTTGCAGAAGACGCTGTGGAATTGCTCAGTCCCGCCGGGACGCTCCTGAGACTTCCCTATTCGGAAGTGAAGGCCGTTTGTTTTGTTCGGGATTTCGATGGCGGCGACACCTGGCGAGAGCATCGAACCTTCACGAGCCGTCCTAAGGCGCCTGGACTCTGGGTTCGTTTAGTTTTCCTCGATAGCGATTCGACCGAGGGGCTGCTGGCGAATAATCTTATGTTATTGGAGCCGACTGGTTTTTTTATCACCCCGCCCGACCCGAGTTTCCAGAATCAGAGGATTTTCGTGCCGCGCGCGGCTCTGGGCGAAGTACAAGTGATCGGAGTCGTCGGAATCGGTCGGAAAAAGGTTGGGAAACGGGTGAAGCCCGAAGGCCAGTTGGAGATGTTCTAGGCGGCTACGACCACGGGCTCGTGCTCCACCGGGAAGTTCACTGAGCGCGCAATGAAGCAAAGCTCATGGGCGCGGTGATGGAGGGCCAAGGCATCGGCGATGCGTGCAGGGTCGATGATCACCACCTGTGGATGCAGAATAACGCTGGTGAATTCACCCGAGCCGTTTTCGTTCTGGGCCATCGAGCCACCAGCCGCGTCCGTATACGCCGTCACCACAATTCCGGCATCCGTGCATAGATGTAGATAGGCGAGCATGTGGCAGGCGGACAGCGCCGACACCAGCATTTCCTCCGGCGAGTAGCGCGCAGGATCGCCGCGGAAAGCAGGGTCTGAAGATCCCGGCAGCGGCGTACTCTTGCCGGGGATCGCGATTTCGTGATCTCGCGAATAGGTGCGGTAACCACTGGTTCCCGTCCCCAGGTTGCCAGTCCACGTGGTGGTGATGCCGTAATGATGTTCGCGGCGAATCAAAATAAAATAGACGGCAGGAAGGATCCGGCCGGCTCCTGGTACATGCCCACGGACATTAGGGTCATCGGATACTGCACGCGGAGTCCATTCTCCAGGCACCAGCGGAACAACGCGGCATCGCGGGTCGGCACCAGAATTCCGGGACCGCCAAAACTCTCGGCGTTCGAAATCAGCGCCTGGATATCTCGAACCGTCTCGCCCACCGAATGTCCGAAGAAGGCCATCGAAGACGTGTAACCGGTAATGTGCCCGTCGCGTTCCACCACCTTCGCCGTCCCCTGCTGGATGGCTTCGGCAAGGTCGCCGCCGCGATCGTGGCCGTGGACCTTCGTGCACAGCCGGTTGCAGGCGGCGAGGTCGGAGGGAAGCGCAGGGCGGACGTGAAAGCCGTCCATCGGCTTCTGGATGGGAGGCCCCTGCATGGTCGAAATCGGCTCACGGGCGTCGAAGCCTAGCTTGGTGTATAGCGATAGCGACCGGTTGTGAAAAGCGGCTTGAAGCAGGCGAACACCGGAGAACTTGCGCTCCGCGGCCCGCTCCAGAACGGCATCCATCAGTTTTCGTCCTACGCCTGCGTTCTGAGCGCCCGTCTCGATGGTGATGGGTCCAACGCCAGCGATAGGAGAGCGCTCATCAAGGCAATTGCTGCCAATGATCCGCCCATCCGATTCCGCGACCACGCCGTAGAACCCGGGATGCGAGAACATCATGGTGAGCAGTCCGACGGCGGCCTCGGGAGAGGGCATATCGGGGGGGAAATTGTGGGCTCTATTGATGTCGAAAAACGCCTGATAGCATATAGGGCCGCACGCAGGTGCGTCTTCCGGAGTGGCGCGGCGGATCGTAATCTGGGCCATAATCGCTATTTTATGTCTAGCGAACGATGTCTAGCGAACGACAGGACTGCCCAGGTTCAGCATCGCAAGGTCGGTCCAGCAGTTATCGAGCGTGTTCTGCACAAAAGTCAGGCGGTCGATCCAGGCGCTGCGCGAATGTTTGAATTCGCTCCACCGCCGTCGCGCGAATTCAACGGCGTTCTGCACATCTGCGGCCGCCAACTCCTGGGCGATGGTCACATGCGGATGGTAAGGATAAGGCTCGCGAAAAGCCACTCGTCCGGTGTTGAGAGCGGAATGCGCGCGCTCCAGTTCCGCAAACCCGGTCTGCACCGAGACGTAGATCACCTGGGTATCCTTGAAGACTTCGATTTCGCCCAGTTCCAGATTGAAGGGCGGGAACTCCTGTATCCGCACCTTCAGTTCGTCCATCGCTTCAGCGATAGCCTTTTCCGGCGTTTCCCCAGGGAACTGAACCAGTGGACGCGGCGGCAGGATAGTCACGTGCGCCTTGGCCCGTGATTCCGGAGCGAAATCGTGACGAATCTCATCCAACAATTCGGCCATTGCCCCCGGAAGATACGAGACCAAGGCGAAAGAGTTAATACGCGTCTCCCGCCCGTTACTTCCTTCCATCTCAGACTAGTGTAACTCTACGGCGCGGCCCGTGAAACAGGATTGACTCCTTACACCGCCGGGGAATCCACTAGCACTTCCTCGATTGCAGCGTCCGGCTTGGCTTCAGGCAGCACCCATTGAGCTTCCTCGAAGCCCACGAACTTGTAGATTCGCAAGACGCCGCCTTCGGACTCAAGCAGGTCACCGGGGGCGAGCGGGGCGGCGGTTTCTTTCAAAACGAAGAACGCCGCGTAGGGCGTAGACGCTTCGATGGAATCGCCAGGTTCGTAGTCACGCGGTTTCACGTTGGCGGAGCCAGTGACGTGCGGAGCCAAACGGAACGACTGGCGAAGATGATCCTTCAAGCGGTGGATGCAGTAAGTCGGCATAGCAGTCGCCCCATTATCGCGCAAAACAATTCAAGAAGGAAATGTTTGTCACGGAGCGCGCCATGAAGCCGGGTTCCTCGCGAGTTCAGCGGCGTCGGCGGCCCCCTGCTCGATCCACCGCGTGATATTTTCCTGTTTCCAATAGATAGCATCGCGCATCGAGCCGAGGGGCCGGCTGGGCAAAAGAGTCGTCAGTTCGACACCGGGCGGCAAGGGCGGATGATAGCCGAAGCAGGTCCGGAATGCTTTTACAAAGGGCCTGAGTACAGCCAGAGGTATCTCCGGCAGGGCGTTGATCGCGATGATACGGGTCGCGCCGAGTTCCACCGCGGCCCACACCGGCAGGGGATTCAGAAGACCGCCGTCGAGATACCAGCGTCCATCGATGCGCTGCGGAAGTTTCGCAAACGGCAAGGCGCAGGAGGCCAAGAGATGCTCCGCCCGGATGCCTGGCCCGGTCACCGTGCGTGGTTTCATGCGGAGCAAATCGACCAGCGTCACCGCGTACTCGATTTCGAGCGGCCGCGCGTCGATTAATTCATGAGCGATTTTGGGCAGGTTCCCGAAGCTGGCGACGCCGGGCCGCTGCCACCAATGGCACAGATCCCGAGCGCTCCAGCCCGCCGCGATCGCGTAGCCGTTGAGCGAGCCCACCGAGGCCCCTACAACCAAATCCGGCTTGAAATGGGGCGCGAGGGAACGCCAGGCTCCCGCCTGCCAGGCGCCAAACATGCCGCCGCCCGAAAGAACCAGTGCCGATTTGGACGCCAACCTTTACAATAGTGGAAGCACTCCACATTGGATAACACCATTTGGATAACACCCGAGCGCATGGATTTCGATCCCACGGCATACGGACCTGAGGTCGCGCGAATTCTCGCAATCGATGGGAACGGACAGCGATGCGCGCCATTGGTTTGCAGACCTTGCAGGTCGGGGGAGGCGGGGCGGGCGCTGGCGTCGCATAAGCCGGGCGATCTGTTCCCCGGCGTGCACGAGCCGGAAGCGCCCATGGCGGGATTATGGTTGTATTTTTCGTGTTTCGAAGAGGCCCACAATTTGATCGACGATCCGAAGACGACTGAGGGCGAATACTGGCATGCCGTGTTACACCGCCAGGAGCCGGATGCCGGCAACGCGGCCTACTGGTTCCGGCGCGTGGGGCAGCACCCGATATTCCCGCAGTTGGCCGCCGAAGCGAAGGAGATCCTGAAGCTGTATCCGGACGCCGAATTTCGTACGGGGAAGTGGGATCCTTTGGCCTTCGTGCAGTTCTGCGAACGGGCGCGGTTGCAGCCCGGTACGGCGCAGGAACAAGCCGCCATGCAGATTCAGCGGGCCGAGTGGCAGATTCTGTTCGACTACAGCGCGAGGCCGCGGTGAAGCTTCGCCATCTGCTGTGGGTTGTGTTATTGGCGATCGCCGCCAGCGGCGTCTGGTATGCGATTACGCTGCGTAATCAGCCGCCTGAAATCGCGTTTGCTCACGTAGTGCGCGAGTCCGTCACCAGTTCAGTGCCTACCAACGGAAAGGTAGAACCGATCGAATGGGCGGAGGCACGGGCGGAGAAGGCCGGACCCGTGGAGAAGATATTAGTACAGCGCGGCGCGCAGGTGGCGCAGTGGACGCCGCTGATCGAACTGGATTCGGGCGAAGCGCGGGCGGCCCTGGCTGCAGCGCAGGCGCGGGTCACCCAGTCCAACGCGGAATTGGACGTGATCGAGAAGGGGGGACGAGCTGCGGATTTGACGGCCATCTCGAGCGATCTGGATCGGGAGAAACTGGACCTGGCAGTGGCGCAAAAGGAATACGACAGCCTGGTGAGGCTGCAAGCGAAGCAGGCAGCCACGGCCTACGAAGTATCGCAGGCGAAGGACAAGGTGGATCGGGCGCGGCAGCAGATACGATCACTGGAGCAGAAGCGCGGCGCTTTAGTGGCTCCGCAGGATAGAACCGGCGCGGAGGCGCGGCTGCGCGATGCCGAATCCGCCGTCGTGCTGGCTCAAGACCGGTTGAGCAAGAGCATCATTCGCGCACCGATTTCGGGAACCGTGTATCAGTTTGACTTGAAGGCGGGAGCCTATCTAAACGCGGGCGATCTGGTGGCGTCCATCGGGCAACTCGACAAAGTGCGAGTGAAAGTGTTCGTCGACGAGCCGGATTTGGGTCGCGTGGCGCGCGGCAAGCCGGTGGCGATCACCTGGGATGCGATGCCGGGGCGGCAGTGGAAGGGCGTGGTGGACAAGACTCCGACGCAGATCGTGGCGCTGGGCACGCGGCAGGTGGGGGAAGTGCTGTGCGTGATCGCCAATCCCGATCACGACCTGCTGCCCGGGACCAATGTGAATGTAGATATCACCGCGGAAGAAGCCAGCAACGCGTTAACCATCCCGAAAGAAGCGGTGCGGCGCGAACTGGGACAGGCCGGTGTATTCACGCTCGCGGGAAACACGCTCGTCTGGAAGAAAATTACGCTCGGCATATCCAACACCACGCGCACTCAGGTGGAGGGATTGAGTGAAAACGATGCGGTAGCGCTGCCCTCGGAAAAGCCCCTCAAGGACGGGATGATCGTGACGCCACGATTTCAATAGTCGCCTACGACTTGGCGCCCAGCAACTTTTCGACGTGCTTGGCGAGCACATCCACTTCCACGTTCAAGCGCATGCCGGGCTTAGCTTGGCCTAGCGTTGTATGAGTGACCGTGTGGGGAATGATGGTGACACCGACAATGGGTCCGGGGTCGAGCGCGGCAATCGTCAGGCTGATGCCGTCGATGGCAATCGAGCCTTTGTGCACCAGGTAGCGATCGAGGTCTTGCGGCACTTGAAGCTTGAGCCACCAGTTGCCATCGCCCAATTCGTCAAGGGCCACCAGTACTCCGGCGGCGTCCACATGCCCCTGCACGATGTGGCCGGATAAACGGGTGGCCGGCGTCACGGGGCGTTCCAGGTTCACTCGCGCTCCGGAGGAGAGATCGCCGAGATTGGTGCGTGCGAGCGTTTCGGGTGCGAGGTCCGCGGCAAACGAATTCGCCGTGAGCGCCAACGCAGTCAGGCAGACGCCGTTGACCGCGATGCTCGACCCTTCGGCAGCGTCCGAAAGAACCGTACGGCATTCAATCACCAGCCGCGCACCGGCCGAGCGTGCTTCGAGCGATGCGGCCGTCCCCAGCTCTTCAATAATTCCGGTGAACATATCTAGATGGAGAAGGACTTGTCGAGCCAAGCCTCCACTGCAAATTCGTTGGACGTGATCTGATGCAGCTTGACGTCATGGAATTGAATGGCGTCGGCGCGGCGGCGGCGTCCCGCGCCTCCAGCGACCGGTCAGGACTGCGTGCCGCCCAGGATCTTCGGCGCGTAGTAGAAAAAAATTTTGTCGGTGATTCCGGATTCGAGCGCGGTCCAGTTTACGCGGCTGCCTGCCTCGATCATCAGCGAGAGATACTTTTCGCGAGCCAAGAGGGTGACTACGGCGTCGAGGTCCACGCGGCCGTCGGCGCCTTCGAGCACTTCGACACGCACACCTTTCGACTCCAGCCGCTTGCGGCGCTCCGGGGACGCCGCTGAGGTAGTCACCACCAGCACGTCACCGCGGCAGGACGCGACCATCTTCGATTCTGCCGGAAGGCGGAGGAGTGAATCGGCAACAATGCGCCGCAGTGGACGGCTGCGCTCTTCCGTGGTGCGGTCCGTGAGAAGGCAATCGTCGGCAAGCACGGTGCCAATGCCGGTCAGGATAGCGTCCGAGCGATGACGCAGGGTTTGGACGTGGGCCCGCGCGGTCTCGCTTGTGATCCAACCCTCATTGTCGTCTGGCGCGCCAATTCTTCCATCCAGCGTGACCGCGGCTTTGAGAACGACGAGCGGCCGGCCGGTGCGCATGAAGTGGATGAAAGCTTCGTTGATTTCAGTCGCGCGCTGCGCGCAGGAAGAATCGATTTCAACTTCGATACCAGCGTTTTTCAGCAGGCGAAAACCGGAACCGTAAACCTGCGGATTCGGATCCTGCATGGCGGCGACAACCTTCTTGATACCCGCGGCGACGATCGCGTCCGCGCAGGGAGGAGTGCGGCCCTGATGCGAGCACGGTTCCAGACTCAAATACAGCGTGGCTCCGCGCGCCTGCTCACCGGCTTCTTCGAGCGCTAGAACCTCTGCGTGCTTCACCCCCGACCACGTGTGGAACCCGCGACCGACCACCACGTCGTCACGAACGACGACCGCGCCCACAGCGGGATTGGGGCTCACACGGCCGAGGCCTTGGGCAGCGAGATCGAGCGCCTCTTCGAGATAGCGGTTCATAGCGGATACGGCCGTCCCGGCCTGAGAGTTAATCAAACAATGATGCCACGAACTGCGGGGGGTCGAAGGGAAGCAGATCGTCAAGCTGTTCGCCCACGCCGACGTAGCGGATTGGCAGGTTCAGTTCGCGCGAGATAGCCACCACGACGCCGCCCTTGGCAGTGCCATCCAGCTTGGTGAGAATGATGCCGGTGACGGCGCTGGTTTCGGTGAACTTGCGCGCCTGTTCGAGACCGTTCTGGCCGGTGGTGGCTTCAATCACCAGCAACACTTCGTGCGGCGCCTCCGGAATCACGCGCGATACGGTGCGCCGCATCTTTTCAAGCTCGGCCATCAGATTAGTTTTGGTGTGGAGGCGGCCGGCGGTGTCGATGATCACGTAATCGACCTTGCGCGCCTTGGCGGCTTGCACCGCATCGAAGGCGACGGCGCTGGGGTCGGCGCCCGTTTGTTGTTTGATCAGGTCGGCGCCTGTGCGCTGCGCCCATACTTCAAGCTGCTCGATCGCGGCGGCGCGAAAAGTGTCGGCGGCGCATAGCAGCACGCTGCGGCCTTCCGACTGGAGTCGGCGCGTGAGCTTGCCAATGGACGTGGTCTTCCCCGCCCCATTTACCCCCACTACGAAAATCACTGCGGGCGGTTGCGCGACTTGCGGCAGCGGACGCTCGGTGGCTTCCAGAATCTCAAGCAGGTGATCGCGGATAAGGGTTTTGATTTCGGCGGCGTCACCCAGTTGATGACGCTCCACACGCTGGCGGATACGTTCCAGGATTTCAGCTGTGGTGTTGGCGCCAATGTCGGCCGTGATCAACGCGTATTCCACCTCTTCGAGGACAGCGGCGTCGATTTCCTTGCGGCCGCTGACTGCGTCCTCCAGCTTCTCTATCAACCCTGAGCGGGTTTTCTGGATGCCGGCCTTCAGGCGATCGAGGAGACTCGCGCCGTCGGGTGACGGAGCGTCTGCCGGGGGAGTGCCGAAGAGAGTCTGGATGGCCATGAGGACTGACAATCCCAGTCTAGCAGCGGGTACAGCTTCGCTTCCCGAGTCCGAGGCAATTGCGCGGCCTCCGGGAATCGTCCACAGACGCGGTTATCGGCTTCCGATCACATGCTTCCTTCGTCGGCCGAAGGACCGTAGATGGAGGGCACGGGAATGTTATTGAGGCGCAGGTAAACCGACAACTGGCCGCGGTGGTGGATGATATGGTTCAAGACAAAGGTGCGAAGCACGGCCATCTTCGGCATGGTCATCAGCGTAATCTCACCTTTTTTGAGCGACCAGCTCTCCATAAGTGTTTCATCGCTAACACCCCCGATAGCGCCGCGCGCCGCCGCCACATTCTTGTCGAATTCCCGCAGGAGTTCGGCGCTGGTTGCCGGCTCGAAGGGCTTGTAGCCGCCTGCCAGATCCAGCGAATCCGTGGTAATCCCGGTTGTCGCCCAAGTGGGCATTTCGGCGATGTGCGAGGCCAGTTGGCCCATGGTCATCGACTTCTCATGCGGCTTGTAGCCGAACTTCTCCACCGGCACACGCTCAATCACTTTCCGGGCGGTTGCCATCTCGTGATCGAATTCCGGCAATAATGCATCTTTAATCGCCATATATCCTCCGTTAAATCGATTTTATTTTGGTTGTGTTGTCAAAACTACATGCTGCCTTCGTCGGCCGACGGCCCGTAGATCGACGGTGCCGGCGTGCCGGTGAGGCGCAGTTCCGGGTAGTGCTAATTTCGTAATCGAACTCAGGGAGAAAAGCGTCGCCGATTTTCATATATCGGCCCATTGTACACTGCGGGCGGAGCAGCAGTCGCTGCGGTAAAATAGACCCAGTCGTGGAAAATATAGGGCGCTACCGGATCATCGGGGAATTAGGTCGCGGCGCCATGGGCGTGGTCTACAAAGCCCAGGACCCTGCCATCGGCCGCATGATCGCGGTCAAAAGCATCCGCCTTGGGGAACTTACCGACGAGAGCGAGCGCGAACGTCTTCGCGAACGCCTGTTCCGCGAAGCTCAATCCGCCGGCATCTTGTCGCATCCGGGAATCGTAACCATTTACGACATCGCCGAAGAAGACGGGTTAGCGTACATCTTCATGGAGCTGGTGAACGGCCCGCCGCTCGACAAAATGTTGAAGGCGGAGCAGACGCCCGATAAAGGAACGTTGCTCAGCATTCTGCGCCAGGTAGCCGGCGCATTGGATTACGCGCATAAAAAAGGCATCGTTCACCGCGATATCAAGCCCGCGAACATCATGGTGCACGAAGATGGCACCGCCAAAGTCACCGACTTCGGCGTGGCTAAAATCGTCTCCCAACAAATGACGCAGGCCGGCACCATCATGGGCACGCCCAGTTATATGTCGCCCGAGCAAGTGCAGGGCGGGACCATATCGGGGAAGGCGGATCAGTTTTCGCTGGCCGTGATTGCGTACGAGGTCCTGACTGGCGAAAAGCCGTTTACCGCCGATTACCTGCCCACGCTGTTGTTCAAAATCGTGCGCGAAGAACCGGTAGCGCCACAGCGGCTCAACGCTACGTTATCGGCGGACGTCGAGATTGTGATGCGGCGGGCACTCGCCAAGAGTGCGGCCAATCGTTACGACACTTGCCTGGATTTTGTGAGCGCGCTGGCGACGGCCTGCAACGCTTCCGGCAACTGGATCCCGTTGCCGCGCGGAACCAGCCCCAATATGCCCACCGCAGGAGCGGGCGAGGGCCAGGGAGCCACGCTGGGGGCTACCGTCGCCGAAAATCTGGCGGAAACCATGGCCGCTCCGCCCATGCTGCGCCCGCCGCCGACCGAAGAGAGACGCCCGCTGCCGCCCACCGAAGAAATGCGGCTGCCTAAGTACGAACCAGCGCCGCCTCGCCATATGGCCGCGCAGAAACCGGAATCGACGCCGGTTCCGGCACCTGTTCCGCCCATAGAAGCGGCAGAAGCGGCGACACCTCTACTCATTGCACCGCTGGCGACTCCGGTTGCGTTAACGCCTCCCCGTGCGCTCGATGTCGAGGCCCCGCCCGCAAAGAGCAAGACTGGGCGAAACATCGCCATCGGACTGCTCGCCGCAGCGGCATTGGGCGTGGCGGCATTTTTCTTGTGGCCTGAGACGCAGCAGCCCACGCCGGTATCGGCTCCATTGGTGGTTGACAGCGCCGTTCCGAAAACTCCGCCGGCAGAACCTGCGCCGGCGCTGCCGGTCACTGAGGCCGCACCTTCTGCGGCAGCGGCGCTCGCGCCTGCTGCAAATCCGGTGCCCAAGGCCCCGCCTGCTCCGACCGAAGCTTCGTTTCAACTCACCACAACGCCCGCCGGCGCCGACGCGGTTTTCGATGGGAACGCCGAGCTGCATTGCACCACACCCTGCACTTTGAATTTGCCGACGGGGCGGCATACCTTGACGGTGACCAGCAATGCATATCGAGAGGCGCAGCGGGTGTTCAATCTGCCCAGCGACCCTGGACTGATCATAAACCTGGATGCGTCCATGGGCACGCTGAGTCTGGTGACCAAACCCGCCGGCCTTGCGGTGATCATCGACGGCCAGGAGCAAACTCGCAGGACGCCGGCAGATTTTCCCCTCCCCGTGGGCGAGCATCGCATCCAAGTTCTGCGCGGCGCCGAAAAGCAAGAATTTACGGCACAGATCCGCGACAACGTGGTCAGCCAGAAAAGTATCGAGTGGGGTCCCTAGGTCAGCCGACGGCTATTCGTGAACTGACGTATCTAGGAACGCGCGCAAGCGGTGACTGCGCGAAGGATGGCGCAGCTTACGCAGCGCCTTGGCTTCAATCTGGCGGATGCGCTCGCGGGTAACCGCA
>JBDTTL010000090.1:0-14936 GCA_039930665.1 Acidobacteriota bacterium
GCTCTCGCTTACCGGAGCAGTGCCGCGGCAAGTGATGACGGCGCGCCTTTAAACACCACTGCGGGAGGCGTCATCGCATTGCTGGCGTACTGGCTGTGGCCCACCTGGGAGCGGCATCAGGTCGCCGAAGGCCTGGCTGGCATGCTGGACGCCTTCCGCGTCTACTTTCAGGCGGTACGCGACGGCCTGCTGACCATCCCGTCGAAAATCAATCGCGACCGCGCGTGTGACCGCTAGACTGGCGCGATCCAACCTCGATGCATCCATCGAACGCGCTACCGTCGAGCCGGGAGTTTCGCCGGAGCGTCTCGCTCTCCTTAGCGCTATGCTGGCCAGCACTCGCCGACTGGCGCGCGCCCTGCGGGCTCTGGAAGCGGCGATTGGCACCAAAGGCGCAGCCCCCGTCCTGCCGGCGTTTCGCGTTTTTGCGGATCACGTCGATCTGACGCTCTACTATCTCGCCGCAGTCCTGCGCAGATCCGAGATCGCCCCCGACATGCTCCCAGATCTGCGCGCGGATCATTGCGCGTTGCTGGATTCGCAGGAGCAGTCGGGACAGCCCGAGGCGCTGATCGATACCGAAGCCGATCGTCTGACCAACGCGGTGAATACGTTAAGAGAGAAGTCTTTCGCTGGAGCGTGCCACTCGGCCCGGCATGATTCTTCAGCTCAGATTCGCACCCTTTTTTAGCATTTCAGCAAGAACATGCTCGACCAGTCGCGCGATTACCTCGTTCTTTATGCTGGCCGGGATTTCGCCGTTGGAAGCGCCCCAGGAACGCAGAATTCTATCGACCACTCCTTCGATCACCTGGGCTCGAATTTCATTGGGAATCGGGACTTCCGGCGATCCGTTCGATGACGCCGGCACTCGGGAGGTTTTCGCGAAGTATTGCTCCAGTTGCCGGGCAAGTTCATCGGGCGATTCCGGTGGTGCTGCGATCAAAGACTCCGGCGGGGTCACTTGCCGGTTGAGACGCAAGCGTAAGGATTCCAGGACTGCTGTGGTTTTGGCAGCCGCCTCAGATAGTTTTGGCTCGGTCTTGCGATCTGTGGCCATCGCGATATAATACGCCTACCCCCCCGATAGTAGCCAATTGTTTCGATTGAGTCCAGTGGTCAGGTGTGCTACTATATGCAGGTCGATGACCCACTGAGGCACAATATATCGTGGTCGATGTCAAGTCAGCTATAGCTCGATTGGGACTGGGTGGGATTCCGACGCAGCCCGCTGAACGTCAGATTGAATATCTCGCATGGTTTCGCTTCCCTGTAACCTGGACGTACGTAACCGGATCGGCCCACGAAGCGGGGTCTGAAGTTGCCCTGAAGCCGATGCTGGCGTCTTCGGCATTGACTCTGGCCCCTGCGGTTCTTGCCCCGCTTTCCCCGTACCCCCCGGCGCCGAGCGCATCCGCCGGTGAGGGGTCACGCTCCGCAGGGTCCACTGCGCGCTGGGAAATGATGGTGCCGAAGATGGTTCGCCCGCCTGCTAAATCGGTAGCGAATCTGAATTCGACCGCCGCCGTTCCAGCACTTGCGGCGTCGGCCCCAGAAACGGCTCACAAGGCCGCCTCCTTGATCGAACCGGCGTCTCCGGCGCTCGCCATGCCTGCCGCGGCGAGTGCACCCAGCACGTTTGCCCCGTCGTTCTCGCTTCACTCGCCCGAGGATCAGTTTGTGGCGCATTACTGGCCTCAGATCGTTTTTGCCGTGATCGCCATTGTGTCGATCGGCTGCCTGACATGGGGACTATCCGGCCCCTCTCCCTCGACCGGGAGCGCGGCCTCTTCATCGCCCCACGCCGCAAGCTGGTCGCATCCGTCGGTCGCAGCGTCCGGAAGGTCGATGACCATGTACGAGCCGTCTCGCGGCGAATCAGATTATCGGATCGAGTTTAGCTGGGTTCCGGATTCGTCCGGTGTGGGCTGGGTGTTTCGCAGCCGGGACGAGAACAACTACTATGCCGCGCGCCTCAGCCTGCAGCAGCGTGGATCGAGTGGGGCGCTGGTGGCCGAACATTTTAGCGTTTTGGGAGGAGCGGAAAGCGCTCACTCGCGAAGAACCATCCCACTCGCGAACAACGCAGGCATGGTGCGGGTTCATATGGATGCGACCGGTCCCGCTTTCAGACTTTTTCTGGAAAACAATCCTGCCGATAACTGGAGCGACGCCCGCTTGACCTCCGGAGCTCTCGGCTTCTACGATGATGGAGACCACCTCCCCAAGGTCCTGGCGCTCAGTTTCACTTTTATCAAAAACCAGGTCAGCCGGACCTCAGTAGTGTCGCTCCCATGAACCGGTTTCGCAACGCCGCCGCTTCCGCTCCCGATCCGCTGCAAGCGGCGCTGGCATTACGCGCTCAGGGCCGTCCGCAGGAAGCTTTGGAGGCACTCTCGATCCCCGGTGAATTTAGCGCCGATTTTCACATTCTGCGAGGCGATCTGCAGTTTGAAGCGGGCCAGATCGAGCAGGCTGCGGAGACATACCTTGCGGTCACCGCCGAAGATCCGGATCATGTCTATGCGCAAGGGCAGTTGGGGTTGTGCCTCTCTCGTCTGAAATTGTGGGAGGCAGCCGCGCACGCCTTCGAAGTGGTTCTGCAGTTCGATCCGCATCGCGATGAAGTGCGCCTGCAACTCGCCGACTGCCTCTTGCAGTTGCGGCGTTTTGAAGCGGCGCTCACCTGCTTCGATGAGTGCTGGTCTGAGGGATCCAGGCGGAGGGCGCTATTCGGCAAGGCGGTGGCATTGCAGCTTCTGCGCCGTTTGGATGAGGCGGAAAAGCTCTATGAACGTCTGCTGGCGATCGATCCCGCCGCCGAAGAGGCGCTAGCGAACCTGATTGCCATGAGCATGGAAGTATTCGAGCTGGCGCGCGTCCAAAAGTATTCGCAACGGCTGCTGGAAATCAATTCCCATTCGACAGTGGCGCTGAAAGGCCTGGCGCTGATCTCCATCGAGCGTCTGGACTACGCCGCCGCAGCCCGCTACTTTCATCGAGCGCTGGAACTGGATTCCGAAATCATGCACCCGCCGGCGGAGCAGAACGAGGCGATCGAGTATCGCATCAGCCGCAAAATATTCGACAGCCTGGAAGAATCCAGGCGCCAACTAAAGTTCAAAACAGCCCGCGCATCCACTGGCGCGCAACCGAGGTAAATTGCCATGACACGATTGCGAATTCGTATTGAGCTCAACCGGGGCGGCGTGGGCGTTCCCCTCCACAAGCTCGCCAGCGTTGTGGATGAAGCCCAAAAATTCTTCTATCTGCTGACCGAAGATGTCCAGATTGACCAGACCAAGGGGGAATGGCTGGGCTTCGATTTCGGCAACGAGTCGCTGAATTTTACCGCCGAATTCGTGGGGCCTGTGACCGCCGAGCAAGTCGCCGCCTTCCACGCGGCGTTCGACGGCACCACTTCCCTGCGCCGCGCCACCATCTCGCAGTTTGCCCGTATCACGGATGCGATCGAGCAGGACGAGCTCATCGGATTCGGGCTGTATTTGAGCGATGAGGGCAACGAGCCGACCGAGTGGCGCTGCCTCTCGCGCCGCGACGCGTTGCGCATCACCGAAGAGATCCAGTTGCTGATCGCGGCTAGCGGCGAAGCGGAACGTGAATCCCATCTGCCGGCGGTGGCCACTACAGGCGCCGGCGCACGCGTGTTTTCCGACCGCCGGGAACGGGGGCTCGAATCCGCCAAGTGGGCCGCTTATGTACGCGAGGTGGAAGCCAACATGGACCGCCGGATTACGCGCGTAGAGGAGGCGCTCGAAGGCCAGTCCGGGATGATCGAGGACCTGCACTCGAAATCGACTTCCACCGAGGACAGCGTTCGCAAACTGCTCACTGCCGTGGAGGGCTTTTGCGCGCAGACGACGCGCCAGCTTGAAGCGATTTCAGCGCCGGCGCTGGCGGCAGCCGTGCCCCCAGTTTTGGGGGCGATTCCCGAGACGCCCGCAACGGAACCTCAGACAGCGCCGGCAGCAGCAGGGGCAGTTCCGGTGGCGGAGGCGATATCCGAAGCACCGGCAGCGGAGCGTCTGGCAGCGCCAGCCGCTGCAGCCGCAGCAGCAGGGGCAACTCAAATCGCGCAGACGATAGCTGAAGCACCGGCAACGGAACGTCAGGCAGCGAGCACCGCCGAGCCGGTGACCGTCGAAGCCCCAATCGCCGAGAAGCTCCCGAAACCGGATCCACAGCCTGTGAAAGCGCAGCCGCCGTTCCAACCATGGAACTCACCCGCTGAGACGGCTCGTAAAGTCCGGCCCAGCCAGCCAGCTCCCGTGGAACTAGGATGGGCGCAAAAACTGGACTGGCGCCTGGCCGGAGGGGCCGCGCTGTTGGTAGTGGGTGTCGTCATTATTGGCGCGTGGGCCTGGCAGAATCTTTTTTCCGAGCCGTCGGTGCAGCGCGTGTCGGCCACTAGCCCGCCGGCTTCATCTCCGGCCCCAACCGCGGTTCAGCCGCAGCCAATAGAGCCGCCTGCTGAGACGCCGAAAGGAGAAGCTGCGCCGAAGTCAGCCGCGCGTACCACTGCATCGGCGGGCCAGCAAGTGACTCTGGAGGCGTCGGAACTCACTTGGGTCTCGGCCAGAGATGCTGCCGGAAAACAGATGCTGGCCCGCGTTTTTCAGCAGGGCGACAGCCAGAACCTCGATCTGCCCAATGGCGCGACTGTGCGCGTCGGCAATGCCGGCGGCCTGAGTATCCTTCTCAACGGCACCTCGATCGGCGCCGTCGGGAAACACGGCCAGGTCCGCGAGGTCGTGTTCCGAAACAGTTCGTACAAGGTTGTCGAAGCCAACTAAGCGCGCTTGGCGCAGCACGCCGGCTGCTCCGTCGGGATACCGCGCTAGAACGTCATTCCGATCCTCGCCACCAATGATCGGGGTTGCAGAAAGTGTGTGCCGCTGAAAGTCGATAGAAAGTTATACAAGGCACTTACGTTGGTAAGATTCGCGATTTCGAGCGAAGCCGTATAGCGACGCTTCCCTTCCCGGTGCAGCAGGTTGTCGGTGCCGATGCCAAGATCCAGGACGTTGCGCGGTTTCACACGGTCGGGATTGTGATCGTCATTCTCCGCGCTTGGGAACGGGCCATAGCCGCCTTGCGGCAGCGTAATCAGTTTCGAGGTCACCACACCCTGCTGGCCGCCTGGTCCAGTGCAGTCCGTAAGCGGGCTTGACGCGGCTGCAAATACTCCGTTACAGGCTAAGCCAATCGACACCTGCTGATTGGGAGTGAGCGCGAGCGCGGCGCCCGCATCCGGCACTCCGCTCACCACCAATCCGCTGTCGTAACGGTAGGTCAAGGCGATCCATTCCGCATTCCTGGGGCGCTGATAGCGCAGGTTCAGAGTGGACTGGAATGCCTGATCGTGATCGATTCGGAACACGCCGCCTGCTAAAGGCGCCCCCTGAGGAATCAACCCGCCGTTCTCCGGCGGGAAGTAACGCGCGCGGGTGTGGCCGAAGGTCCAGTAAGCCTGGAAGCCTTTGAGATTGGTAGTGCTCACGCGGCCCGTGATGCCATCCAGCTTCGAGTTGTGCCAGGCGATCGGGAATGTGATGGTGGTATTCAAGAGTGTGCTGAAGTCGAAAGAATTGTGCGTGTACTTCCAGAAATAGTCGGCGTCCACCAACAGGAACTTTCCAATGGCTTGCTGAAAGCCGGTGTTGAACTGGTTGCGGAAGCCGGGCTGGATCGGCACTCCAGTGGAGCCGAATACGTTTTGTGCGAGTCCGCCAATTCCAGTCGCACTCGATAACAGCAGATTCTCGTTAAATGGCGTTTCAAAGGTTCGCGCGTAGGAAGCACGCAATACCGTGCCCGTCTTCTTAACGTTGTAGGCTACGCCCACGCGCGGCTGGGGGCCGGATTTCGAAATCAGGCCGTCGTAACGGTCAAAGCGAAAGCCGATGTTGATCAGGAAATGACCGGCCGTGATCGCATCCTGCGCGTAGAACGCGTATTGATTGATGTTGGCGGCGGCATGAAAATTGAAGAGTTGCCCGCCGCGAGTCAGGTCAAAGGGAAGCAGCGCCGGTGCGAAAGGTGCGCCGAGTAAGGCCGGGTTTTCTGCCGTGCTGGGTTCGAATCCCGCGGCCGCGCATTGCGCCGGGGACGTCAGCGTGGGATCGCCGACCGGGCTTCCGTCGGGGTTGATGCAGGTGTCGTTGAAACTGGGATCCGTGATCCCGAAGCCAAAATTTTCGAGCAGTCTGGTCTGCTTCAAATCCACCCCGTATTTCAGATTGTGCCGGCCGTGCGCCGTCGAAACGTCGGCGCGCACACCCCAATTTAGTAACTGGCGAGTCTCGTTTTGCGTCGCGGGGGTGTCGGCGAAAGGATCCCGGCTCGGGTAGTAGTTGAATTGATCTTTCCGAATGTAGGGATTCACGGTGATCAAGGTGTGAGCATTCAGAATGTGCTGGTATCCCGGCGCGATGTTCCAGGTCAAGACGCGCTGCCGCTGGTCTTGCGCCAACTGATCGTAAGAGTTGGGGTCCTGTATCCAGTTTCTGGCTGCAAACAGGTTGAGATGGAGAGCATCCTTCCCGTTGGGCTGGTAATCCATGCGATCGAAGACGGTTTGGTTATTGCCGATATCGTGGAATGCGGTGAGTTCCGGCGTATCGAGGAATCGACCGCTGCGCACGCCGTCCGCGGCTAGAAAATTTCCGAACTTTGCGCTGCCGAGACCCAGACCAATATTTCCTCCGGCTGTACCGAAAGACCCATAGTTCGCCTCGACGTTCCCGAACACTCTTCCCGAGCCAAGACCGGAGCGCGTGGTAATCTGCGCCACCAGGCTGCTCTTGTCGCCAAATTCGGCGTCGGGAGTTCCAGTGGTCACCTCCATGCTCTGGATAGCGCTGGTGGGAAGCTGCGTCGAGAATACTTTGCTTTGCTGATCGCTGATCGGCTGCCCATCGATGACGAAACTGGTCTGCGCGTGGTCTCCCAGCGGGTGGAAAAGCCCATTCCCGTCCGCGGCCACGCCGCCGGTGGTGTTGGTAATCGCCTGACTCAATCCCCCGCCGGGGTCGCTCGACGGAAGCTTCAAAATCAAACTTCGATCCACGTCTATGTGGGCCGAAGGATCGTTCTCAAGAATATGCGCTCCGGCCGCCTCCACCGTGACGCTACTCACTCCACCTGAAACATCCAGCTTCGTTTTGAGGTGAACCGGGATGGCATTGCGGACCGTAACATCCTGCTCAGAGTTGTTAAAACCGGACGCCGTTATTTGGAGGTGATACGGATTGGGTGGAATGTTGTTCAGGCGGAACGTTCCGTCCATAGCTGTAGTCGCCGATTGACTGTAGCCGGAAACTGGGTTTCGCAGTTCTACCATGGCGCCGGGAACCGACGCTCCAGTCTGATCGGTGACGGTTCCGTCAATCGTCCCGGCATTGCCGAGCGACTGCGCAATGGCAGAAGGAGGCCCGCAAATCAACAGCATGCACGCAATGCTACATAAAACAAGTGGCGATGAACGTGGGATTGCCATAGTCCTAACTTCTCCTCATCAAAAAATTTTTGAAAATGCATGGCGCCCGAACGGATTAGGTCCAAGTGGCCAAAATGAATGCAGATGGAGATGAGTTTAGGCGGGGGGAGCTCGGGAGGAATTGAAGGTACGGCCGTCGCCA
The DNA here is from genome assembly GCA_039930665.1 of Acidobacteriota bacterium. Taxonomy (GTDB): domain Bacteria; phylum Acidobacteriota; class Terriglobia; order Bryobacterales; family Bryobacteraceae; genus Palsa-187. The sequence goes on from JBDTTL010000090.1 coordinate 7,662, forward strand.
GAAGTGTAGAAAGGTAGCTCAGTTTTCGCGCGCCAACCAGTAACGGAAAGCGTCGCGATCTGGACAGCGCTGACGCTGACCAGAACGGGGAAGTGCCCCGCATGGCCCCCGGCACAGCAACGGTCATCGGGGCCATGATGATCCGGGCAAATCTCGGTTGCGCTGGCGGTCTGGATCGCGGCGAAGCTCGTTAAAATGAGCAGGACCAGCAGAATCCGGCCAATTTTGTCCCAGCTTCGAATTGACGATGCGAACCGGCCGGACAAACCCATACCTAGATTCATTCTAGACGGTAGTTCGGCGCTTCAGGTTTCGACCAGTAGGAGTGACTAGAACGGTAAATCCGGCTGTACGTGCTGCTGCATGGCGGAGCGCGTCAGGTAAGGATACGGGTTCACGGGGCTGCCGCCCATACGAACCTCAAAATGCAGGTGCGGCGCGGTCACCCTGCCGGTAGCGCCCGAATAACCCAGGACTTCGCCGCGTCTTATTTCCTGCCCCGGCACGACCTCAAATCGCGACAAATGCGCGTACCAGGTGTACATACCGTTGCCGTGATCAATCGCCACCATTTTGCCGTAACCGCCCCAATATTCGGCACGTGATACGATTCCGTCCGCCGCGGCGTGCACCGGTGTCCCCATGGCGGCCGAAATATCTACACCCGTATGCAGCGCGCCCTCTCCCGAAAATGGATCTTCGCGCTCGCCATACCGGCTTAACAGGCGTCCATTTACCGGCCACATGGTGGGTATGACGTTGGTCTGCCAGCGCCGGGCATAAAGATGGTTCACCTGCGAGTAGCTGGCCGATTTAAGGAAGTTATACTCTTCGATCGATTCGCGGTAGCTGGGCACCAGGGGCCCCTCACTCGCGATATCGTCACTGCCTTCGAGTCTGCCTTTCAGCCCCAGCGCCACGCTTACCTCGCTGGCCATCAACTGCAATGACGCAAGTTGTTCTTTCTTTTCGCTGTTTTCCTGCTGCAACTGCTGGTAGCGGTCTCGCAACGTGTTCACTTGGTCCCGCAGGGCGTTATAGTTCGCCACCTTCCAGCTCATGCGCAGGTAGCTGGAAACCATCCCGAAGAGCGAAACGGAGCCAAAAAGCGCAAGCCCCAGAACCACGTACAACGCCTGATGCGGAACGTGAATACGCCGCAAGCGTCCGTGCAGGGAGTGGGCCAGAACTACGACGAAGTAATGCTGCTTCATTGTTCTCCTATAACAACACCCAACCTTCACCCCAGGGAACATCTTCCCCCGAATAGAAACCTGGGCTGGAGACAACTTTTAGACAGAACCGTCAAATGAATGAATCGTCATCATAGCGAAACACATCTAAAGATGTCAAGCAAAAAGTGTCCGGCGGCGTCCTACTTTCCTTACTTAGCCATTTTTTATCATACACTTACAAGCTTACCCCCGGCCCGAAAGCAGCGTAGCGCCCGAGGAGAATTCTGACCCCAGAGGCCGGGCGAAATCCGCAGGGTCATCCATGACATAATGGCAACTGATCTGAGAACGATCTGAACCCAGCAGGAGGCACCCGTGGACGAAAAAGCGAAGGGACCCGCTGTCCCTGACCGACGACATTTTCTCAAACGTGCCGCAGCCGGTGGTGCCGGGCTCGCGGCCACAGCGCCTATCGCGCTCGCGCAACAATCGGCTCTAAAGCCGGAAACCGAGGCCGCGGTCGAAGTCACCTCCAATGCGCGTCCAGGCTCCGACTTCATGGTTGACGTCTTCAAGACGCTCGGTATGGAATATTGCGCCGCGAATCCGGGCTCGAGCTTCCGCGGCCTCCAGGAATCCTTCATCAATTACGGCAAGAACACCAGTCCGGAGTGGCTCACTTGCTGCCACGAGGAATCTTCGGTCGCCATGGCGCATGGCTACGCCAAGATCGAAGGCAAGCCCATGATGATCATGGCGCATGGCACGGTCGGGTTGCAGCACGCCTCGATGGCCATCTATAACGCGTATTGCGATCGCGTGCCGGTCTACATTGTCCTAGGCAATATTTTGGATGTGGACTACCGGCGTGGCACCGCCGAATGGGTGCACAGCGTCCAGGACGCCGCCGCCATGGTTCGCGACTACACCAAATGGGACGACATGCCGGTATCGCTCACGCACTTCGCCGAATCTGCGGTGCGCGCCTACAAAATCTCGATGACGCCGCCCTATGAGCCGGTCGTGCTGGTCGCCGACGGCACTTTGCAGGAAGAGCCCATCAAAGAAAAAACTCCGCGCATTCCGAAGCTGGTGATGAGCGCGCCGCCGCAGGGCGATTCCGGCGCTGTCGCCGAGGCTGCCAAGTTATTGGTGGATGCCGAAAACCCGGTGATCGTCGCCGGACGCGTGGCTCGGACTCCCAAAGGCATCGAGCTTCTGGTGGAGCTGGCAGAAGTGCTGCAGGCACGCGTACAGGATCAGCGAATGCGCATGAACTTCCCCTCGGCGCATCCTTTATGTGGCCATCCCGGCGCGGTCATCGCCGCTCCCAATCTTTCCGATCACGACGTGATCCTGGCGCTGGAAGCGCAGGACCTGTGGGGCATCACGCACAAGATGACCGGCTTGAATAAATTCGGGATGGAATCGCACTCGACCATCAAGCCGGGCGCCAAGGTGGTCACTGTTTCGGCCATCGACCTGAACCACAAATCCAACTATCAGGATTTCGGGCGTTACGTCGAAGCCGATCTCGCCATCACCGGCGATCCGGAAGCTACGCTGCCTGAGCTGATCGAAGCCTGCAAGAAGCTGATTACTCCCGATCGCCGCCGCGCGTTGCAGGAACGCGGTACGAAGATAGCCGCCGAGAATCAAGCAGGCCGCGCAAGAAATCGCGAACTGGCCGCCATCGCCTGGGATGCCAGCCCGATCAGTACGGCGCGTCTTTCCGCCGAACTATGGGCGCAGATCAAGAACGACGACTGGTCACTGGTATCGAACGACCGCTTCGTCAGTTCCTGGCCCACGCGCCTGTGGAACTTCAGCAAGCCCTACCACTACATCGGAGCGCAAGGCGGCGCGGGCATCGGCTACCAGGCTCCGGCAGCGGTGGGAGCGGCTCTCGCCAACAAGAAGCATGGCCGCTTGACTGTTAACATTCAGTGCGACGGCGATCTGAACTATGCTCCCGGCGTACTGTGGACAGCGGCACATCATCAGATCCCGATGCTTAACGTTGTGCACAATAATCGCGCGTATCATGAGGAGCGCATGTACCTGGCGCTGTTGGCCGCGAAATACGATCGCGATATGGGACGCTCCGACATTGGTACTGCGCTGAATGGCCCCAACATCGACTATGCTTCGATTGCAAAAGGCTACGGCCTTTATGCCGAAGGCCCTATTACCGATCCCAAGGATCTCGGCCCTGCCCTCAAACGCGCCATTTCGCGGGTGAAGGCCGGAGAACCGGCGCTGCTGGACGTCGTAACTCAGCCGCGATAAGAAGGAGAGCCGCCATGAAAACCTTCGCGCTCTTGTTGGCCATCTTCGGAGTCGCGGCGCTTGCACAAACCAAAGCCGCTGAGACAAAAACCTCGGACGCTGCCAACGGCCAGCGCCTGTTCGAGAAGAACGGCTGCTATCAGTGCCATGGCTATTGGGGACAGGGCGGCGTCGCGGGACCTCGCCTCAACCAAACGAAACTGCCTTTCGCAGCCTTCAGCGCCTTCGTGCGCAATCCTCCTTCCAGCGGCATGCCGCCTTATCGAGCCAAAGTGATGCCGGACCAGGAGCTCGCCGACGTCTACGCGTATATCAAGAGCATCCCGGCGCCGAAACCGGCCAAAGATATTCCGCTCTTGAATCCGTAGCGTGCCGGCCCTCACGATGCCCGGCGCATCGGCTGCACTTCCCTTTCGATGCGTACTGCCAGCGTCTCTTCGGCTGCTTCCAGATCGTACTTCGCCTGCAGGTTCATCCACATTTGGGCGGAGGTCCCGAAATACCGGCCCAGCCGCATGGCCGTGTCGGCCGTGATTGCCCGCCGTCCGTTGAGGATTTCGGTCAGGCGGTTAGCGGGGACGCGCAACGCGAGCGCGACGGCGTTGGCACTCAAATCAGCGTCCTTGAAGACACTCCGGAGATATTCGCCCGGATGCAGCAGGGGCAGCTTCTGAGTTTTTCTCGGCTGGCGCGCGCCCACTCTGTGCCGTCCTTTCACTCCATTCACTCCATCAATGGTAATCCGTGACTTCGACTTCATAGGCGTCTCCATTCTTCCATCGAAAGCAGATCCGGTATTGCTGGTTGACACGGATACTGTATTGCCCGGTGCGGTCCCCCGCCAGCTTCTCCAGTCGAAGACCCGGAAGGGTTAGATCGTCGAGGGTCGCCGCCGCATCGAGGAAGCCCAACTTGATGCGGGCCGCCTTTTCGAGCTGCTGAAATCTTCTGCTGGGAATGCGCCGAAATAGCTTCTCCGTCTCACGGTCTTTGCAAGATCGAATCATGCAATACTTGGCATACTACGTGTTGAATAGTATGCTATACGTAGTATATCAAAATGGTGTGTGCAACTCGTCTGGCATAATAACTAGGCATGCCCGAGGCCAAACCCGTCTTGATCTATGATGGCCGCTGCGGGTTCTGCCGCATCTGGCTGGACTACTGGCGCCAGCTCACGCGCGACCGCGTCGAGTACATAGCTTCACAAGACGTGGGCGATCGCTTCCCGCAGATTCCCAGCGAGGCCTACAAAGAATCGGTGCAGCTCGTGCGTCCGGACGGAAGCGTAGTGAGTGGAGCGCGCGCCGTGTTTGAGACGCTGGGCAAACAGCGCATCTACCGCTGGATCGCTGGTCCCAGCGAATTCGCGTATCGCGTCATTGCGCGCCATCGGGACTTCTTCTATCAGGTAACGCGCTTTACCTTCGGCACGCGCATCGAACCGACGCGCTTCGCCGCGACGCAATGGCTATTTCTGCGCGCTCTGGCGCTCATATACGCGATCGCGTTCGGATCGCTCACCTTCCAGGTCATCGGCCTCTACGGTGAGCGCGGGATTCTTCCCATAGCGCCGTTTCTCGCGTCGGTCGCACGAACGGATTCCACGCTGCGTTTTGTCGCGGTGCCCAGTCTCTTGTGGTTCGGCAGCGACGACATCACTCTGATCGGTCTGTGCTTTGCCGGCGTGATTTTCTCGTCGATGCTGCTGCTCACCGGCTTCGCGCGCGGGAAATTCGAGCGCCTCATTCTGGTAGTGCTCTTCGTTTTATACCTTTCGTTTGCGGCGGCGGGTCAGGAATTTCTCTCCTTCCAATGGGACGCGTTATTGCTCGAAGCCGGATTTCTGGCGATCTTCCTGGGCGATAACCGTATTGTGCCGTGGTTATTCCGCTGGCTGGTATTCCGTCTCTACTTCCTGTCGGGCGCCGTCAAGCTACTAAGTGCCGATCCCAACTGGCGCAACCTTTCCGCGGTCGGGCTCCATTGGCACACACAGCCCCTCCCAACCCGGCTAGCCTGGTATGCGGACAAGCTTCCACCTGCGATCCAGCATTTTATCACCGGCGCTACGCTGGGTATCGAGATCGGGATTCCGTTCCTGATTTTCTTCCCGCGCCGCATGCGGATGTTCGGCGCCTGGTGCTTAATCGGCATGCAAGTGGCGATCCTCATCACGGGCAACTACACGTTTTTCAATCTGCTGGCCATCGCGCTTACCCTATTCCTGTTTGACGATCAGGCGCTGGCGCATTTTCTGCCTGCTCCCATCGGGGAGCGCTTGCTCGAAGCGCGAAAGCTCACAGGGCGCGCGCGCGTCCCCGCATTTGTCGCGCTGGTGATCATGGTTCTAAGCCTGTCGCACCTCTTCGAGACCTTCAATGGCCGTCTGCCCACTCTACTAAACGCGGCCATTCGCTACACCGCACCTCTGCAAATCGTGAACACTTATGGATTGTTCGCGGTGATGACTACGCAACGTATCGAGATCATCCTAGAAGGATCGCCGGACGGCGAAGCCTGGCAGCCCTACGAGTTCAAGCACAAGCCCGGCGATGTGAATCGAGCGCCCGGGTGGGTGGCGCCCTACCAGCCGCGCCTCGACTGGCAGATGTGGTTTGCGGCCCTCAGTAATTACCAATCGAACCCCTGGTTCGTGAATCTAGCTCTGCAACTGCTCCAGGGTTCGCCAAATGTCCAGGGCTTGCTGGGCTCAAACCCGTTTCCCGACCATCCGCCACGCTTCATCCGAGCGACATCCTATGAGTACACTTTCACCGACTGGGAAACCCGCCGCCGCACCGGGGCGTGGTGGAATCGGGAACGGAAGGGTCTGTACCTCCCGCCGGTGGGTCTGCGGTCGGCTGCGTCCCAATAAAACGCCTTTTTCCCGCACCCGACGAATTCGCTGGTAACCTAAATCGATGCCGCGAGGTCTTAACATCTTGATGATTAGGTATATTTCATACATCGCGCCCACTGCGCTTCTCCTGGCGGGGCTCCACTTGGCGCCGGTTTCTTTGGCACAAGAGGCGGCGGCTGGCCGGGCTCTCGGTGTGGTTACGAAAATGGACGCCGCAGGGCGCCAAGTAACGCTTAAGACGTCTACCGGCGATGTCGCCGTCACGGTCGACGCCAAGGCCAAGGTGCTCCGCGTTGCCCCAGGCGCGACCAATTTGAGCAGTGCCGCTGCCATCGAACTTAGCGACATCCATGAAGGCGACCGGCTGCGCGCACGTGGGCGCATGGGGGAGGATCAGAAATCGCTCGCTGCGCTGGAGATCGTGGTCATCTCTCAAAGCGATATTGCCAGCAGGCAGGCAGCCGAGAGGGCCGATTGGGATCGCCGCGGCGCCACGGGTATCGTCGCGGAGGCGACTGCGAATTCCGTCACCATTAATGTAAGGACCATCGAGGGTCTCAAACCCTTGGTAATTACGCCCGCCCCGGATGCGGTTATCCGGCGTTACGCGCCCGATTCCGTGAAGTTTGCCGACGCCAAGGCGGCCACGCTTTCGGATATCCAAAAGGGAGATCAGGTGCGCGCCCGTGGCAACAAGACGCCTGACGGCGCGCAGATGACGGCCGAGGAAATTGTCTCCGGGCAGTTCAAGATGATCGCCGGCCTGGTGCTGTCGGTGGATCCGGAAGAGAACGTGATTCGCATTAACAACATCGAAACCAAGAAGCCCATGACGGTAAAGGTTTCAGCCGACTCTTCGCTAAAGAAATTGCAGCCGATGTTGGCGCAGATGATTGCCAATCGTCTGCATGGCGTGGCGCCGGGAGCTGGGCCTGCAGGCGCGCCCGC
>JBDTTL010000091.1:0-14905 GCA_039930665.1 Acidobacteriota bacterium
GATGGGCGTCAGCATCGCGCTCTACGAGGAACTGCAGTTCGACGAAAGTGGAGTCACCAGTCGCGACTGGCGCACCTATCCCATCCTGAAGATGGCCGACATTCCCGAGGTCAAGGTCGTGCTGTTGAATCGGCCGGACGTCGGCACCTACGGCGGCGGATCGGAAGCAGCCAACGCTCTAGCCGCGCCCGCCATCGCGGCGGCGTTTTTCGACGCTACCGGCAAGATCGCCCGGCGTCTTCCATTGAAGCCCGAGTACGTTCAGTCGCTGCTCAAAGCCTGAGCGCGAAGCATAATGACCCTCATGCGGGTAGCGGCGCGCATTGCGGTGGCATGTCTGCTCCCCGCGCTCGCGTTCGGCCAGCCTGGCTTTGACGCTGCGGTCAAGTCCGGCGAACGCCTGCCGCGCCTCCACAGTCTGCTGGTGAGCCGCCACGGCGAGATCGTTCTCGAACACTACTTCCACGGCACCCGCGTCACGAGTTTCGAAAACGTCAAGTCCGCTTCGAAGAGCGTGATCTCCGCGCTGGTGGGAATCGCCATCGATCGCAAACTGCTGCCCGGCGTCAACGCTCCGATCGCGCCCTACTTCCCCGAGCTATCGGCGGCGAACGCCGATCCGCGCAAGCGCAAGATCACCATCCAGGACCTGCTGACCATGCGCTCCGGTCTGGTCGATACCAACCGCGGCTACGGCGCCTGGGTGCGGAGCCCCAACTGGGTGCGCTACCTGCTGACGCGCCCTCTGCAGCAGTCGCCCGGCGAGCCGATGATTTACAACACCGGCAACACTCACCTGCTCTCCGCCATCCTGAGCAAAGTGACCGGCGGCGACACCTGGACCTTCGCGCAGAATGCGCTCGCAACTCCTCTCGGCTTCACCCTCGCCAAGTGGCCGCGCGATCCGCAAGGCGTCTACTTCGGCGGCAACGACATGCTGCTGACACCCCGTCAGATGTTGAGGTTCGGCGAGCTGTATCTTCACCACGGCCGCAGCGGCGACCGCCAGATCGTTCCTTCGTCATGGGTGGACGCGTCCTGGGTGCCGCGCACCCGTTCGCTGCGGAGCGGACACCTCTACGGTTACGGATGGTGGATCACGAATTTCGACGAACACCCGGTCGAATTCGCGTGGGGCTTCGGGGGCCAGTACATCTTCGTCGTGCCCAGCTTGGATCTGGTGGTGGTGACCACTTCCTCAGTTGCGCTTGGCAACGATCGTCGCGAGTACCGTCAGGACTTGTTCGACATGGTCGAGCAGCATGTGATCCGCGAGATCGCGAAAGCAAGTTGATCCGGCTTCTAACGTCACTGGGCCGGAGCGGCTGCCATCAACCCATGCTCGATCATCGCCTTCTTGAGGATTGCCGCCTCGTCCGGATAGTCCTTCTTCGCGTTGGCAAAGAACACCCCGCCCGCGAGCATCAGCGGAGTCCATCCACTCTTGGTCTTGGCGTCGAGCTTCGCTCCATGATCCACCAGGAACTGAACGATCCCAGGTTGTCCGGAAACCACCGCCCCGTGGAGCGCCGTGCTGCCGCTCCACCGCGGGTCGCCCATGACCTTCCCCGTCAACTGACTCTGGTTCAGCGGATAATACAGCAGCATGTAAGCGGGATCGCCCTCCATCGGAAAGTCGCCGAAATCCGCCGCCGCGTTGATGTCGTTTCCCAGATCCAGCGCCAGCTTCACGGCCTCCAGCCGCTCGGCTTCCGTGACACCAGTGAACGGCCCCGGAGCCTCGCCTTCCCAGTAATCGAGACCCGCCGCCACGATCAACGGCGTGATCCCCAAGGCGTTCGGCATCTTGGGATCTGCGCCGTGCTCCGCCAGCAGGCGCATGTAAGGCGCGTCTCCATTGTGCGCCGCGATGTAGAAGGGTGTGGCTCCCACATACGTGAGGTAGTGCCGACCCAACTGAATCAGCGGCGGATTCTTCATGGTGCCGCCTTCCTTCTCGAACTTCTTTTCCTGCCACGCGATCCGCACGTTAGGATTCGCGCCATGATCCAGAAGCGCCTTGGCGAGTTCCAGCGCCGTCATGTTCCCGGTGGGCAGCGGCGGCGCGTAGGACCTGTGTCCCAGCCCGTTGCCGCCATCCGAGCCCGGTTCGCGGAGCCATGCCAGCGTATGCAGCGCCGACCCGCGGGCGTCGGGAGCATTCGGGTTCGCCCCATGATCCAGCAGCACGGCCGCCACTTCGAAGTAGGCATTGACGACAGCTACGTTGAGAGCGCTGGTGCCGTCCGGTGCGACATCGTTGGAGTTGCCTCCGTGCGTCAGCAGCAGCTGCACCGTATCCTTATGCCCGCCGCGGACGGCGAACAGCAGCGGCGTAAAGCCGGCCTTCGACTTCGCTTTTACATCGGAGCCGAACTCGATGAGCGACTCGGCGGCGGCGGTGTTGCCCTCCGACGCGGTCCACATGAGCGCCGTCTGGCCTTTGGTAGGCTCCTGGACATTCACCTTTGCTCCATGCGCCAGCAGCATCTTGATTGCATCCACTTTCCCTGCAAGCGCCGCTGTCATGAGCGCCGTCTGGCCTGCTTCGGAAGTGCTGTTGGGATCGGCTCCCGCCTTCAACAAGCGCTCGATCATCGCTGCGTTTCCATTCGTGCACGCCAGCGAAAGCGGAGTGATGTTGTAACGTGTAGCGGTTTTTACATCGGCTCCCGCCGCGAGCAGAAGGTCGGCGATTTCGAGGTCGTTGTAACGCACAGCCTCATGCAGCGCAGTAAAGCCATCGGCCGCGGTTGCGGTCACGGGCACGTGCTGAGCCAGCAGTTCACGCACCGCCGCAGCATTCTTATTTCTCGCCGCGTCGATCAGACGCAGATCCGAGCCCGCCGCCGCGAGAGCGCCCGCCACCAATACCAAGCCAATTCCAACTCGAATGAGTTTCATAAGTTTCCTTGCTTCTGGGCTCAGTATATTACACGCACCCCATCTTCACCACGGCATGCTACTATGGCGCCGTCAACGTGGACAAACCCAAAGACGGGATTTGGATCATCGATGCAGGAGCAGTGACCGTGTACGCCAGCGTTCACATGGCCGAAATCGTAGGCGACACTCAGGCCGAAATGCTGGGGCAACCCTCATTCTCGTATCTGTATCACGAAGACGTAGCGGCCGCCCAGCGTCTGTTTGATTTCAAGAAACGCGGAGATGCGGGCCCGTTCCACTTCAGGCTTCGGCGGAAAGATGGATCGGCGATTTGGGCGGACGTGCAGGGAACGCCCATGCGGAACGCGGCTGGCGAATTTACAGGGATCGTCGGCACGTTCACGGTTTCAAGCTGACGCGCTGCTCTCCGTTGCTGCCCATAGCTGCGCCGGATATAATAGCTTTGGTCGCGCAGATATTGCGACCACGCAGACGATGACCAGACTGCTCATATTTTCGGCGGCAACGGCTCTTCTGGTCGCTCCGCTCGGCCGAGCGCAAGTCTCGACTCCCCAGCAGGCCAGCGCCGCCATCGGCAAGTATTGCGCCACCTGCCACAACGCCCGGCTTCGCACGGCCGGACTGGTCCTCGATCCCGCAGCTCTTCCGAATGCAGCGGCCGACGCCGAGCGCTGGGAAAAGGTGATCCGCAAGCTGCGAGCCGGCACCATGCCGCCTCCGGGAATGCCGCGGCCGGATCAGGCGACTTATGACGGCGTCGCGGGATACCTCGAAACCGAGCTCGACCACGCTGCCGCCGACAAGCCGGTCCCCGGCAAGCTGCCGCTGCTGCATCGTTTGAGCCGCACGGAATATCAGAATGCGGTGCGCGACCTCCTCGCAGTGGAGGCTCTCCCTCAAGAGATGGATTATTCGCTCCTGCTGCCGCCCGACAATTCCAACAGCGGCTTCGACAATCTCGCCGATCTGTTGTTTGTCTCGCCCACCGCGATGGAGAGTTATCTGGGCGCCGCGGAGAAAATCAGCCGCCTCGCCGTGGGCGACCCCTCCGCTCCATCCATGGTCAATATCTACCGCGTCCCTGATGAACAGCCGCAGAACGTTCGCGTCGATGGCCTGCCGTTCGGCACGCGGGGAGGCCTGGCGATTCGCAGCTATTTCCCCGCGGACGGCGAGTATGCCGTGAAGGTCACCTTCGTCGGCCGGTCCGAGGACCTCGAGCAAGTGGAGCTGAACGTCGATGGAGAACGCGCGCAGCTCGTGGCCAGCACGGTTCGTCAGGCCGCCAGGGGCGCGAAGAAAGCCGCCCCGAAAGCCGCCGACGCGGCCGCGAAGAGTGACGACGACGATGCCGCCGCCGCCCCCGCTTATGGACCCGGCGTCCGCCGTGCCCTCGAATTCCGCGTGCCCATTAAGGCTGGACCCCGCCTCCTTGGCGTCGCATTCATCCAAAAGGATGAGGTGCGCGATGAAGAGACACTGCGCCCCCGGCTGCGCGGGCCCGGCGCAGACATAGGCGTCGGAGTCGTAACCGTCAGTGGACCTTTCAATGCAAAGGGCCCCGGTGATACTTTGTCGCGCCGCCGCATTTTTGCATGACATCCAGCATCGCCCGCCGAGGAAGATCCCTGCGCGCGCCGCATCATCTCTGCGCTGGAACGCCGGGCTTACCGCCGGCCTGTTGCCGCCAGCGATGTCGAAACTCTGATGCCCTTCTATACTGCCGGCAAAGCCGAACGCGGATTCGAGCTCGGCATACAGAGGGCCATCCAGCGTCTGTTGGTGAGTCCTCAGTTTCTATTTCGAATTGAGCGCGATCCCGCCAACGCGCGGCCGGCAACTGCGCATCCGGTCAGCGATCTGGAACTGGCGTCTCGCCTCTCGTTCTTTTTGTGGAGCAGCATCCCCGATGACGAACTCCTCGATCTCGCCAGCCAAGGTAAGCTGCGACAGCCCCGCGTGCTGGAACACCAGATCACCCGAATGCTGGCGGATTCGCGCTCCGCTTCGCTGGTAACGAATTTTGCCGAACAGTGGCTCTACTTGCGGGATATCGAAAACAAGCGCCCCAACGAAGCCTTATACGCGGATTTCGACGAGTCGCTGCGGACCGCATTTCGCCGTGAGACGGTCCTGTTCCTCGATAGCGTCCTGCGCGGCAATCACAGCGTGCTCGATCTGTTGTCCGCGAACTACACCTTCGTCAACGAGCGGCTTGCAAAACATTACGGCATTCCCAACGTGCATGGCAGCGACTTCCGGCGCGTCACGCTTCCTCCCGGCAACCCGCGCGGCGGACTCTTAGGGCAGGGAAGTATTCTCACCATCACTTCCTACGCGAACCGGACCTCTCCCGTGAATCGCGGAAAATGGGTGCTCGAAAATCTTCTGTCCGCGCCGCCGCCTCCCCCGCCGCCCGACGTCCCGGCGCTGAAGACGGAGGCAAAAGATAGCGGCAAGACGCTTACCATGCGCGATGCGATGATCCAGCACCGTGCGAATCCCGCCTGTGCGAGCTGCCATTCGCGCATGGATCCCATCGGCTTCGCGATGGAGAATTTCGACGGTGTCGGCCGCTGGCGCGACCAGGACTCCGGCAACCCGATTGACACTTCAGGTGTTTTTCCCGGGGGTGAGAAATTCGACGGGATGGCCGGATTGAAAGCCGCGCTGCTCAGTCACCCCGAAGAATTCGTGGCGACCATCACCGAGAAGTTGATGATGTATGGCATCGGACGCAACGTGCAGTACTATGATCGGCCGGCCATCCGCGCCATTATCAAGCAGGCCGCCCCCAGCCATTACACGTTTGCGTCGCTGGTCCTGGGAGTGGTTGAGTCCGCGCCTTTCCAGATGCGCGAAACGCCCACGGCGTCCGTGGCTAAAGCGGGGAGCCGCCAGTGGCGGTAAAATTGAAGCAGGAACGCAGCAGGAGGATCGTATGACGTTCGTTACCAAAAAGGCCTTGCAGAGACGCACTTTCCTGAGGGGCGTCGGCGCCTCGTTATCGCTGCCCTTGCTGGATGCCATGATTCCGGCGCTCTCCGCCAAGCCGCTCAAGTCCACACCCAGGCTAGGTTTCATCTACATCGCGAACGGGGTCATCCAGGATCAGTGGATCCCCAAAACGACCGGCCGAAACTTTGAGCTGTCGCCGATATTGCAGCATCTCGAACCGGTTAAAAATCACATCAACGTGTTGAGCGGGCTCTCGCACCTGCAGGCCGATACTTTCGGAGACGGAACCGGCGATCATCCGCGCTCTTCGGCCGTCTGGCTTACCGGCGTTCATGCCTACGACCGCAGCCGACCGGATATCGAAGTGCACCTGGCCACTTCGGCCGATCAGATCGCCGCTCGCGTTATCGGCAAGACCACGCCGACTCCTTCGGTGGAGATCAATCTGGATCTTCCGACCCAAGGCGCCTGCGACACCAGCGATTGTTTCTTTAACAACACCATTTCCTGGCGCAATCCGTCCACGCCCAATCCCGCCGAATCCCACCCTCGAGTGGTATTTGAGCGCTTGTTCGGCGATGGCGGAAGCCCCGCGCAGCGAATGGCGCGGATGAAGCGCAACGGCAGCATCCTCGATTCCGTCATGGAAGAGGTTGCCGGTCTTGACAAAATGCTGGGACCGGGCGACCGTACCAAGCTGAACGAATATCTGGATTCGGTTCGCGAGATCGAACAGCGCATTCAAGGCGTGGAGGCACGCGGGTTGCACTCCGTGGATCTGCCCGATCGGCCCACCGATGTTCCGGGCACCTTCGAGGAATACATTAAGCTGATGTTCGACCTGCAGGCGTTAGGGTTTCAGTCCGACGCGACTCGGGTATTCACGATGATCGTGTGCCGTGAGTTGAGCGCCCGCACCTACCCGCAGATCGGCGTGCCCGACCAGCACCATCCGACGTCGCATCACCGTAACGATCCCGCGCTGATCGTGAAGAAGGCCAAGATCGACACCTACCACGTTCAGTTGCTCAGCAACTTCCTGCAGAAGTTACAAGCCACCCAGGATGGCGACGGCTCGCTGCTCGATCAGAGCATGATTCTCTACGGCGGCGGCATGGGCGACGGCAACCTGCACCGTCACTCGAATCTCCCCTGTCTGATGGCAGGCAAGCTCGGCGGCCAATTCGAGACTGGACGTCATCTGGCGTATCCCCAGGACACGCCAATGTCGAATCTACTACTGACGATCCTGAAGAAATCGGGAGTCGAGATCGAAAAGATCGGCGACAGCACCAGTCCATTGGAAGTCTAGCGCGGGAAGTCTAGCGCAGGAAAATCTAGCGCTGGAAATCAGCGCTGGAAATCTAGCGCAGTCTCATCCGCCGGCTAGCCCCAGTTCGGCGGCGCGCGACTGCATGGCGCGAATGCAGAATTCGATGTGTTCGTCCAGATCGACGCCCATCTCCTCCGCGCCTCTCAGGATATCGTCGCGATTGACGCTTCGCGCAAATCCTTTGTCCTTCAGCTTTTTTCGGACACTCTTGGTGTCGACTCCCTGAATGCTGCGTCCCGGCTTCACATACGAGCAAGCCGTCAGAAAACCCGCCAGCTCATCGCAGCCATAGAGTGTCTTTTCGAGCTGACTGACGCGGGGTACGCCGCTGTAATCGGCGTGCGAAAGTATGGCGCGGCGAATCTCTCCGGAGACGCCCCGTTCGGCTAAAATCGCCTCGCCTTTCATGGGATGATCCGGTGCGGCAGGATGAATTTCCCAGTCGAAGTCGTGCAGCAGCGCCGTGATCGCCCACTTCTCTTCGTCCTCGCCGAACTTCCGCGCGTACGCCGTCACGCACGTTTCTACCGCCAGCATGTGCCGCCGCAAGCTGTCGGATTTCACAAACTCGCACACGGTCTGATACGCCTGACTGCGATCCATGCACACATCCTCTCAAGTGCAGCGCGGCCTCGCAAGTGCCGCTAGAATAGAAAACGCCGTGAGCGCTTGTTCAGCGTCCACGGCGTTTTCAGTGCCGAATGGAGTGATCCGATGGGTCAAACCGTCAATAGATCGATCTCGGACGTGCTGTCGCCGAATTTCTCCAGGTGCATGCCGTAGCGATCGATCAGGGCCAACATAAGGTTCGCCAGAGGCGTTCCTTTCGGGTACCTGATGTGACGGTCGCCTTTGAGCTGAATCGTCTTTCCGCCCACCACCACCACCGGAACGTTGTAGTTGTTATGGACGTTAGCGTCGCTCATACCGCCGCCGTAGAGCACTGCCGTGTGATCCAGCAGAGTGCCGTCGCCGTCCTGGATCGAGTCCAGTCTCTTCAGATAGTATGCCAGCGTGTCGGCGTGATAGTGGTTCAGCTTCGCGTACGCCTTCAACTTCGCCGGATTGTTGTCGTGGTGCGACATCGAGTGATGCGCCTCCGGCAATCCGATTTCCGGATACGAGCGATTGATGTTTTCCCGCGCCATCATGAAGGTACTGACGCGCGTGATATCCGCCTGGAACGCAAGCACCTGAAGGTCGAACATCAACTCCGCGTATTCGCGGAACGTGGCGGGCACGCCCACCGGCTGCGAAGGCACCTCGAAGCCGCTGTTGGTGGATTCGCTCTTGGCGATGCGCGACTCGACGTCACGCACGGCGTCGAAGTACTCGCCCAGCTTGCTGCGGTCGCGCGTGCCCAGTTTGCGGCGCAACTCGGAGATCTCTTCGGTGAGGCCGTCGAGGATGCTGCGATCTTCCTGGACCCGTTCCTGCCGCTCTTGGGCGGTGGCTCCAATGCCGAACATGCGCTCGAACACGAAACGCGGATTCGTTTCGGTGGGCAGCGGGGTGGTCGGCGTCTTCCAGGCCAGCGAGTTCATGTACGCGCAGGCGTAACCGTGGTCGCACGCGCCGACGACGTCATTACGATCGACGGAGACTTCGAGCGACGACAGCTTGGTATCGCGGCAGATCTTGTCGGCGATGTATTGATCCACCGACTTGCCGGCGCGCACATCGGCGCCTTCAGTCTGCTTGGGGTGCGCACAGCTCATGAAGGCGGGCGCGGCGCGGGGATGTTGCCCGCCCACGTCGCCCTGATCCGTTCCTTGAAAGTTGTCGAGGCCGCTGAAGACCAGGGTCCGGTTGCGGTACGGTTCGAGAGGCTTCAGAGTGGAAGAGAACTCGAACCCGGCGCCTTCGGCAGCCGGCGTCCACTCGAACATGTTCGCCCCATTCCCAAAGTAGATAGCCGTAAAGCGCGGCGCGCCCTTCGTCTGGGCCCGCATGGCGGGCACCATGGCGTCGAGGAACGGCAGCGCCACGGCTGCTCCGATTCCGCGAAGGAAGGTACGACGGGGTAACGCTATCTTCGTAATGAGCATTTGACAACCTCCTAGTTATATTTTAGTCCAAAACTCTAGTTCGCGTTCGCGCTCGCTTGAGCGGTTCTCATCTGAAATGGTGTACTCGTCACAATCGCCTGAATCAGCGACTCAAACCGGTAGTTATCGGGCGCCGCTTCGCTCTTGATCTTACGGACCGCAGGCGCGTCGGGCGCATCGAGCCCCCTGCCCAATGCGTAGATCAACAATCGCTCCGTGACCGTGGTCAGAAACTCACCGGAATGTTTGCGCAAAACTTCTCGAAGCTCCGAGGGGCCATTGAACTTGGTGCCGTCCGGAAGCTGGGCCGATGCGTCCACCGGCGCGCCGGAAGCATAGATGTCTCGCCACTCGCCAATCCCATCGAAATTTTCGAGCGCAAATCCCAGTTGGTCCATCTGGGCATGGCAACCCGCGCACACCGGATTGGCGCGATGCGCCGCCATCTGTTCGCGCATCGGCAGGACCTTCCGCGGATCTCGCTCTTCCTTCAAAAGCGGGACATTCGGCGGCGGCGGCGGGGGCGGCGCGCCGAACACGTTATCCAGAATCCATTTGCCGCGCAGAACCGGCGAAGTCCGATTGGCATAGGAAGTCGCCATCAGAATCGAGGCTTTTCCCATGAGGCCGCGGCGCGGGCTATTGGCGGGGAGAGTGACCCGCCGGAAGCGTTCGCCTTCCACGCCCGGGATCCCGTAGTGCTGGGCTAGGCGCTCATTCAGAAATGTGTAATCGGCGTCCAGCAGGTCCAGCACGCTGCGGTTTTCGCGGATGATGCTCTGGAAGAACAGCTCCGTCTCCTGCGCAAAGGCTTCACGCAGGTTGTCGTCGAAGTGGAACAGCAATTCCGGACTCGGCTGGTGCGTGGACACGTTGCGAATGAACAGCCACTGGCCGGCAAAATTGTCGACGAGCGCCTCCGAGCGCGAATCCGCCAGCATCCGTCGTACCTGCTTGCGCAATACTTCGGGCTGGTGCAGGTTCTTCTTCTCGGCCGCTCCCAGGAGTTCGTCATCCGGGATGCTGCTCCACAGGAAGAACGACAGCCGGGATGCCAGTTCCAGGTCGCTGATACGATAGGCCGCATTTTCGGCGATGCCTGCGGGCTGATTCTCGAAGCGGAACAGGAAATTGGGGCTCACCAGGATGCTGCGGAGAGCCATCTCGATGCCGCCCTCAAACCCGGCGCGGCGTGCGCCCTGGTGGAAGGCGATGACAGGCGCCTGCAGATCGGTGCCCTCCAACGGGCGCCGGTACGCGCGACGAGCTAGCGTGGAAATGATCTGCTTCGCACAGACCTCATCCTCCGCCGACGCAGATGTGCACAGCAAGATCCGCTTCCGGCTCGGCGTATCCGACACCGCCGCGGTTCCGGTCTCAGGACCGGTGAGTGTAAGCGTAGAAATCTTAGGCGGTCCACTGCCGTCCCGGTACGGCTCGCGCCGCAAGGACGGATCGAACAAGTCTTCGACGAACGCTGCGGTCTTGGGGACGAAGTAGGCTTGAATCAAATGTTCGCCGCCCGTCACCGGCAGGTGGAACGTGAGCCGCTCGATGGTTTTCTTGGTGAGCTCTTCTTCCTTAGCGCCCGCGTTGGGCCCGCGCTTACGGACGAATTCGGGGCCGCCCATGGTACCGCTCCAAACCTTGACATCGTCGATCCGCACCTCGACATGATGTTCTTCTTCGGTGATCCCTTCGAACCCGCCCGCGACTCCGCTTTCCTTGGGCCGCAATTCGAACAGATACTTGCCGTCGGCCGGAAAGTAGTGGTGAATGGCGAGTCCGCCGCGAGACCCGAAGGGCAGTTCGTCGCTGACGCGAACCGCCTGATTGCGATCCGTCGGAACGAAGAAGGTTTCGGGCGTGGGCATGCCGCGCGGCCGCTCCAGCGCCATCTGGCTGATCTTTGCGGCAGCTCCTAAATATCGCTCCGTCAAGGACGGCGAGAGGGACAGGGCATCCGCGTTGTTGTCGAATCCGTAGCCCGCAGCGTCGGCCGGTAACAGGGAGGCTGCGTTGATGTCGAGCGCCAGCAGATCCCGAATCGCATTGTGATACTCCGAGCGATTCAGGCGCTGCAGCGTCGGACGGCCCGGGTTGGGATGATCCAGCGCAGCCTGGTCCAGTTCGTTCTCGATTCCCGCCACCAGACTTTCGGCCGTCGTCTTGTCGGGCCGCGGCATTTTGCCCGGAGGCATCGCTCCCGTGCTGACCTTGCGCACCACCTTCTCCCAGGTATCCGCGTCTTTGCTCAGGTTGGCCAGATCCAGCGTGCTGAGAACCAGGCGGCCGGTTTTCAACTTCTCGTTGTGGCACGTGAAGCAATACCTGGTGAGAACAGCCCGGCGTTCCTCTACAGCCGTAACCGCGTGCGCGGGCGCTTCCGCGGCCGTACCGACTTGCGAAGGCGATGTGGAACCAGCGCTTTGCTGCGGGCTCCCGCGCAGATTAAAGGCGACGGCAATCAGGAAACATGCCGCTCCAACCACTGCAATCGATTGGGTCTTCATTGTGCAGCCTCCTCGGGCGGCAGCGCAGTCTCGGGAATTAAGTTTTTGCACAGGTCGGGACATGGTATTTCTTTAGCTCCGAGCTTGCGCAGCAGTTCGGCCGTCTGTGGCTGCGCTGCAAACGAATTGCCGTATTCCACGCCCTCAGCGATGGTCAGCGGCGTTCTTCCGCTTTTGTCTACAACGTCCAGCTTCCCGCCTTGATCGAACAGATACTGGACCACGCTATTAGCGCCGCGGTATGCCGCTGCGTGCATCGCGGTCTCGCCGGTGTCCGCCACGAAGTTGACGTCGGCGCCATATTCTTCTACCAGCAGCTTGACTGCTTCGAGAACCTGTTCCTCGCTGGCCCGGTCCTGGTTCGACGCCCAGGAGATGCCCGCGACGGCCATGAGAGGCGTGATATTGACGCCGGTATTGATTTTAGGATCGGCGCCCAGTTTCAACAGCAGGCGCATCGCTTCCACGTCGGCGGCTTTCGCCGCAAACAGAAACGCGGTCGCGCCTACCAGCCGATGGCGGTAGCGCGCGCCCGACCACCTGGGCTCCATATCGGTATTGCGGCCGTTGACATCGGCACCGTGCGCCACCAGCGATTTAATGATGTGCAGCCGGTCGACGTTCGCCGAAATGAATTGATCGCTGATGTGCCAGTTGGCGACGTGGACGGCGGCCTGCAGTGGCTTGCCAAAGCTGTTGTTCTTTCCGTTGCCGCCCTCGCTGCCAATGTCCCGCAACTGCTCACGGAAGGTAGGAGTCTTGAGAACAATTTTTTGCGCCTTCGCCCGCGCCCCTTGCACTGTCAGTTCGGTGGATCCGCCTTCGGCGTTCGGGTCTGCTCCTTTATCGAGCAGCAGGTCCACCAGATCCTCGTATCCGTTGATGATTGCGACCAGTAACGGAGTGGCCAGATCGGGCCGCCTCTCGTTCACGTCGGCGCCTTTCGCCAGCATCACTTTTACCGACGGGATGTCGCCTTTGCGCACGGCGAACATAAAGGGCGTGGTTCCCGCGTTGGATGTTGCTTTGAGGTCCGCGCCAGAGTCGAGCAGCGTCTCGACAACCCGCTCGTGCCCTTCGGCGGCCGCCCACATCAGCGCGGTCTGTCCATTCCAGTCTTCCTTCGCGTTGACGTCGGCGCCGGCTTTTATCAGCACCTTCACTGCGTCTACGCTGCCGGATCGCGCCGCGTGCATCAGTGGCGGTTCCCCGGTGTTCACAAAATTCGTTGGGTCGTTCGGCTTGGCCCCTGCCTTGAGCAACAGTTCGATGACTGCGGCGCCGCCCTGTTCGGCAGCAAGCGCCAGAGGAGTGACCCCCAGGTCATTGCGTGCATTCACATTCGCGCCGGCTGCGAGCAATGCCGCGGTCGTTGGGGCATCGTTCAAATAGGTCGCCCAATGCAGCGCCGTTGCACCGTCTCCCTGCGTTGCGTTGACATCGGCGTGCTTTTCGAGAAGGGACGCGACCGCCTGCTTGTCACCGCGCTCTACAGCATCAGCCAGCGGAGCCTCGTGACCGGTGGTTGCGGCCAGGAGGCCGGTACCTACGAAGACGGACGCTAGTCCGAGTCCGACTACCCATCTCACCCGCGTGATCGTGAACGTCTTGGTCATGATTCAAGCTAACCTTCGTCGTGGAGATATGACTACATCTATATCTATTATAAAGGGTTCCGCCACCGATGGCAACCCCCCATTTGGCGTCCCTCCAACGCTTGACATCATCTAAGGCCAGTATTCTACTGCATGCCGCCACCGGCCAGCGACGGGTCACTTGCCGATTGCAACCTGGCACCGGCGGAGAGCGGGTAGACGGCGTTGGGACTGGCCCCTGTTGACAACCCTGCCGACCGCCGATACCTGGAGCATGAGAACCGGGCCGATCTTGGCGTTCATCGCTATATTCGGTAGCGCGATGCCGACGAACGCCGAGGATTACTACCAACTACCCGGCATCGAGCGGATTGAAAGAGACTTGTACCGATCGGCGAAGGTGATGATTAAGACGCGCGCCTGTACTCACTGGCCGGTTGACGCAGAAGATGCGCTTTTGAACTATCAAGGACCCGGGAACTACCAGATCGTATGGGAAGATCGCTCGACCTGCGAGGTTCAGCAAGTAGCCTTGACGGACATGGTTCCGATATAAGGTTAACTCTGTGACGCCTGCCTAAACTGAAACTACCGTACCGCCACGTTGCGAACGATAGTCCAGCGGGATTTGCCCTCAGGCCCCTCAATATACATATTCACCGTGTATTCGCCGGCCTTTTGGTATTGATGAAGCGGATGCTGATCCGTCGAACTCGTGCCGTCGCCGAAGTCCCAACGCCATGAAGTGATTTTGCCGGTGGATTCGTCTTGAAACGCGAGCAGCCGGCGATCCATGTCCAGAATCTTGAATGAAAAATGGGCGTCGATGGGTTTGCGAAAGTTCGCTTCCAGCGGCATCAGACGAAACGCGACCAGCTCGTCGGCATTCCCGTACATGGTTGTCTTGTGCGAGAGATTCCAGAATCCCTTGTAATCTTTTTCTTCCGGTCCGTCGTAATCGAGAACTGACCAGGACATGCCGATCACTTTGTCCTCAGCGAGCTTCGAAACCACGGCGCGCTCGGGTCCGTCGAAGGGCGCATAATCGAACGGCGTAATCCAGAACTCCAGAATGAGCTTGCCGGCTTCGCCGTGTTTGAAATTGTAGTTGTAGGCGGCGTTCGCCCACGGCAGCTTGCTAATCCAGGCCTGCGCGCCCCACACGAAAGCCCACTCGCGCTCCGGCGCCGGCGTGAAGATGTGATAGTTCTGCGCGTGGACGCCTTGCAATTGGAAGAACGCATCGTCGCCGATCACCTTTGAATTTGGCTGCAGCGCGGTGATCAGAGGGCCGCCCGAGAGATCGCCATCGACAACCAGTTCAAAGATGTCGTTATGGCGGCTGTGATCGTCGAAATCCCAGAAATTATCGTAGGCTTCATACAAGACGTACAGGCGATTGAGCCCTTTCACCCAGCCGACCTTGACCTTAACGTCAAGGTCCTTCTTGTCGTAATTGAAATCGCGCCCTTTGACGGTTTCCTTGAGCTGATCCATCCCTATCGAATAGGATTCCGGAACCATGGACCAATCCGACGGGTCGCCGTCGAT
>JBDTTL010000092.1:0-14689 GCA_039930665.1 Acidobacteriota bacterium
GTTCGAGGACTGCGCGTAGCGGAAAAGTAATCGGCGGTACGGCGGCGCTCGGTGCGATTATCGGCGCCATCGCGGGTGGCGGTAAAGGCGCGGCGATTGGTGCAGGCGCGGGGGCCGGAGTGGGCACCGCCGCTCAAGTCGCCACAAAAGGCCAGCGAGTCCGCATTCCGTCTGAGACGCGGTTGACATTCACGCTCCAGCAGCCCGTTCGGCTCTAAGTAGTACTGATCCGCGATCTCCAAATCCAAAATCGTTCCACCTCCGTATACACCAGCGAAGGAGACGGCATCCGCGCTACTGCCGGTGGCGCAAGCCAAAAGATACCGAGGTCCGGTGCGGGAGGCGGAACTCGGAGGCCGCCTCCCATTTTTGGTGTTTCCTTTGTGTTTCCTTTGTGTTTCCATGGATAGGTGAGTGGAAAACCATTCGACGAGCCTCGCATCGCGCTGAACCGCATCTATACCAGGCGTGGAGACGCGGGTGACACCAGTCTGGTGGGCGGCCAGCGAGTCCCTAAAGATGCGCTGCGGATTGAAGTTTACGGCACCGTCGATGAGTTGAACGCATTCGTTGGGCTGGCGGCCGTGTCCTGCGCGGATCATTCCACATTGGCGCCGCTCGCCGCGATCCTGCGCCGCGTGCAGCACGAATTGTTCAATCTAGGTTCGATCCTGGCGACCCAACCGGCCGACGTGCATCCACAACAGCCGCGGGTGACCAACGCTGAAACCTCCCAACTGGAGCGCGAGATCGATGCCATGAATGCCGACTTGGCGCCTCTCCGCAGCTTCATTCTGCCGGGAGGGACGCGCCTTAACGCCGAATTGCACGTGACGCGGACCATCTGCCGGCGGGCGGAACGCCTGCTGGTCGCTTTGGCGCGGGAAGAATCGGTCCCGCCTGAAGTCATCCCGTATCTCAACCGCCTAAGCGATGCGATGTTTGTCTGGAGCCGTTGGGTAAATCATGCGTTGGGAGTGCAGGAAGTATTGTGGGAACCCAATCAATCTTCGTCAGGTATGTGATTATGGCTCTTATGAAGCCACTCCTGCTCTTCGCTCTATTCGCATCGCTGTTGCCGGCGCAATCGCTATCGCCCAAGTGGGAAGAATTGACTGCCGAGGATTTTGTGAAGGCGCTCAAACAGGCGGATTCCACCTGCGTGCTGCCCTTCGGAATCCTGGAGAAGCATGGACCCTCAGGCCCCATCGGTACGGACCTCATCGACGTTCGTTACATCACGACAAAGGCGGTTCAAAAAGAATACGCGCTGATATTTCCCGAATACTACGTCGGGCAAATCTTTGAGGCCCGGCATCAGCCTGGGACGGTCGCATACAGTTCTCGCTTGCAGTTGCATATGCTGCAGGAGACGGTTTCGGAAATGGGCCGCAATGGGTGCCACAAGATTATGATCGCCAGCGGGCATGGTGGGAATACCAATCTGCTGAATTATTTTTTGCAGACTCAGTTGGATTCGCCGAGAGACTACGTGGTGTACGGATTCAGCGCACTGGGCCCCGCGTTTGGCCCCGGAGCGCAGTTGCCTCCGGCGGCGCAGCCCTCGCGACCGGGAGTGGACGGCCACGCCGGCGAGATCGAAGCTGCCATGGTAATGGCGTCCCGTCCGGAGTTGGTGCATCCGGAGCGGGGCGGAAAGCAATCAGGCGCGAATCTCGCCCGCCTGGATCTGCCCGCGGGAGTTTTTACCGCGATTAACTGGTATGCGATGTATCCGAATCACTACGCGGGCGACGCGTCCGGAGCCACCGCGGCACGTCCGCTCTGGTTCAGCTCACGGCCGACCGCATGGCTGCCGCGATTCGTGCCATTAAGTCGGACCAGGTGTCGCCTCGTTTGCAGAAAGAATTTTTCGACAAGACCACGCATCCGGCTGACACTGCGCAATAAGCGCGTGTCATATGATCGCGTTGCGCAGCGCTTCGCCGAGTTGTGGAAATTGGAATTGGAAGCCAGCGCGTAGGGCAGCCTGCGGAATCACACGCTGGCTTGCCAGTAAAGCTTGCGACATTTCGCCAAACAGAATCTTGAGAGCGAATGCCGGGACCGGAATGATCGCCGGACGATGCAAAGCCGCTGCCAGCTCGCGCGTGAAAACGGAGTTGGTCACCGGATTGGGCGCAACGGCGTTCACCGGCCCGCTTAGATCGGGACTGAGAATCGCGAACTCGATCAGGGAGACCAGATCGTCCAATGCGATCCAGGACATCCACTGCTCGCCCGTTCCCAAACGTCCGCCGACACCCAGACGGAATGGCGGCAGCATTTGCGCCAGCGCACCGCCGCCGGGTCCTAATACGATGCCGCTGCGCAGGATGACCACTCGCACTCCGAACTGCTCAGCCGCGCGCGCCTCTCGCTCCCAGTCGATGGCCACTTGCCCGAGAAAATCTGATGCTGCCGGTGAGTCTTCTGTTAGGATCTCGTCGCCGCGTGAGCCATAGTAACCAATCGCGGAAGCGCTCACCAAGACTGCCGGCGGAAGCTGCCGGAGCGCGTCGACCAGCGAATGCGTGCCCTGGACGCGGCTGTTGAGAATCCGCTCACGGGCCGCGGCGGTCCAACGCTGGACAATCGGTTCCCCGGCCAAGTTTACTACCGCATGGCATCCCGCGAATACTTCGGGCTGGGGTTGTGTCCGCAGCGATACCGCGGTGACCTGGTGGCCGGAAGCGCGCAGGCGCTCCATCAAAAAGCGCCCAATGAAACCCGATGCTCCAGTGACGGCAACATTCATAAGAGCCTGCCCTGCGTGACCTCGCGAATGTAAGCGTCCACGTCGGTCTTGCGCCTCATGCCCTCGATCGTCATATAGCGCGTCATCCCGAAGATAGGCCGCTCGGACCACGGGCGATCATGCAGTCCGAAGCACCACAGGATATTGGCATACGTATTCGGATCGCGTCCATCGAGGGCGTAGCGATCGTGAAGATAAATCATGGTCGCGAGCGCGTCTTCGTGAGTAGCCGACCACTCCATGATCTTCTTGCCCCAGTACATCCGATAGTAGCCGTGGATGACGCCGCGCGTGAGCAACTCGGTTTGGGTGGCATTCCACAGCGCGTCGCGGGTTTCGGCGCGCTCGAACTGTTCTCGCGTGTAGATATGGTCACGCTGGTCGCGGTCGTGCTTCGCGAGAGTCGCGCGCGCCCAATTCGGCAGCGCATCCAACGAATCGAGCGATGGCGAGAAGTGGGCAAAATTGAAAGCCAGTTCTCGGCGGACAATCAATTCTTCCAGAAACTCGTCCGCGATCAATTTGTGCTTCGCCGCATGCTCTCGCACCGCCAAGGCAACTTCGAGCGAGGACATGTGCCCGAAGTGCAGATACGGACTGAGTCCCGATGTCGCGCGCGCGGAGGGCTCGCGGCTCAGCCGAGCGTAGCGGCGCAGATCGTGATCGAGGAAGTGCCGGAGTCGGCCCTCTGCTTGATCGCGGCCCCCACGGATGTCCGTCGACGGCGCAACCGAATGGTCAATTTCACAGGAAGCAACCAGTTCCGCGATATTGGCTTCCGTAACTTCCGTGTGCAATTCGGACGAGGCTCCGGAGTACCGGCGGCCCACGGGCAACGGCGGCACCGCCCGCAGGCACGCTGCGAGGGCTCTATTGATCTTGGGCCGGATGGTGTAAGCCGCATACTCCTGTTTGGTGAAGTAACTCATCGGCACGATGCAACTGGAGTCGACTGAATAGTAAGGGATCGCCAGTTTGTGTGGAACGCTGCGGTTGTGCTCGCGGGCAAGAAACCCGGGATAGTCGTCAGTGATGAGCGCGGCGGCATTGGCAGCCAGACGATAGAGGGCGTCGTCCGGATCCGAGCGACGGCGTCGCAAGTGAAACACATAGCCAATGCCGAGCGCGCGCAAACGCCGCGCTGTTTCCTGCGCGCCTTCGATCAGAAAAGTGTGAAACCGGTCGTTAGCCTGAGGATAAGAGCAGCTCAGCCCCTCGTAAGAAAGCACCGGAAGATTCAAGTGATTCGCTCTATCCACGGCAAAGGAAAGGGCGTGATTGCATTCGACACGCCGGTTCACTTGCGCCCAGTAGAGGACGTAACTGCCTTTTTTACCCTCCTCGGCGGAATTCAGCTTGCGGACACGATCGAACGGCACCTGACTTCAGAATAGAGGAGGGCGGCGTCCGCAAAGGGAACTGAGACAACAGCGTTACGATATGATGAAGGGCGTGGATATATTTACCCGGGGATAAGCTTGCCGGGATCCAGTGAGTTGAGGCGAGGATCTTTCCATGGAAAAGCAAGCGCAGAATATACAAGAAGCATTTCTAAACAATGCGCGCAAAGACAAAACGTTTTTGACGATTTACCTGATGAGCGGCGTCAAGCTTTCCGGGCGAATTAAGAGCTTCGATAAGTATTCGGTGGTCCTTGAAACCAACAGTCAAGAGCAACTGATTTTCAAACACGCGATTTCCACGGTGGTGGTCTCAAGGCCCTACCATTCTGCGCCCCAAAGCAGTGCCGCGATAGCGGGCACACATGTCGCCCCAGGGGCTCCCGGCGTCGAAGAGCACCACTAGACACACCCTTGTCAGCTTTACAAGAAGTTGCGATCCTGGTGGGCTTGAATCTCACGAGCCGGGGGGCGCAGCGCAAGCCGGCGAACAGCGATTCCGGCCAAGCCAGCGCGGAAGACTCGCTGGCTGAGCTCGCGTCATTGGCGGCGACAGCCGGCGCTCGAGTAGCGGAGAGCCAGATCCAGTCGCGCGCGAAAGTGGACTCGGCTACGCAGATAGGCTCGGGGAAAATCGAAGAACTGAAGTCGCTGATTCACCTGCATGAGGCGGATGTAGTCATCTTCGACCGCGAGCTGACACCCACCCAGCAGCGCAATCTGGAGCGCGCGCTCGAAGTGAAGGTGCTCGACCGTACTCAGCTAATCCTCGATATTTTCGCGCTGCGAGCACGCACGCGAGAAGGACAGTTGCAGGTAGAGCTCGCGCAATTGAACTATCTGCTACCGCGATTGACCGGCCATGGAGCGGCGATGTCGCGGTTGGGCGCCGGCATCGGATCCCGCGGTCCCGGTGAAACGAAACTCGAAACCGACCGCCGCCGCATTCACCAGCGAATCCATGCCGTCGAGCGTGGATTGGAGAGAGTGCGCGGCGGACGCGCCACGCAGCGCCACCAACGCCAGGCCGTGCCGCTGGCCACCATCGCGCTCGTAGGCTACACCAACGCCGGAAAATCATCGCTCTTCAACCGGCTCACGGGAGCCTCAGTGCTCGCCGATGCCAAGATGTTCGCCACGCTCGATCCTACGGTACGGCACATCCTGCTGCCTTCCCACCGAAAGGTGCTGGTCAGCGACACGGTAGGCTTCATCCGCAATTTGCCGACGACGCTGGTGAGAGCGTTCCGCGCCACCCTGGAAGAAGTGATCGAAGCGGAGTTGCTGCTCCACGTAGTGGACGCCAGTTCGCCCCACGCGGCCGAGCACACGGCTCATGTGATGGCGACGCTGCAGGAAATCGGGGCGGACACGACGCCGCAGATCCTCGTTTTGAATAAAGTGGATCAGATCCCAGGCGAGCCGGACGCCTCGGCCCTGGCGCGGCGGATACTCGAAGATCCTGAGCGTCAACCGGCTGGCGCGGTGGCGATCTCGGCCCGCACCGGCGCCGGGTTCCAGGCGCTGCTCAAAAAGATTGATGAGACGCTGCCGCTGGACACGCTCAGTGAGTGCACCTTCCGCATTCCCGCCGGCGACGGGGGACCGATCCATACGCTGCACGAGCACGCCCGCGTAATTTCGACGCGTTACGCCGATGAGGTTTGCGTGATCCACGCCCAGACGCCCGAATCCGTCCGGCGCCGGCTGTCGAAGTATCTGGTGGCGTAAGCGCGCCGTAGGCTATCATGTAAAGCAACTGATGAACGGGCCGAATCTGCTTACACTCTTGCGGATTTTCTTCGTCCCGCTGCTGGTGGCAGCGCTGCTCGGAGGGGAGTTCGTCGAACCCTATCTCGCAACTCTAACCGGGCCGCTGGCGATCACGCGTGATACCTTTGCGCTGTTGATCTTTCTGGCCGCGGCCGCCACTGACCTGCTGGACGGATACCTCGCGCGGCGCTGGGGGCAGATCACCACGGTGGGTACCTTGCTCGATCCCATCGCCGACAAACTGCTCATTTCAGCGGCGCTGGTTTCACTGGTAGACATCCACCGCGTGCCGGCGTGGATGGTAATCCTGATCATCGGTCGTGAATTTGCGGTGTCGGGATTGCGTTCGATAGCGGCGGCAGGCGGCTACACTATCGAGGCCAGCGACCTGGGCAAGACAAAAATGGTGGCGCAAGTGGTCGCCATCGCCCTGGTGATCGCCGGAATCCGCTGGCCGCAACTGGATCAGTTGGCACTGATCGCCATGTGGACTGTGGTGCTGTTCGCGCTGGTTTCAGCCGCCGACTATTTCCGAAAGTTCTGGGGCACGGTAGACAGCCAGGTGAAATCCAGGCGGCGGCGGGAACTGCTGGCGTGGCAGCGGCAGCAGCGCAAGCTTCGACGCGCAGGAGTGGTCGATTCCGCGAAAGCGGTGAGCAAGTGAGCGCACGGCGAACGCGTTGCGCGCGGTAAGTAAAAACTAGGCGCTCACGGCCAAGCCGGTTGCTTGCCACGCATCCAGGCCGCCGATGAGGTTCGTGACGTTTTCAAAACCGGCGCGCTGGATCAGGCTACATGCGATAGCACTGCGGGCTCCGCCCTTGCAATGGACCACCACCGGCTTGGTTGAGTCCAAATCGCCCAACATTTTGCTGACGCGATCGAGCGGCTTGTGCAGCGCGCCGGGGATGTGTCCCTGATCCCATTCGGTCTTGCGCCGGACGTCCACAATCTGAATCGATCCCGGCTCCTCGACGAGTTCCCTATTCAGCTCGGCCGCGGTAATTTGCATGATCTGCGCCGTGGGCTTCTGGTCACCGGCCCAACGCGTCATCCCGCCCTCCAGGTAGCCGGCTACGCGTTCGAAGCCGACGCGCGCCAGTCGCGTGCGAGATTCTTCGACAGCGTCAGGGTCTTCCGCCACCACGATCACGTCATGATCCAGGCCGAGCAGCGCGCCCGCCGATCCGGCAAATTGTCCGGCCAGCGGAATGTTTACGGCGCCGGGAATGTGCCCGGCCGCGAACTCCATTGCCGGCCGGGTGTCGAGGACAATGTCGGCGGCGCGCTGCCGCTCCACAACCTGGTCGGACGTCATCGCCTGCATGGGTAGTAGAAAGTCCAGCGGGATCGCGCCGGTGCGGTTGATTTCGGCATCCTGCGCGAAGTACTCCGGCCGGTCCGGGAGGTCAGCCGTGAGCAGCCGCACAAACTCATCTTTGCTCGAAGCGCGCAGCGCATAATTCAGTTCGCGCTCCTTGCCTATGGTCGACTGGCGCTCCGGGCGCATCTGTTTGCCGCACAATGAACCAGCGCCGTGCGCGGGATAGACCTCGACCTCGTCACCCAGCGGGACCAGTTTTTGGTGCAGGCTGTCATAGAGCATCGCCGCGAGTTGCTGCGGAGTTTTATCGCGCGACAGATCAGGGCGCCCCACGTCGCCGATAAAGAGAGTGTCGCCCGTGAGCACGGCCCAGGGTTTTTCGCCGCGATCCAGATCCGTCACCGCCACCGAAACGCTCTCCACCGTGTGACCCGGAGTCTCGAGGAACCGCAGGATTACACGCCCGAAGCGAATTTCGTCCCCGTCGTTCACTGCCACATGCGGGATGGGCGAATCGGTTGCGGAGCCCAGATAAATCTTCGCGCCGGTCCGGGCGGCGAGTTCCACGTGGCCACTCACGAAATCGGCGTGCAGGTGAGTCTCGATAATATGTTCAATCTTGAACCCCTGTTTTTTCGCTTCGTCAAGATAAATGGATACGTCGCGCTGCGGGTCCACCACGCAAGCGATTCCATCGGACCCCAGCATGTAGGAAGCGTGAGACAGACAGGTTAAATAAAATTGTTGGAAGTACATGAACTCGCTTGGGAAGGTTACGCGGGAAGATATTGGCGAAGGCTCGAATAGAACGAGCGGACAAAATCTTCAGCGGATCTCTCCGCGGCAGTTTCGTCGCGATTCACAATAGGAACCACCACGCGAACCAATGCCGTGTCCGTACGATTCAGGCGCATGGCGTCCACTACCACCCAAAATTTTGCCGTATATTCGCTGGCGATGGCACGATCGCGCGATTGATACCAATACAGCACCAGACTGCGCTCATCCCCATGCGCCACCACGTAGCGGTTCACTTGAATTGGAAGTTTCGCGCCCACGTCGATCGAGACCTGGCTGGAATCGAGCGGCGTCCAGCCGCTGCCGGGAAGGCAGTTCTTGGGCGAATGCGGGGCTTTGCCGTTGCGCTGGGATCGGAATGCGGCGATAAACAGGTTCGCGCCAAGGCCGTTCGCGGAGTAAAACCGGTTCAAAAGATCGTCCGCTTTCAGAACCGCTTGCGTGTCGGCGTCAATCACGCCTTCCTGCACCAGCGTCCAGGAACCCAACGCCACTGGAAATTGCGCTAGGGGCCGGCCGCTAGGAGCGGACTCCGGACGTACGGCGCTATAAATTAACGCACCTTGCAAAACAATCAGAATCGTGGCCGCCAGCATGGTACGGGAACTTAAAAATTTAAACAACGGGAGCCTCCGGCGGGTTTTTTGAGACGAAGCGGTTAATGAGGAAGTGGAGACCGCCCAACATGACCAGAGCGATCAAAAAGATGATCCATCCTTCCAGGCTATGGAAAAAGCCTTGCGCCAGTTGGGGATTGATCTCACTCAGGACGCCGGTCATGGTAACCCGGCCCGCATTCGCCAGAATCGCGACGGGGATAGTCGCGGCGAGTAGAACCCAGCGCATCCACACCCTCTTGTCAAAAAAATAGGAGTAAACCAGCGAAAGGAAAGACAACGAAAGCAGGCTGCGAATTCCGCTACACGCTTCCACTACGGAAAGTTTCTGGCTTGCCAGCTCCAAGATGTTGCCGTCGCGCAGCACGGGAATTCCCATCAATCCTAAGCTGAACTCCGCCACCTGACTGGCGAACAGTTGGAGCGGAAACGTTATCTGGTTATAAACAATCGCCGGGATCGGGATCATGAACGGCAGCAGCAGCAAAGGAAACGCGAGTTCCCGCACCAGACGCGTTCCGCCTGTTACCAGCAGCAATCCCACCAGCGCGATCAGGAACGAGGTTCGCTGCAAGAACAACTCGGCGCCCAAAGTGCCTACGTAGCCTTGCAGAGCCGCCCACGCCATAACGCTCAATCCCCACCAGGCTGGGTGGTAATCTAGAGCGAGAATCCGGTCGCGTCGCTGCCACGCGATGAACGCGGCGACGGGAGGTACGAAAAAACCGTGGCTGACGTCCTCATCTGTGCTCCACTGTTCCACCAGGTGCCGTAATATTGGGAAATAAGCCACAATAAGGAGCACGCTGAACCAAGCCAAAGGAACCCACGGAATCGACCGGCGTATGACGGCGGGTTGCTGTTCTGTCAGATGGTCGATAGCCGAGGCCATAAACTTCTTTTAGTATATGTGATAAAGTGGCGCTCAAAAATAATAGGAGTACTGTGTGTTGACAAAACTCATTCTTGGCGCTTTGTGCGCCTGCGCAGCGTTCGGCCAAACGCCGGCCATCGACTGGGACCAGCAAAAAGCCGAGATTTTGCGGCATTACCGCGCGTTGGTTCAGCTTGACACCAGCAATCCGCCGGGAAACGAGACACTCGCCGTCGAATACCTGAAAAAAGTACTAGAGGACGAAGGTATCCCAACCAAAACCTTTGCTCTAGATCCAAAGCGCGCCAACTTGGTCGCCCGCTTGAAAGGCAACGGCAGCAAGCGGCCGCTGCTGATTCTGGCCCACACCGATGTGGTCGGCGTCCAGCGCGAGAAATGGCCAGTAGATCCCTTCGGCGCGGTGCTGAAGGACGGCTACGTCTGGGGCCGCGGCACGCGCGACGACAAACCGATCCTCGCGGCGGACCTGATGGTGATGCTGCTGCTGAAACGCGGAGCCGTGCCGCTGGATCGAGATGTAATCTTCCTGGCTGAAGCGAGCGAGGAAGCCGATACCACTGGCGTCGGCATCAATTACATGCTGGCCCAGCACTTCGATGAAGTGAACGCGGAGTTCTCGCTCACCGAAGGTGGCGGAGCCACGTTGGAAGGTAATAAGGTCACCATCGTAAATATCGGGACTGCGGAGAAAGTTCCTGCCCGCATCCGCCTGATTACCAATGGAACTTCCGGTCACGGTTCCATTCCCCGCCTCGACAACGCCGTGACTCATCTCACCGCAGCAGTTGCGAAGATCGGCAATTGGGAGACTCCGATGCGCCTGAATGACACCACCAGGAGTTACTTCGAGAAGCTCGCCACCATCAGTTCGCCTGAAGACGCGGCGCGCTACAACAGTCTGCTGAATCCAAAGACCGCCCCGGCCGCCGAACGCTATCTGGCCGAGCACGATCCAAGCCGGTACTCCATGCTGCGAACGTCCATCGTGCCCACCATGCTGAAAGCCGGGATCGGCCCCAACGTCATTCCATCGGAAGCCGAGGCCACCATCGATATCCGGGCCTTGCCGGATGAAAACATTGCGAATTTCTTTGTGGAGCTGCAGAAGGTTATCGGTGACCCAGCGGTGAAAATTGCGCCGCTTCCCATCGCGCACCCGCCTTCCCCGCCCTCCAGTGTGAACACCGAAATGTATCGGATTCTGGAACAAGTGAGCAAGAAGATGTATCCCGGCGTAACGGTTCTTCCCACCATGACCACCGGATCGAGCGACAAAGCGCAGTTGCGGGCCAAGGGGATGCTCAGCTACGGAATCGGACCCTATGCGAGCGAGGCGGACACGGCCCAGTATGGGGCGCACGGCGACGTCGAACGGCTGCTCGAATCGTCCCTTTACAATTTCGTTGAGTTCGACTGGAATGTGGTGACCGAGGTGGCAGCCAAGAAATGAGATTTCTCTCTGTTGTTTTACTGTCGGCGGCCACGCTCGCGGCCCAGACCAAATCGTCTCCGGCCAAATCGATCGACTGGGGGCAGCAGCGGGCAGAGATATTGCGGCACTTCCGAGCACTGGTTCAGATAAATACCACCAATCCGCCGGGCAACGAGACCAAAGCCGTCGAGTATCTGAAGAAGGTTCTGGAGGACGAAGGGATTCCCACCCAGACCTTCGCGCTCGATCCCAACCGCACCAATCTGGTGGCCCGCCTCAAGGGCAATGGGAGCAAGCGGCCGTTGCTGATCATGGCCCATACCGACACCGTCGGAGTGCAGCGCGACAAGTGGCCGGTGGACCCTTTCGGCGCTGTGTTAAAAGACGGCTATATCTGGGGGCGCGGTACCACCGACGACAAAGACAAGCTAGTGGCCATACTGATGTCGGTGCTGCTGATCAAACGCTCGGGCGCGGTCCTCGACCGGGATCTGATCTTCCTTGCGGAGTCCGGCGAGGAAGCGGACCCGACCGGTGTCGGAATTCGCTTCATGGCGGATAAGCACTTCGATCAGATTGATGCTGAGTTTGCGCTTAGTGAAGGTCCCGGCGCGACGAGGGAGAATGGACGGGTAGCAACGGTGCAGATTACGACCACGGAAAAGATCCCGCGCAGGGTTCGCCTGATCGCGAACGGGACCTCCGGCCACGGCTCAGTTCCGCGCCTGGATAATGCCGTGACGCATCTGAGCGGCGCTGTGCAGAGAATCGGGACGTGGCAGACCCCCATGCGCCTGAATGACACCACCCGCACCTATTTCGAAAAACTGGCGACCATCAGTTCACCCGAGAAGGCGGCGCACTATAAGGATCTGGTGAATCCACAGCGCTCGGCTGCGGCCCAGCAGTACCTGGCCGAATTCGAGCCTATACACAATTCCATGCTCCGCACTTCGCTGGTGCCGACCATGCTCAAAGCCGGCATCGGGCCGAATGTCATCCCCTCGGAGGCGGAAGCCACCATCGACATCCGGACCCTCCCGGATGAGGACTTCCCACAATTCATGGCCCAGATGACGAAGATAATAGGCGACCCGGCGGTCAAGATCGAGCCTTTATATGCGACCCGCCCTCCGGCACCCCCTTCGCGCCTGGACACGGAAATGTACCGCGCGCTGGAGCACGCGGCTGCCCGCGTCTACCCGGGAGCGACCACGCTGCCGACCATGCTGACCGCATCTACCGACATGGCTCAACTCCGGGCAAAGGGCATTCAGTCCTACGGGATTGGGCCGGCGCTTTCCAACGATGACTTCGCGAACCACGCCTGGCACAGCGACGTGGAGCGTATCCCGGAAGTTTCGCTTTACAAATTTGTGGAATTCACATGGAACGCGGTGAATGAGGTCGCGGTCAAAAAATGACTGCCCCCTGGCCTGAGGTGGGACTAAGCCGCCGGCTTGGGCGCTGCTTTGTCTTTTAGTCGATCCGTCGCCCGATTGACCAAATGGCGCGGATCGAGCAAGTGCTGTGGCTTAAAATCGTTTCGCGACCAACGGCTGCCGGCCTCAAATTCGATTCCCAGGAAGTAGCCGATCTCGCGAAACACGCAATACTTCACTTTTCCGACAAGCACACCTTTGGGATATGTGATGCGGTACGGAGTCCCCAGAGGCACGGGGCGATCCACCTGAAGACAGGCGCCCGAAAGCGATATATCTTCGAGGTTGGCAACGCTGCGACGAACGCGGCCAGTCTGGTCCTTCCACTGCACGTCCACCAAGTCGGCACAAAGCAAACGGGGCTCAATACGCCTGTCCATCATATCTGAACTGGTTATCGTCGTTTCCGGCATATTTATTTAGCGAACGGACCTAGGCAAATTGTACTTAGGAAGACGTTAGGGCTTATGCTAGCCGTCCCGCAGACTCCCATGCGAGGTTTCCATTGGTACCATGTGGGGACGGAGCTTCGTCTGCGACCCGTCATTCTTCATCTCGTCCTAATCGCTATTTTCGGCGTATTTATACCCCTTCGCAAGGGGCTCGCCTTCCTGGATCCCATTATGATCACGGCTTATGCCTGTGTAGGGGTCCTGTTCGCGGCGCCTGCGGCTGCCAAGGCGTTCTCTAAAAAGCGGCCTCAAACCATGCGGGAAGCGGGCGTTTGGGTCGCCAAAGCGGTGGGTTACGGCGAGGGCCTGGCGCTGGCGATGCTGCTGACGGGAGTGGTTGCGGTGAGTGTCGACCGTGGCCGAGTCCTGTTGCCGGAGTTGGATGTTTTGGGTGACGGCTTCCTGCTGGGCCTGGCGGGATCAACGGCGCTGGCGTTGTTTTCCGGCTGGATGACCCTGCGTTTTTCGGCGTGGGCGGCGCGAATGGGAATGCGCCTGATATTTATCGGGCTTCTGATCCTTTTCGTGCTCCAAGGCACGCGGCTTCCAGCGATCCCTGTACGGGGCGTAGAACTCTCCGTGGCTCTGTCGGCACTGATGATTCTTCTGTTGCGCCGGGAAGTGCATCCGAAATGAATACGGAGACCCAAACCACGCCTGCCAGATTCGATCCGGATGGACTGCGGCTGCTGGTTCGCGTCGCGGTTTTCGTACTGCTGGTAATCCTGGGGAGAATGGTTTTCCCGGCTCTGATGCAGCCTTTTGGAGGACTGCTGGTGGTTTCCGCGCTATCGGCTTTCTCCACAGGCGCGCTGGCAAATGCAGTCGTGGCTCGCGGGTGGGAACGCGGCCAGCTCTCCGATTTTGGTCTCGGCTGGGCGCCGGCTTCGGGACGCGAACTGACAACCGGCATCGTTTGCGGGGCGAGCGGTGCGGTCCTCATCGTAATGGTCGCTCTGGTTTCAGGGCTGGCTAAGTTCGATACAGTCCCGATTGCGCAACGGGCTTGGGGAGGAATCCCAGTACTCGCGGTTGTGCTGCTGTTTGGCTCCGTGGGCGAAGAATTGATGTTCCACGGGTACGCTTTCCAGCACCTGGTTCGGCACATGGGCGAGTTCGCCACGGTGCTGCCGGTCGGAATTCTGTTCGGACTGATGCATCTGGGAAACCAGAACGTCACGCTCCTGGCGGTGGTCAACACGATTGCCTGGGGCGTGCTCCTGGGATGTGCCTACTTACGCACACGAGCCCTGTGGCTGCCGATTGGAATGCACTTCGGTTGGAACGTGGCTATGCCCTTCCTCGGAGTGAATCTTAGCGGGTTTACAATAGCAGTGACGGGATACGAGCTGCATTGGGGAACCGGCGTTCTCTGGAGCGGCGGCGTGTATGGCCTGGAGGGTGGCCTGTTCACGACGATGGTCGTGGCGGGGCTGTTTGTCATGCTCTACCGTGTGATCCCGCAGCGAGGTTGACGATGCGAAGACTCGCCGTGGTATTGGTTGTTGCGATGGCGTCCGCCCGCCTGAACGCCGACTCCAAAAAATTGACCCAGGACCAGCGTATTGAAATTCTGCGCGGCCTCAGTTCCGAATACGCCAAGATTATAGTACCGCTGCCGCGTTCCAAGAGCCCGCTCGAAGTGACTACCAATGGCGTCCGCGATGAAGCCAAATGGCAGGCCGCCCAAAAAGAACTCGGTGCGGCGGGACGCGTCGGCGACTTGATTCAGGTCACGCGCGTCCAAATCGACAAGGACCGGATCGTCCTTGATCTCAACGGCGGGATCAGGGGTGGA
>JBDTTL010000093.1:0-14467 GCA_039930665.1 Acidobacteriota bacterium
TCGGCCCTTCATGATGGAGGCGGCGGCGCGCAGGTCGGAGATACGCGAGTTGGTGCAGCTTCCCACGAACACAACGTTAATCGGCTGGCCCTTCAGCGGCACGCCGGGTTTGAGGTCCATGTATTTCAGAGCCTTGATGAGGTCCGATTTTTCGATGGGATCGGACATGCTGGCGGGATCGGGGATGAGGCCCGACACCGGAATGCCCATGCCGGGGTTGGTTCCGAAGGTGACCATGGGCTCGAGCGTATTCGCATCGAGCGTCAGTTCCTTGGCATAAGTAGCGCCCTCATCGGTGGGCAACTGCCTCCAGCGCGCGAGAGCGGCGTCCCAATCCTTGCCTTTGGGCGCAAACTCGCGGCCGGCGATGTATTCGTAAGTGGTATCGTCAGGCGCGACTAAGCCCGCGCGAGCCCCGCCTTCGATCGACATGTTGCAGATGGTCATGCGT
Organism: Acidobacteriota bacterium; assembly: GCA_039930665.1. Taxonomy (GTDB): domain Bacteria; phylum Acidobacteriota; class Terriglobia; order Bryobacterales; family Bryobacteraceae; genus Palsa-187. Next base: position 452 of record JBDTTL010000093.1, read on the forward strand.
TCTTCCATCGAGAGGCCGCGGATGGTCGAGCCGGTGTACTCGAACACGCATTCGGTACCGCCGCCGATACCGATCTTCGCGATGACGGCGAGGATGATGTCTTTGGCGGTAACGCCGGGTTGCAGCTTTCCTTCGACTCGGATCGCGTAGCTTTTCGACGGCTGCTGCAAAAGACACTGCGTAGCGAGGACGTGTCCGACCTGGCTGGTGCCGATGCCGAAGGCCAACGCGCCGAACGCTCCGTGAGTGGCGGTGTGACTGTCGCCGCAGACGATGGTCATGCCAGGTTGTGTCAGCCCCTGCTCGGGACCCATGACGTGCACGATGCCCTGCTTATCGCTGTTCAGATTGTAGAGACGGATACCGAAGTCGGCGCAATTCTTTTCCATCTGATCGAGCTGGGCTTTGCCTACCAGGTCGAGGATGGGTAAGTTATGCGGCGTGGTCGGCGTGGAGTGATCCATGGTCGCAATAGTCAGATCCGGCCGGCGCACTTTGAGGCCGCGCTCACGTAGTGTGTTGAAGGCCTGCGGGGTGGTGACTTCGTGGCACAGATGTAGATCGATATAAATCAGGCTGGGCGCACCGGTTTCCTCGGCGACTACGTGATTGTCCCAGATCTTCTCGACGATGGTACGGGGTTGACTGCTCATAATGCCTCACTGACTGCTTTGCCGACTTGATCGGTGGTGGCGGGCGTGCCTTTCGGTTTCAAATCCGCTGTGACGCGGCCAGATGCGAGAACTTTGCCGACGGCGGCGTTCACGGCGTTGGCTTCGGCCATCAGTCCAAAACTATATTCGAGCATGGCAGCGACGCTGCCAATGGCTCCAAAGGGATTGGCCTTATTCTGGCCCGCGATATCGGGCGCCGAACCGTGTACCGGCTCGTACAAACCTTGCGTCACTCCGGATTTCGCGGCACCTAGCGAAGCCGAGGGTAACATGCCGATGGACCCGGCCAGGATCCCGCCAATGTCGCTCAGGATATCGCCAAAGGTATTTTCGGTCAGGATCACGTCAAACTGCGTGGGCCGCAGCACCATCTGCATGGCGGCGTTGTCGACAAACATGTGATCGAGCTTGACGTCAGAGTATTGCGCGGCGAGTTCCGTGACCACCTTGCGCCAAAGCTGCGAGACTTCGAGTACGTTGGATTTGTCGACGCTGGTTATTTTCTTACGGCGATTGCGCGCGAGGCGGAAAGCAACATGCGCAACCTGCTCGATTTCGGCGCGGGTATACGACATGGTGTTGAAGCCGCGATCGCCTTCTATGCCGCGCGGCTGGCCGTAATACAGGCCTGCGGTGAGCTCCCGCACAATGATCATGTCGGTGCCTTCGATCACGTGGTTCTTGAGCGGCGAGGAGTCGATCAATTCGGGATACGTACGCACGGGGCGCAGATTCGCGAACACTCCCATCGCGGAGCGGATGCCGAGCAAACCTTTTTCCGGGCGTTTGTCGGGCGGAGCGTTGTCGAATTCAGGCAGGCCGACAGCGCCCATCAGCGTGGCGTTCGCCGCCAGGGCTTTGTCGAGCGTGTCTTGGGGCAGCGGAACGCCGGTCTTATGAATGGCGCTGCCTCCGATCAGCCCTTCGCTCAATTCGAGTGTGTGCCCGAACTTCTTGGCCATGGCATGCAGGACCTCTACAGCCGCACTGGTCACTTCGACGCCGATACCGTCGCCGGGTAGGATTAGGATTTTCAGGTTCATTATTCGGTTGTTCTAGTTGGCGCGCGCGGCTTTACTTTCTTCGAGCACCTCATGCGCGAGGGCGGAAATTTCGTCGTTCCGCATGCCTTTCTTGCGATCCGCCATGGTGGTGAAACGTTCGTAAACTACGTGGAGTTGCTCACGGTCGAGAGTGAAGCCCAGGTCTTCACACCTCTTCGCGAGCGCGTGCCGGCCACTGTGCTTGCCCAGGATCAGCTTGCTTTCGGGCACGCCGACACTGTGCGGGTCCATGATCTCATAGGTGGTTCGTTCCTTCAGGAATCCGTCCTGGTGAATGCCGGCTTCGTGCGCGAAAGCGTTCTCGCCGACGATGGCTTTATTGGGCTGCGGCCCAAAGGTAATGATGGAAGTCAACAACTGGCTAGCCGGGAACAGGTGTTCGGTGACGATTTTGGTTTCGTAGGGCAGGCGGTCGCGGCGGGTATTGATCGCCATGACGACTTCTTCGAGCGCTGCGTTGCCGGCACGCTCGCCGATGCCGTTGATGGTGCACTCGACCTGCCGCGCGCCATTCTGTACTGCGGCGAGAGAATTGGCGACCGCCAAACCGAGGTCGTCGTGGCAATGTACGCTCACGACGGCGGTGTTGCCGAGCGCCTTCACCATGCGTCCGATCATGGCGCCATATTCATCGGGTACCGAGAAGCCTACGGTATCGGGCAGGTTGACGGTGCGGGCGCCGGCGGCTACGACCGCCTTCGATACTTCTTCGAGGTAATCCCAATCGGTGCGGGTGGCGTCTTCAGCCGAGAACTCGACGTCGTCCACATAAGAACGAGCCAGGGTTACGGCCGCTACTGCCTCATCCAAGACCTGCTGCCGCGACTTCTTCAGCTTGTACTTAAGATGGATGTCGCTGGTGGCAAGGAAAGTGTGAATGCGGGGACGCTTCGCGTTCTTGAGCGACTGCGCAGCACGTTCGACGTCGAGCTTATTGGATCGCGCGAGCGCGGCCACGTTTACCCAGGGAAACTCGCGGGCCACGGCACCGACGGCTTCAAAATCGCCATCGGAGGCGATGGGGAACCCAGCTTCAAGGATGTCCACGCCGAGTTCGACTAGCTTCGCGGCCATCTTGAGCTTCTCTGGAACGGTCATGCTGCAGCCGGGCGACTGCTCGCCATCGCGGAGAGTGGTGTCGAAGATGTAGATTCGTTCGGCCATAGGGTCCCTCTAGTGAGATTATGCCGCCGGAGTTCAAATTTGGCAAATTGATAATATTCAAAGGTTGTATAATAATCGCAAATGGAACTGCACCCTCTGAGGGTCTTTCTGACGGTAGCCACCGAGAAGAGCTTTTCCCGGGCGGCCGAGAAACTACTGCGGACGCAACCGGCTATCTCGTTGTCTATACAGAGATTAGAGGTCGAACTGGGCGAGAAACTGATCGACCGTTCGGCCAAGGACTTACTGTTGACGGATGCCGGCAAGGTGGTATTGGATTACGCGCGGCGTTTCGAAAACCTGCAAGGGGAGCTTGAGAACGCTCTGGCTGAGATGCGCGACAAGTCGGCGGGCCGGTTGACGATTGGGGCGAACGAGTCGTCTACGCTTTACCTGCTGGATCATATCGAGCGCTACCGGCGGCAATTCCCGAAGATCAAGGTGCAGATCCGGCGTAGCCTATCGAGCAAGATCCCGGCGGAGTTGATCGACGGCGAGTTGGAGCTCGGCATTCTGACTTATGATCCGGAAGACGAGCGCCTGGTTTCGAAGGTGATCTATCGCGATCACCTGGCTTTCATCGTTTCACCGCAGCACCGGCTGGCTGGGGCTGAGGAAGTTTCGATTAGCGAACTGAGCGATGAGCAGTTTATCGCTCACAATGTGGTGTCTCCCTACCGCGCCGTGGTGCTGCGCGAGTTCCAGCGCCATAAGGTGCCGCTGCATATGGATCTGGAGATGCCGACGATTGAGGCGATCCGCAAGATGGTACAGCGCAATGAGGGCGTGGCATTCCTGCCGCGGATGTGCGTGGACGAGGAGATTCGACAGGGGATGCTGCATGAGGTGAAGGTGAAAGAGATGGATGTGGATCGGAAGATCCGGCTGGTGTATCCGGCGCGGCGGGTGTTGAGCCACGCGGCGCAGGCGTTTCTGGAGGTGGTGGGGGGATGAGCAGATTCGCACATATTATGTGCGACACTGGCTATGTGCGAAAAAATCTGACTCTGACGATCGAAGAAGATCTGCTGCGAAGCGCCCGGCGGATTGCGCTTGACCGCGACACGTCGGTGAACGAACTGGTCCGCAACTACCTGGGTCACTTGGTCCGCGAGCGGGAACCTGGCAAGGCCACAGCGGCGGCGCTCAGAGAATTTTGCCGCACTCATAGCGTGACCATCGGCAAGCGCCGCTGGACGCGCGAAGAACTGTATGACCGCCAGTGATGCGCGGCCTTCCTTCGTCGACACTAACGTGTTTGTTTACGCGGTGGCGGACGACGACCCTGTACGGCAAGCCATCGCTCTCGATCTGATCGAGCGGCTAGCCGCGACGGAGGTCTTACAAACCAGCACACAAGTGCTCCAAGAGCTGTACGCGGTTCTGACGCGAAAGTTGCAACGCAAGTTTACGCCACGGCAGGCGTTGGCTTATCTGGATCGAATCGCACGCTCGCGCGTTGCGGGCATCGATTATGGTGTCGTTCGTGAGGCTGCGGAATTATCCGCTCGTCACACGCTGTCGTTTTGGGATGCGCTGGTGATCGTCGCCGCGGCGAGCTCGGGAGCGGAGCGCCTCTATTCGGAAGACTTGCAGCATGGGCGTAAGATCCTGGGAATGGAGATCGTTAACCCGTTTCGCAAAATCTGACGCTTTCGAGGCGCCTGCTAGGGAATCGAACATTACGGATCGCGTCTGGACGATTGCGGAACTCTTGGCATAATCCATAAAGTAATCCTGATGGCCTACAAGCTGGACTATACAGAAGCGCGCCATTATGCCCTCAAGAGCATCCGCGATTTTCTTACTGGCGAAGGAGGGGAATGGGACTGGGACGATTTTACATCGATTCCCCTCGGCTTTTCCGAGCTTCGCGACTTGCAGCAGTTTTGCGCTTACCTGTCCATAACTTATCCTGAGCGAGGGCGCTATTGCAGCGAGGAAGGCATGGAACTGCTTCGCGGCAAGCTTAAGGATTTGGAGAATAATACCCCTACAACGCGGATATAAGGACACCACCATCTCCTGAAGCACATCCTGCCCCGCCTGTAGTACACTAGAAGTTCTGGCTTCTTGTCCTGCGCTGGGGGAGTGTGTGCGGGCCGGGGAAACAACCAAATCGTAAGAGAAAGAGAATTCGTATGTACGCAGTGATTGAAAACGGTGGGAAACAGTATCGGGTGACGCCGGGCGAGACGGTGCAACTGGAAACGGTGGTAGGCGACGTCGGTACGCAGGTGGAGTTCAATCGCGTGCTGGCGGTGGTCGACGACGGCCAGGTGCGAACCGGCGCGGCCGCGGCTGGCGCGATCGTAAGAGGCACTATTACCGAGCACGACCGCGAGGCCAAGACCATCGTCTTCAAGTTCAAGCGCAAGAAGCAGTACCGGCGCACCATCGGGCATCGCCAGAACTACACGCGCGTGCAGATTAACGAGATCGTGTAGCGCAGGCAGGAAATAGTCATGGCACATAAAAAAGGTTTAGGCAGTTCTAAAAACGGGCGCGATTCGAATGCGCAGCGGCTGGGCGTGAAGGCTTTCGGCGGGCAGTTTGTGCCGGGCGGGTCGATCATCGTGCGCCAGCGCGGCACCAAGATCAAGCCGGGCACCAACGTCGGCATCGGCAAGGACGACACGCTGTTCGCCAAGGTCACGGGGGTCATTGAATTTCGCGACCGCGGGCGTATGGGCAAGTTCGTTAGTGTTGTAGCCGCCGAATAGCGGCTTCCTCCGGACCGTCGACGGGTCCAAATTCCATGTTGTTTATAGACGAAGTCATCATTACCGTCAAAGCAGGCGACGGCGGCAACGGCTGTCTTGCGTTCCGGCGCGAGAAGTTTGTTCCGCGCGGCGGACCTAGCGGGGGCGATGGCGGGCGCGGCGGCGACGTCGAGATGGTGGCTACGCAGCATCACAATACCCTGCTCCACTTCCGCTTCAATCCCGAGCACAAGGCCCAACGGGGGCGCCACGGCGAGGGCAGCGATAAGACCGGTCACAACGGGCACGCGGTGGAGCTGTCGACGCCCGTGGGCACGGTGGTCTACGATGCTGAAACCGGCGAACTGCTGCATGATTTCACGACGGCCGGCGACCGCTTTGTCGTCGCCAAGGGCGGGCGGGGCGGCCGCGGTAACGCGCGCTTTGCCACGTCCACTCACCAGACTCCCACCGAGCACGAAGACGGTAAGCCCGGCGAAGATCGTCGCCTGCGACTTGAGCTCAAACTTCTCGCCGATGTCGGACTGGTGGGTTTCCCCAACGCCGGCAAGTCTACGCTGATTTCGCGCATCTCGGCCGCTAAGCCCAAGATCGCCGACTACCCGTTTACTACGCTGGTTCCCAACTTGGGCGTGGTCTCGACCGACGATGAGCGCACTTTCGTGGTGGCCGACATCCCGGGCCTGATCGAAGGCGCACACGAAGGGCACGGCCTGGGCATCCAGTTCCTGCGCCACGTAGAGCGCACACGGCTGCTGGCGCATCTGGTGGATGTCTCGGAGACCGGGCGCAATCCGGTGCACGATTTCGAAGTGATCCTGGCCGAGCTCGCGAGTTTCTCCGACGATTTAGCCAAGAAGCCTATGATCGTGGTGGCCACCAAGATGGACGCGGCGCAGGATCCCAAGCGGGTTGCGGCGCTCCAGCGACTAGCCCGCAAACGCGGCATGCCGTTCTTCAAGATCTCGAGCGTCACCGGCGAAGGCATCACGGAACTGAAGCGCGCCATGGCCGAACGGGTTCTGGCGACGAGCGATGCACCAGCCCCAGAGCCCGTCTCACATTAATTTTTCATAAGCCGGAACGGACCGGATCCTGCAACCTTCTAATAAACAGGAGGTATTGTTTCATGAAAAGCGGCATCAAGAACTGGGCGCTCCTCGGCTTGGCAGCCGGAGCTTTAACAGCCGTTGGCTGCGGTGGCCCGGGGCATATCGGGATCTACGCGACGACGGCGCCGCCTCCGATCCGGGTTGAGACTTACGGCGCCTCTCCGGGACCGGGCTACCTGTGGATCAACGGGTACTGGGGCTATCGCGGCAACAATTACGTTTGGACTCCTGGCCGCTGGGATCGGCCTCCGCGCGGGCGCCGGCGCTGGGAAGACGGGCGCTGGCAGCATCGCGGCAACCGCTACGTTTGGCGTGATGGCCGCTGGCGCTAACGCTATGCTTGAGCGCTCACATTACTGGGAACCGTTCGCTCCGAGCAGCCCTCTATATAGCAGGAGCTCATTATGAAACGCTTGATCGGTTTGGGGATCCTGGCGGGCACGCTGCTGGTAACGGGTTGCGCGAGCAATGGGGGCTACGGGCGCAATTCCCGCTATGACCGTGACTATAGGTATAGAAACTATGACCGCGATGGTCGTCAACGCAATTATGACCGGCAACGCGACCGGGATCGGCATCGCGATCATGACCGGCATCGCGACGATAATAGGGACCATCGCAACGACCGCGACACCTGGCGCTAAGCAGGGTCGGCGCTGGCGGGAAGCGGGGGAGCTTTCGGTTTCTCCGGCTTTTCCTTGGCCGGAGGAATTACCTTCACAGGACTGATCATGACGTGCGCGTTGCGCCCTTCCAGGCGCGGCGTGCCTTCAGCGGCACCGTACTGCGTGAGGTCCGCTGCAAAACGCACCAGAAGTTTGCGGCCTAAATCCGTGTGTGCGATTTCGCGGCCGCGGAACTGAACGATGGCCTTCACGCGATTGCCTTCCTGCAGGAAGCGAATGGCGTGATTCTTCTTGAAGTCGTAATCGTGGTCGTCGGTGTTGGGGCGAAACTTGAGCTCCTTCACCTGGATGATGTGCTGTTTGCGCTTGGCCTCGTGCTGCTTCTTCTTGTTTTCGTACTGCCACTGGCCATAATCCATGGCCTTGGCGACCGGCGGCTCGGCGGTGGGCGCAATCAGGATCAGGTCCAAACCTAATTCCTGCGCCCGGCGTACGGCGGCCATGGTGGGCATCACTTCAACGCTGCCATCGGGGAACACAGCGCGCACTTCACGCGCACGGATCGCTTCGTTGACGTTTTCGCGTATCCTCGGCCGGCGGGGTGCAAATCCTCTAGGATTCATCGAGCGGTAAAACCACCAGCGGACGAGTGCATCATCATATGACCAAATGGTAACAGATACGGGAGCCGGTAGTGGTCAAGTTTGAATTTTGATACTCTTGCCTTGGGTGGAGGCGCGCGCCTTTATGATCTACGTTAAGAGCGTTCTGGCCGGAATTCTAGCCGTCGCGGCAGCTGCGTTAGTAGCTATGGTGATTATTCTATGGCCCGTCATGCAAATGAGCGGTAACTGGCACGAGGCTTTCTCGCTATCCTCGCTCGGCACCGTGGCTGAAGGCACGCCCGCACTTGTTATCTTCGCAGCAGGTTTCTTTTGGGAGTTTCGGAGAATATCAAAAAGCCCTTCGCCTACATGCTAAACCCGTCGCTTACGCCGGTCTTTCTAACCCCCGTTCGTCGGCTTCGAGCAAGGCGACGATGTCGCTTATCTCCCAGACCCGCGCAGTGACAGCCAGCGGCCATTGCGGGGGTTACTTGGAGCGGTCTGGTGGATGCGCACAAAGTTGTAACGCAGCATGTGGAGCGCGACAGAAGACTACGTGGTTCTCGATGTTGTTGCTAAAGCCGTTAGTGAGGCGCGTAAAATGCCGCATCCCCCATGCGCATCGTGAGATTCGCACGCTCGATATGGCTGGTGCCGATGCGCTGCGGATCGGGATAGCCAGTGACCACTTTGCGCTCACACCCAATGCACTCAGCGGGTGAATACCGTTTTTCTCCATCCACCGGCCTGCCGAAAATCTTGACGATCTGAGCGTAGTCGATGTGTCCCTCGAAGGAGCGTTCGATGGCCCAAACGGGTTGCATTCATGCCCGACGTCAATGCCCGACGGTGGCTTCGATCTTTTGCGTGGTGCCTTCAGCGGCCTGGAGATTCGACAGCGCCTCCTCCCAGTTGTGAGCCTTCAATGCAGTGGTCGCGTCATCGTATAGAGGCTTGAGCCGAAATACCGCCGACGCAGTTTGAGCGTTCAGCGTCATTCCTCTTTGGACCAGGCTCAGGCGCAGCGTCTCGGCATTCTTCCAGGCGGCGGCGGAACGCGCTGCATCGGTATCGTAACGAACCACAAGATCGGCCGCAGTTTCCTGCTCCGCGTCGGGGACCTTGCCCAATCCAGGCGAGACTAACGTAAATGGCGGATCGCCCGGTTTCGGCGGCGGGGGCATAATTATCGGCAATTGCTTTCCGGGGTAGGCGCAGGGGAATGACGAAAACGCCGCAGCGACACGAAGGGCAGCGACGCGCGCCTCGGGATCGGTAGCGCTGGTGCTCACTGAAGTGAGGTAACTGGACATGCTGCGCGCGACGGCCAGGTTAGCCGCGTACTGCGCCGCCGCTAATCCCGAGCAATATGGCACCCCGAAGGTCAGATAGCGTTCCATGCGCCAGATCTCGCGCGCATCGGCGTTGGCCGCGGGCGTACCGAGCATGCCGCTGGCGCTGCGATACCAGCGAGGTCCGGGAATTTGGCCTTGCAGGCAAAGCACGGACAGCAAGGCGAAGACTACGGGGGTCGCGCGTCTCATCGCTTTATTTGCCGTCATCTCACTTTCGAACAATGTCGCCGACTATGGGCGTGCCCGATCCCGCGTAATTACCCATCGAGATCTTGTCGCGCACCATGGTAATGGTGAGCGTGCCTAGGGGTGTGGTCTGGACGTCGAGCACTTCACCGGTGGTTGGGTCCTTGATTTCCTTGCCTTTGTGATACACCGTAAAGGTTTGGCCGGATTTCAATCCAGCGGCTGTTCCGGCGTTGATGGTGATACTGCTTCCACTCACGTCAGCCACGCGGGCGTCAAGGTCCATCTCGCGTCCTTCGGCACCCCCCGTCAGCGATTTGGAGTTAATGTCGATGGCCAGTTTATCCACGGCGTCCATAGTGGCTTCGCCAATAATGGTCTCGCCAAAATTGGAGCTGGCCATATTGAAGCCGCCGCCCGCGCCGATGCCACCAACGAAGAATCCGCCTCCGCCACCCTTGCTGGTCCGCTTGGATTCGCCGCGCGCCTCGCCGCTGAGCACAACCTCACTGGTTTCGGTGTCGACGATGCGGTAGTCGAGAACCACTACGGCCTTGTCGGTCGCCTTATAACCGCCGCCGCCCACGCCTACGCCGCCCACAATTACGCCGCCGCCGCCGCTATTGCGCCGGTCATCGCGGCCGAATACGACAATGTCGCCCATCATGGTCAGGTCCGCGCCGCGAATCTGGCCGATGCGCGCACCGGTGCCCTGCTTCACGCGATTGCTGGCGGCGAAATCCTGCTCTTTTATGATGTTGGCAACCTTGCGGCGTTCGACGACGGTGTATTTGCCGTCCTGCGCAATGCGCTTGGTCATCATGGCGATGATGCCTTGTCCGATATTCTGCTGGGTGCCGAAAACCGCCTGCACTCCAGTCATCACAGTCGAGTAATCGAAGGCTTCAATCTCCATCGCCTTCTTGGTCTGGGCCGGTAGCAGAGCGGCGCAGGCCACCATCACGGGTACGAGTCTAAATTTCATGGGTCCTCCGTCCCTACTGCATTTTCTTGCGGGCCAAGTAGCCTACTTTGGCCGGCGATCCTGAGTAATTCCCCGTGGCGATCTTGTCGCGCACGGTGGTTATGGTCATTTCGCCGACCTTGTTGGTGATGCGGTCGAGCACTTCCTTGGTGGTCGGGTCCTTTACTTCGCGCACCACCTGCAGGACTTCAAAGATTTCGCCGACACTGACTCCATCGTTGCCGCCGGCCGCGATGACCAGCGTATTTCCGCTGACGTCGGCGACGGAAGTCTCCACTTCGCGCACCGTCTTCTTCATGTTGGCGGATTGTTCTTTGAGAATGTCGGCGAGTTTGTTGACGCAGTCCTGCGTCGCCTCACCGATGATGGTTTGGGCGAAGTTGGAGCTGGTCATGTCGACCTGAACGCCAGCGATGCCTTTGCCGAGGGCACCGCCGATGGCTCCCAGGGCGTTGCCTTTGCGCACAGATTCGCCGCGCGCTTCGCCGGTGGCGATAATCTCGGAAGTCTCGGCGTCGATCAGCCGGTAGTCGATCACCACCACGGCCTTGTCTTCATTTTTGCTGGCGGCGATTCCGCCAATGACGCTGCCGAAAAGGCCGCCGCCCTTGATGCTGCGCTTCTTGTCATCGCGTCCGAATATCACGATGTCGCCCGAAAGCTGTGCGTCCGCGCCGGAAATGCGCCCCACGCGGGCGCCGGCACCCTGTTTCACGCGGTTGCTGGCGTTGAAATCCTGCTCCTTCATGAGGTTGTCCACTTTGGCCCGCTCGACCACCACCAGGTTGTTGGCGTCCGCGATACGCTTGGTCAGCATGGCGCGGATACCTTTGCCGATGTCCTGCTGGGTGTTGAAGACGGCCTGCACAGAAGTCTTAACCGTCGAATAGTCGAATTCATCCACGATGACGCGCTTCTTCTGAGCTTGTAACTGGGACGCGGTAGGCGCTGCGGGTGGGGGCGCGGAAACCGCCACGGGCGCGGGCTCTGGAGCGGCCGGCGGGGGTGGTGGAGCCACGGCCGGAGCCGCTGCTGCCGCGGGGGCCGCAGCACTGCCTGGATCCAGCATCACGCCGATAAGATTCTCTGAGATGCCGGCGTTCTTTAGCTTTACCAGATCGCCCGGAGTCAGGTTCATGGGCTTGTTGTCTCTCTGCAGAGTCTTGATGATCAGATTCTCCGACAGCCCTGCTTTCACGGACTGGATCACAGAATCCACGGGCGAGGGAGCCGCCGCTGGTTTGACCGCCGCCGGTTTGGCCGCCGCAGGTTTGGGAGCCGCCGGTTTGGGCGGCGGGGTCTGCGCGAGAACGATCACGCCAAGAAGGCTAAACAAAGCCAGGGATACGAACTTCATCAAAGAATCCTCCAACTCACTTAAGTCTGAGCCGCGCGTTGTATAACTGCCGGCACACCCAATATCGGCTGGGTCGAAGCGGCCGACTAGGCCGGAGCGCCCACACTCTCTGCACTGTATGGAAAACAGTATGGATGGGCTGGAGGATCGGTGTCAAGGGTGGTTTCTCACGGAAAAACCAGGCCCTACTTACCCCTGGAGATGGCTGGTTTGGTCAGGAGTTGGCCGTCAAGAGCCAGTAGGCCAGCAGAACCCAGGCCGCTATGAAGGCAAGTCCGCCGAAAGGGGTCACGGCACCCAACATGCGGACGCCGCTGATTGCCAGGGCGTACAGGCTTCCGGAGAACAGGACGACGCCAACCAGGAGCAGGCCGCAGACCCACGCGGCTCGGGGAGCGGATAGGGCGCCCAGGCGCGGCAAGAACGAGACCACCAGCAGACCCAGAGCGTGGAAAAAGTGGTACATGACGCCGGTCTCATACACGCCCTTCGAATAGGCGTCGAGCCGTCCCTGCAAGGCATGCGCGCCGAACGCGCCGATGATGACGGCGAGGGCCAGCAGGATGGCGCCGAGGGAGCTCCAGTTCATGTTCGCTCCAAAGATAGCATGCCCGGCGGGAATCAGACCGTCGCGCTGCGCATCAGAACCCACAGTTTTTCCCAGGTGGGAACGCGAACACGGCGCGCCAAAACGTCATAGTCCGATGCCACGATGCGGTCGAGCAGGCGCGAGTAGATACCGATAAGGGCGCGGAGCGAGGCGCGGCTACCCGCATCGATCAGCCCCACCAGCGGCGCTGACTCGCGGTAGTAATCGCGGGCCCGCTGCGCTTGAAAGTGCATCAACTGAACGAAGCGCTCACGGGGCTCGAAGGCGCCGGGTGATACTGCGAAACGCGCGAGGTCCTCGGCGGGAAGATAGATCCTATCTCTTTCCGCATCTTCACGCACGTCGCGCAGGATGTTGGTGAGCTGGAAGGCGATCCCGCACTTCTCGGCTAGCAGGAGCGCGGCTTCAGATTCGAAGCCAAAAATGTGGATGACGGTGAGCCCTACGACGCTCGCGACGTGATAACAGTAATCGTAGAGTTCATCGAAGGTCTGTATCCGGCGCGGCTCCAGGTCGGAACTCACTCCATCGATCATGTCGTAAAAATAGCGATGCGGAATTTTGTAGCGTTCGACGGCGTCGATGAAAGCGGGCCAGACGGCGTGCTCACCGGCGTAACCCGCGAGAGCCGATTCGAGGTCCGAACGCCAACGAGCGATGGCGGCGCGCCGGTCGAGAATGCCTTCGTCGTCGCTCAAATCGTCGCAATAGCGCATGAAGGCGTAAATCGCGCACATGGCGCGACGCTGGGGTTTCGAGAGCAGCAGGAACGAATAGTAGAAATTCTTCGCTTGGCTGCGCGCGACGCCTTCGCACCAGGCGTAGGATTCCGCCACGTCAATACGGCCCGCCGTCATGCGGCCCGAGAGAACGCCCGGCGCGTGATTGCGCCGAGCAGCAATCCGACGCGTTCGGTTCTCGAGATCACCGGCCGCGCACGAAGCACGTTGTAATCCTGACGCTCGATTTTTTCGAGAATCTTCAGGCCGCCGCGGCTGAACAACTCGAGGTCGATGGCGAGGCGCCGGTCCACTTGCCCCGCTAACGGCAGGCCCTTGAGGAACAGCTCCCGCGCCACGCCGACGGCTTCTTTCATGGACCGACGAAAGCGATCGTCGAAGCGCCTTGCGAACAAGTCGTCGACTGGATAGCCGTGGCGCTCCAGCACATCCAAGGGAAGATAGACGCGATCCTTTTCAAGATCCACGATCACATCCTGCCAGAAGTTGGCGAGCTGCAGCGCGGTGCAAGTGGCGTCGGAGAGCGCTTGCCGCTCGGCGTCCTGATAGCCGCATAAGCCCAGCACCAGCCGCCCGACGGGATTCGCTGAGTAGCGGCAGTATGCGAATAGTTCTTCGAAATTGCGGTAGCGGGTGACGGTCTGATCCTGCTCGAAGGCCTGGATCAGCTGATCGAACGGTTCCATCGGCAGATGGTGGTCCGCCACGGTTGCCTGGAGGGCAACGAACACAGGATGACTTGCGCGCCCGGCGTACAAGGATTGCAGTTGGCAGCGCCACCAGGCCAGGAGACGCAGACTCTCTTGCGGATCGCC
>JBDTTL010000094.1:0-14409 GCA_039930665.1 Acidobacteriota bacterium
GCGGCTCTGACCTGGGCTTCGGTTGGATTTATAACTACGCGAAATTTTGCGCGTCAGGGACGCACTAATAGATTCACCAAAAACGGTGGGGTAGGCCATCTGAGCTGCTCTCTCAGTTGGACCTAACAAAACCAGTTTTGCCTAAAGCCCAAAGCAAAAGCCCCCTGACTTTCGCCGGGGGCTTCTAATTTATCTGGGCAGTTCCTCGCGCCGTCCTCGGATTCAGACCCATCAACTCGGGGGCCTGCGGAGCCTCCGCCTCCACCACCCCCGCAAAATCGAGACTTGCTGTCCGCGGCGGTGGACCAGGCCATTGAGGATCTCAAGAAGCCAGGATGCGGAGACACGATCTTCAAAGCCGGCCTTCCCGATCCCGTCGTCGTGTTACAAAACCTTGTTGACGGTGGTATCTATGGATCTATTACGTTCAAGGATTTAGGACAGGGTACTGGGGCCGAAGAGGCGCGTAACAGGCGTTTGGTTATCCCCGTACGGGGCGTGACGATCACTATCAACACGTACAATGATTCCACCAACGTTGTGGCCTATTGGAATGATGGTTACGCCAGCGTCAACGCCATCACGTTGATTCACGAGTTGGGGCACGCATTCAACGACTTGTTTGGAAAAGGTAGTTCCACCATTGAGAACGACGTGAGGTTCGTCGGAAAGATGAACATGGATGCCGAAGACCGGAACGCAAAAAAGACCAAGCCATGCGAATAATAATTTGCTTACTAATAGCAGGTCTATGCTCTCTAACGGCGTCTGGAGGCCCGAATGAAGAGCTTACCGTATGTCAACTCGCCAATGACAAAGCCTCGCCTGAGCGAGACCTTTCCGTGCATGCTCGAATTGGTTTTACAATGCATGGGATATTCTTGCTCGGGGATGATCTTTGTAAGGGCAGTAAAGAAGACGTTGTACCCTTGTTTCCAAATCGGGAAAATGGGCCAAAGGTTGAGTTCCAGTTGGACCCTCCTGCCTTGGAAAAATTAACCCCTTTTTTCAGACCTAGCGGAGGAACCGCAACCGCATGCGGAGTTGTAGAAGGTCGACTTTTTCACAAACAGGGATTCCGTTCAAGACGTGCAGGGGCCGGCCCTCAAGGGAATGGCTATGGCCCTAGAGGAGCTTTCCGTTTAGCCTTTGTCTTGCAATCAGTAGCACAAATCCAGGCTTGCAAATGATACTCGGCTTTCGCCGCGCTGGATCTCTTCGCGTGGCAATGGAGCCAATACGCCAGTGAAATCCGCGGTGATTCCGTCGTTCGGTCATGAGGTGGGGCTGGTGGCGCGCCGTGAACACCACAATCCGGCCAGGGGACGGTTTCAAACCCTCGGTGGGTGGGACGGACTCTCACGTGGTCAAGATATGACGGGTTTATCGCGTGCGGCACGAGAAAGAAATGCTGCGAAGGGCGTGAACGCAGATCAGGCGGCCGAATCGGCGGGTGCCAGGGCGATCGCTTGCCTTAGGGCTTCGAGCAGACTCCGTTCGTCCGCCTTGCCCGTTCCGGCGATGTCGAATGCCGTTCCGTGATCGACAGAGGTCCGGATCACCGGCAGCCCGATGGTGATGTTCACGCCGGCTTCGAGACCCAGCACTTTGACCGGACCGTGGCCTTGATCGTGATACATCGCCACCACCATATCGAAATCGCCGCGGCCGGCGCGGTAGAAAAGCGTATCGGCGGGCAGTGGTCCTTCGATATCCCAACCCTTGGCGCGGCACGCTTCGACGGCGGGAATAATCTTGGATTCTTCCTCGCCGCGGCCGAACAGTCCGTTCTCACCCGCATGCGGATTAATTCCGCACACGCCGATCTTCTGCCGCGGAATTCCGGCCTTGACCAATACATCGTGGCCGCGTGCAATGGTGCGCTCGACCAAGCTAGGCTCAATCCGATCAATGGCGTCGAGAAGCCCCATGTGCGTGGTGACGTGGATCACCCGCAGTTTCGGAGCAGCCAGCATCATCGACACTTCGGGAGTGCCGGTCAGCGCGGCGAGAAGTTCCGTGTGCCCCGGGTAAATGTGCCCGCCCGCATGGAGCGCTTCCTTATTGATAGGCGCCGTGCAGATGGCCGCAACTCTCCCGGCCATCGCCAGTTCGGTGGCGGCCCGGATGTATTGAAATGCGGCATCGCCCGCCAGAGCCGAAAGCTTTCCCCAGGGGAGATCCGGCGGAATCAGCGCGAGATCGATGCAATCGACGGTGCCGGGGCGCTCGCCGACGTTTTGCAACTCTGGACTCGTGGGAGCGATAGCAGATACCGCGAGTTTACTTCCCACCAGACGGCCGGCGGCCCGCAAACGTTCCGCGTCGCCAATCACAAGCGGGCGGCAGCGGGCATACACGTCGTTATGCCCCAGGCTCTTCATGATGATTTCGGGACCTACGCCGGCGGCGTCGCCCATGGTGATTGCAATGATCGGTCGAGGCATCTATTCCAGTTTCAGCCCTCGAAGCGTGCGTACACAATGGGCGAGGGTGTCGCGGTTGCCGAAAGATCCGGATTTCGTGATCACAGGTATCCGGCGCGCCCCCACTGAGACCGCGAGAGGAACGCCCGGCTCTATTTCGCGCAGCAGACGAAGGCCCGTGATATCCGACATCGCGAGAAGGGCGCGGGCGGTTTCTCCACCGGTCGCGATCAGGGCACCCACTTTCGCAATATGCGGTCGGATGCAGGATGCCAGCGCTGCGCAGAGGCACGGATCTTCTTCGGCCATTTCGTCACTCGAATCGATCACGACCAGGACGTCATTTCGGGAATCTAATGCTTGACCAAGCGAGCCGCGCCCGTCGCGAAGCGTCTCCGGCGTGAGGAGCACGGTAGTCATTCCTGAACGCATCGCTTCGCTGGCCTGCTCGTGCGCCAAAGGAGCGCGGCTTCCGACAACCATAAGAATGGGACCCCTGAACGACGAATCTTCGACTGGACCGGAAGCACCAGCGATGCCCATGGCCTCAGGGATGTGGCGCGCCAGACCCGCGGAGCCCGCCCAAATAATCGAGCCATCCCATCCTGCTTGCGGTAACGCTGCGATCGCTGCCGCGATGGCCCGCAGGTCCGCTTCAGATTCGGCATCGCAAACCAGCACGTCGTGCCCGCGTGCCAACTCGGCCATCTTTGCAGCCAAGTTCGGCAATCCACAGCGAACCAGCGCAAGATCGATTCCGGTGGACGTGAGGCCGGCTGCTTCGAGCAGTCGAGGGGCGTGTGCGTTGGGCAAACGCTGGCCGTTCAGACACTGACATCCGTCGATGGTAGTGCGCCCCTGCCCTGGCAGAGCGGGCGCCATGACAACCACAGATGGAGTTCGGGCGCGCCGCATCGCCGCCAGCTCGGGACCCACGTGGCCGCGCAGCAGGGAGTCGAGCTTCTTGAAAAGAACGCAGCCGGGCGACTTTTCGTACCCCGCAACGATGCGACCGACGGTGGCAGCAGCGCGATCACTCGACATGCTGCGAGTGGCCGCGTCGATTGCGAGTACCTGCGCGGAATCGTCGGCGGGTTGCGATTCGGACAATTGAACTACGGTGCGGAGACCTTGCACGGTGCAGGTCACAGCGCAATCGGCCGCGCCTGACAAATCGTCAGCGATCATTACGATCCGCGCCGCGGTATTCATGATCGCGCAGCGGATGACGTCCTGCCGGCCCACCACACGGTCAGCAGCGGAGCGCAGAGGGCGGTGACAATGACGCTGGCCGCCACCAGAACCGTCGCCGACGCGGCAGCGTCCGCATAGACAGGGTTGGCGGCAGCCACTAGCGCCGGCACGGCCGCAGCGTTGCCGGCGGTGGTTGCGGCTGCTAGTCCCGCTACTCCGGTGCCTCCGGTGACGCGATCGGCGAAAAACAAGGCGACTCCGGAAACCACCACCACAAACAACCCCAGTGCCACGCCGAGCATTCCGGCTTGCCAGACGCGGTGCAAATCAAGCGTGGTGCCAAGCGCGAATCCGAAGAACGGAATTAGGGTGGGAGCGGCGCGTCCCAGAAAAACACGCAGCTCGCGATCCAGGTTGCCAAGCACGAGCCCCAGCACCAGCGGCAGAATTGCGCCCACCAGAGTTTGCCAGGGGAACGCCGACAATCCAGCCACGCCCAAAGTAAGCATGGTAAGGAATGGACCGCTCTCCAGGGACATGAGCGCATACGCTCCGGCGTCTTCGGAACGCCCGCATTGTTCCATCAGTGCCATGTAGAGACCGCCATTGGTATCGTTGATGGCCGCGACCACGGCGAGTGTAGAGATACCCGCGAACCATCCATGCAAGATGGGCAGTTCACCCAGGAAGTGGCCGAAGACCAACCCCGCCAAAATTCCAATTACGATTTTTGTCGCAAGCAAGGCTCCGCCGCGCCGTGCGACCCGGGGGAGAGCCTCGAACGGAATGGTTGCGCCAAGGCACACATAGAACACCGCCAGGATGGGCAGCGATCCGGTGAAGAGCGCGCCGGTGAACGATCCAAAGAAGCTGGCGGTCGAGGGCGCAAGCGTGGCGATCACCGCGCCGAGGACCAGCGGGACAATCATCATGCCGCCGGGAACACGCTCCAGCGAGCGCTTGATTGGCACTTGCATCTCTACGAGAGTAGCGTGTCGCGCCCTACGTCGTCGAGGCTTTGCGGGCGCGTTTACCGGCGGAGGGCGAAACCACAGCCGCTTTCCCGCTCCAGCGGCCGAGGCGAAACTCCTGCGAGTAGTTCGCGGTCAGATTGCGGATGGTGACCTTAACCACTCCGGTGGCATCGCAGGCGTACTGCTCCTCGATCTCCTGCCCAGTCACGGCATCCGAGCGCAATACCGGAAGACCTTCAAGCGATGATGTTTGGCGCAGCGCTGGATCGAAGGGGAACAGAATCTCATCCCAGACCGCGATGTCTCCCGCCGGCTCACCGTTGTTCCCCATGCGGCTGGCTTCGATGTAACGGAAATCGCCGATATTATGAACCGGCCGATACGCCCGGCAGACAGCTAGCGGCGGATCGCCGGCTGAGGGCAGGCGCGTCCCGCGGGCAAAAATCGGATCGAAGATCATGCGCTCGCCGCCTTGCCCTTCGCGCCACACGCCGAAATCGCGAGTGAACATCTCACGCAGCTTGTAGCCGGAAGCGGAGTCGGCTTGAATAGCGAGACCTATGGCGGTAGCCGAGCGCGTATACTCACTGCGGACCACCTTGCGTCCGAATTCTTCGCGTAGCAGTCGCGTCACGAGCGGCATCTCACTGCCGCCGCCAGTGACGTACAGGGCTTCGATATTTTGGCCTTGCGCCACCTTTAGGGCCAGTGCCAGCGATTCATCGAGCAACGGACGGCAATGTTCGTAAAACTTCGCCACGGCCACAACCGCCTGGCCCAACCCCTCGCGCGCGACGTCCAGGTCGATCACCATCTTCCGCGAATTCGGATGCAGTGCTTCTTTATGCCGCCGGCACTCCTCGTCAAGCCGGAACATTTCCGCGAGCGTGAGTGAATACAGCACTTCCTTGCCTGCGGCCAGTTCCGCGAGGGCGATATCGAAATCGTCGCCACCTAAATTCGAGATGCCTTCAGATGCCACGACAGTATGAGTTCCGTCTTCGACAGATACCAGCGAGACGTCAAACGTGCCGCCCCCCAGATCGTACACCAAAATGCGGCCTTTCGTCTTCTGACGGTGGCCGAATTCGATAGACGCGGCCGAGGGTTCGTTGAGAAGCCCCAGCACGGAGAAGCCGGCGCGGTGGAATGCATCCACGGTAAGAAATCGCTGGTTGGTGTTAGCGTTTGCCGGCACGCCCAGCATGGCTTCGAAGGGCTCCTTCGCGCCGAATTGAGCAGCCAACGCGCTGCGCAGTGAGGACAACAAGCCAGTCAGCAGGTCGATGACCGGAACCTGCGCGCCATGGAAGGAGATGCGCGTCTCCGGCCCAGCGTGTTCGAGATAGCGCTTTATGGAACGAAGATTGATCCAGCCGGGCTCGGTCTGCCCGTGCCAGGCGTCCCAGCCATAGCGGCGCTCAGCGCGCTCCATTCCGCCATCCGCAGGGCGGAGCGAGACCAGCGAGGGGAACCATTCACCATAGACGCCGTCGGGGGTTTCGAAGTGAACCAGAGGATAGTTCCCCCGATCGACGGCGGCGACCACGATGCGCGTGGTGCCAAAATCGATACCAAGCTTCACGCTTCATGTTCGCATGCTTTGCGAGCGCGGGTCGAGGAGGAGTTCAAGCGCAATCAAGTTTGATCCGAGGAAAAGAGGTAGAATCATTCAACACCGTATGGCCTTGGCGCCCGGAACTCGATTGGGTCCGTACGACATCCTTGCGCCCATTGGAGCAGGCGGCATGGGTGAGGTGTATCGCGCCAAAGATACCAAGCTGAAGCGCGACGTTGCGCTGAAAGTTTTGCCTGCCGCCTTCGCCCGCGACCCCGACCGCATGGCACGCTTCCAGCGCGAAGCCGAAGTGCTCGCATCGCTTAATCATCCCAACATCGCGGCAATCTACGGCGTCGAGCATGCCGACGGGATGCAAGCTCTCGCTATGGAAATGGTCGAGGGCGAGTCGCCGAAAGGACCGCTGGGATTCGATGAGGCATGGCACATCGCCTCGCAGATCGCCGGGGCTCTGGAGTACGCCCATGACAAAGGGGTGATCCACCGCGATCTAAAGCCGGCCAACGTTAAGGTGACGCCTGACGGTGTGGTGAAGCTACTCGACTTTGGATTGGCAAAGGCGTTCTCGCTGCATCCCGAGACACGGGCCTCCGGTAGCGGTGAGAACTCGCCCACGCTGACGATGGGCGCGACCGAAGTGGGCATGATCCTCGGTACCGCTGCCTACATGAGCAGTGAACAGGCGCGTGGGAGAGCGGTGGACAAGCGTGCGGACATCTGGTCGTTCGGCGTGGTGCTGTACGAACTGTTGACCGGCGAGCGGTTGTTTCAAGGCGAGGACGCCGCGGAAACTCTGGCTGCCGTGATTCAAAAGCAGCCGGATTTGAGCAGGGTTCCCGCCAAGGCTCGGCGGCTCCTAGAGCGTTGCCTGGAGAAAGACCCGAAGAAGAGATTGCGCGATATCGGGGACGCGAGGGCGTTGCTTGTGGAAACGCCCGCAGTGGACGTGCCTGCTCCCTCGCGTTCGCGGCTCGAGGTCGTGTGGATGATCGCGGCGGGGGTGCTTTTGTTCGCGTTGGCCGCAACATCTTGGGCGCTGTTCCGCGCTACTCGCCCCGCGGATCTGAAACCGCTTGTCCGGCTCGATGTGGATCTCGGGCCGAATGTGTCGCTCGGCTCTCAAGCCGGAGCCGACGCCATCCTCTCGCCCGACGGCACCCGGCTGGTGTACGTGTCGCAGGGAAAACTCTTCACTCGCAAACTCGATCAGCCCGAAGGCGTGGAACTGGCGGGTACTGAAGGAGCCTTCTCTCCTTTTTTCTCGCCGGACGGCAAGTGGGTTGCGTTCTTCGCGGTAGGTAAGTTGAAGAAGCTTTCCGTGGAGGGTGGCGCGCCGGTAGTCTTGGTGGATGCTCCCAATGCTTCCAGCGGAACTTGGGGCGAGGATGGCAACATCATCGCCTCGTTCTCCAATAGTTCCCTTTCGCGGATTCCTTCAGCCGGGGGCACACCCACGCCGGTGACGGAGCTGGCTCCCGGAGAGTTTAGGCACAACTGGCCCCAAGTTCTGCCCGGTGGAAAAGCATTACTGTTTTCTTCAGCCACATCCAATGGGAACAACATCGATATCGTGTCTTTGAAGGATGGCCGCAGGAAGATACTTCAGAAGGGCGGCTTATTTGGCCGGTATGTTCCAACTTCGAATGGGGCTGGCCATCTGATGTACGTCAACAACGGCACGCTATTCGCCGTTGCTTTCGACCTGGACGCCTTGGAAGTGCGCGGCACGCCCGTGCCAGTGCTGGACCAGGTCGCCTACAACCCGCAATACGGCTCCGCACAACTCGATTTTTCGGGGGTGGCCTCTGGGCCGGGAACACTACTGTACCGGAGGGGCGGCGCAACGGCGAGCAAATTAGTCACTGTGCAATGGCTGGACAGTGAGGGCAAGATGCAACCGCTGCTGGCGAAACCCGGTGCCTATACCCGTCTACGCCTGTCGCCGGATGGTCAGCGCCTGGCGCTCGAAATTCTAGGGGGATCGAGCCGGGACATCTGGATCTATGAGGGGCAGCGGGACACCATGACGCTGTATGGAGTCCCGACGGCCGCTACATCGTTTTCGCAGGGAAAGGAGGCGTCTTCTGGACCCGCTCCGATGGGTCGGGTACGCCCCAGCCATTGACACAGAGCAAAAATGCGCAGTTTCCTAATTCCTTCACGCCGGACGGCGGTCGGCTGACGGTAATAGAATCTAACGGAAGCGAAGGGTTTGCTCTCTTGACAATGGCTCTGCACAGCGACAGTTCCGGGCTGCGGGGCGGTAAGCCTGAGGTTTTCCTGCAAGGTTCTTTCGATGTGCGAACTCCGATGTTCTCTCCCGACGGGCGATGGCTGGCCTACAGTTCCAATGAGTCGGGAAACTATCAGGTATACGTGCGGGCCTTCCCAGACCAAGGGGGTAAGTGGCTAATCTCCAACGCCGGCGGCTTCTTCCCGGTCTGGTCGCACAATGGGCGCGAGTTGTTCTTCCGCTCCAGCGAAGACCGGATCATGGTGACAAGCTACATAGTGAAGGGTGATTCGTTCGTGGCGGATCAGCCGAGGGTCTGGTCGGAAAAGCGGCTCGCGCCTTTGGGTTTCGCGCAGACCTTCGATGTCGCCCCTGACGGTAAGCGCATCGCCGTGCTCATGCCTGTCGAAACTCCGGAAGCGCAGCAAGCGCAGAACCACGTGGTCTTCCTGATAAATTTCTTCGACGAGCTACGGCGGAAAGTGCCGCTGAGCGGCAAGTGATCACTCCTCACGCTAGGTGGTTGGCCGGACGGACGCAAAAGGATCAACGGCGCTGAAGGTGACTTTGTCGTAAATATCGGCGAGTGAGATCGCGCATTCCAGGCTCTCGAAATGGCAGATGGCTTCGAGGCCAGTGGCCTCCGAGAGCAGCCAATGGCCGCCAGATTGACGGCGGAATACTTCGATGCGAGGCTCCGCTTGCGAGACTAGAACGTATTCTTGCAGCGATTCGAGTTTTCGATATTGCGCGGCTTTTGGGCCCCGATCATAGGCTTCCGTGGAAGACGACAGCACTTCGACGATTAGGGTAGGGTTCAGGAGGGTGTCCTGCCGATCGTCTACAAATTTGGGTTCGCCGCAGATGACAACGGCATCGGGGTAGGTGTAGAGCCCATCGGGCGAAACGCGGAGGCGAAGGTCGCTCGAAACCACCGAACACGGGCGCTTCTTGAGCGCAGCGCGCAATTCGGCCGCAAAGTTCAAAATGATCTGTGCGTGTTGATAGGAGCCGCCGGACATCGCATAGATCTGTCCGTTGTAGTATTCATGTTTGCATTCGGTAGCCCGTTCCGCCTCGAGATATTGCTCGGGAGTCAGGCGCGGCTGCGGCTGGGCGGACATAATCCTATGTTAGCGCCAGCCGGAGCGAAGCGGCGCTACTGGATGCTCGAAACTACGCCGTCGGTCAGGCGGAGACCGCCAAACCTTTGGCCGTTTTGGTGGTAGCTATACTGCTCGACCACGTGTCCATCTTCGAACATGGTGATTTTGGAAGCAGGCGCCCCGAACTTCAGCACGTCTGCACGTGCCTCGCCCAACGAAATGCTTCGAAATTCTTCCGGCGACATGACCGCCGGGGGCGGCAGCACTGGAATCATCTCGGCTAGCAAACCTATGCGAGCCACGTCCTCAGGCACAACATACTCCGCGACCGGAGCGGAGCGGCGTGGCGCGCGCGCGCTCGGAGCGGACGGAGGAAGCGGCACATCACCATAGGCTTCTTGCGGCGCTCCAGGCGCGATCTTCAGGGCCTCAACTTCCGGTTGGTTCTCCTTCTTGGTTTCCTTGACGGCGGCTTGGGCGGTTTGCCGATCCACCTTGCCGAAGATAGCCGTGATTCCGTTGCTGACGGCCTTGCCGCTGGCTCCGCCAACAGTGCTCCCGGCGGTAACGGCTCCGAATTCAGTCAGGTTCTGGGCCAGGGAGATTCCGGCAATCAAAAGAAAAGTCGCGAGAATGCGCATGCAGTACCTCTATTTGCAGGCTAGCAAGCCGCGACGCTAGCCGAAACGAGGGGTTCCCCTTAGAGGCACCTAGAAAATCGTCTGAGGCGGGCGGGCCTCGATGGTGCTCGAGCGGTGAACAGTTTTCCCGGCGGTATGATCAAAGTGAAGGGGATGGGTCATGTCGGGTCTCACTACCACCGAGGCGCCTTTCATCGAGCAGGCTCGCCATGATCGGCGGCTTTACATCCATCAGCCCTACGAGCTTTACTCGGAACAGAATCACCGGGCATGGAGCACCTTGTACCGCCGCATGCTGCCGCGCTGGGAGCGGTATGCCAACCGGCATTTCCGCGCCGGGCTGGATGCTTTGAACCTGGACCATGACCGGGTGCCGCGCCTGGATGACGTCAATCGTTTCCTGCAGCCGCTCACCGGTTTTCAAGCCAAGGCCGTGAGCGGCTATGTGCCTACATTCCTGTTTTTTGACAGCCTGCGCAACCGCGAGTTTCCGACGACGATTACAATCCGGCGCGGGGATCACCTGGACTACCTGCCCGAACCCGACATCTTCCACGACGTGGCGGGGCATGTGCCGATGCACACCGACAAACACTTCGCTGAAGCGCTGGTTCGATTCGGTGAGTGCGCGCATACCGCGGCGGCTCTGGCCGGGGACATCGACGATCCGGCCGAGCGCGTACACACAGTCACCAGCATCATCACGGCGATGGCCCGTTTCTTCTGGTTTACCATCGAGTTCGGCCTGATGTCTTCATCTGACGGCTTAAAGGTATATGGGAGTGGACTGCTGAGCTCATTCGGAGAGATCAAGCACGCGATTGAATCACCGGAAGTCCAGCGTTATCCTATGCAACTCGAATGGGCTATCAACCAAAGCTTTGAGATTGACCACTACCAACCGCTGCTGTTCATCGTGGAGTCCTTCGATCACCTCTTCTATCTGGTCGGGCGACTGGAGCAGTGGATGAAAGAGGGTCGGCTGAATCACGTCGCTCCCGGCGAACCGGCGGTGGAGGAAGCGGACTTGCAGAGCTTCCTGGACGCCGCGCGGCTGGCGCGCGCTCCGGTTTCCGGATTGCACACTGTTTCCCCAACCGATTGTCGTACTCCTGTGCTCAAATGGTTGGAATATGTCTCCCTACATCCTGGCATTTCTGATTGGCGTGATTGCAGGACTTCGATCCATGACGGCGCCGGCGGTGGTGAGTTGGGCGGCGCGGGTCGGCTTACTGCATTTGGAGAACACGCCGCTCGCGTTCTTAGGCTTTCCAATTACATCCTACATTTTTACGGTGCTCGCTTTCGGCGAGTTGGTGGCCGACAAGCTGCCGACAACGCCGAGCCGCAAGGCACTGGCGCCTTTCGTCGGAAGAATCGGCACCGGCGCGCTGAGCGGGGCCGCGATTGGTGCGGCGAGCGGTGGACTGCTCGTAGGCCTGGTGGCGGGAGCGGTGGGCGGCGTGGCCGGAACATTGGGAGGCTATGAGTTCCGCTCGCGGCTGGTGAAGGCGACGGGGGGCAAGGACCTTCCGATCGCGGTACTCGAAGACGTTATCGCCGTGTGGGGCGCGATCTGGATCGTCTCATGAGCGCCGCTTTCGACGCCATCGTCATCGGGACCGGGCAAGCCGGACCGTTTATCACAAGACGGCTGACGGCCTCGGGCATGAAGGTCGCGATTATCGAGCGCAAGCTGTTCGGAGGCACCTGCGTCAACACCGGCTGCATTCCTACCAAAGCGATGGTGGCAAGCGCTTATGCCGCTCACATGGCGCGGCGCGCCGCGGACTTCGGCGTGAAAATCGACGGCGCAGTGGGCGTCGACATGCGACAGGTCTGGACGAGGAAGGACGCGATATCGGCGCAGTCGAGAATCGGACTCGAAACATCGCTGAAGAAGCTGGCGAACTGCACGGTTTACGAAGGGCACGCGCGGTTTGAAGCGCCGCACGAAGTCAGCGTGGGATCCGAACGGCTCACCGCCGATCGAATCTTCATCAATGTGGGCGAGCGCGCCAGAGTGCCGGAGATGCCGGGGGTGGAGCAAATTGACTATCTGACCAACAGTTCCATGATGCACGTCGACTTTCTCCCCAAACACTTGATTGTTGTCGGGGGCAGTTACATCGGCCTTGAATTCGGGCAGATGTTCCGGCGATTCGGCAGCGAAGTTACCATCATCGAGATGGGTCCGCGGCTGGTGCAGCGCGAGGATGAAGACGTGTCCGTGGCGATCCGGGAAATCGTCGAGAGTGAAGGCATCCATGTGCGGCTCAATGCGAAGTGCATCCGCTTCAGCAAGGAGGCGGAGGAAATTGTGGCGGGGGTGGATTGCGGGGACGATCCCCGCGAGGTTCGCGGAACGCATGTGCTGCTGGCAGTGGGACGCCGCCCCAATACGGATGACCTGGGCCTGGAGAAAGCCGGCGTCGCGGTGGACGAACGCGGGTTCATCGGCGTTGACGATCAACTGCGCACCAATATTCCCGGCATTTGGGCTGTCGGCGATTGCAACGGGAAAGGCGGGTTCACTCACACGTCGTGGAATGACGCCGAGATTATCGGCGCGAATCTTCTCGACAACGATGCACGGCGCGTGAGCGATCGCATTCCCGCTTACGCGCTGTATATCGATCCACCGCTTGGCCGCGCCGGAATGACGGAGGCGCAGGTCCGCAAGAGCGGGCGGAAAGCGCTCATCGGCATGCGTCCCATGACCAAAGTGGGGCGGGCGGTGGAGAAAGGCGAGACGCAAGGCTTCATGAAGATCCTGGTGGATGCGAATACGCACGAAATTCTGGGCGCATCCATATTGGGCACCGGCGGCGATGAGGCAATTCACTCGATTCTCGACGTGATGTACGCGAAGGCGCCGTATACGGTGATCCAGCGCGGGATGCACATTCATCCCACGGTGTCGGAGTTGATCCCGACCATGCTGGGAGAGCTCAAACCGCTGGAAGGTTGAACGGCACGTTGGAATCGTGAGTCAGTTTCAGGCCTGCCGACTACACGTCCATGTGGACACTTTCCTAATTGCCGACGATCCATTCCCAATCCAGAGAACTGAAGTTTTGCGCCGATTGGGTGTGGACATTTTAGATGCCCGCAGTTGCTGAGTTTGAAGTAATGGAATGGCGTCCTCAGCCCGGTCTGCGGGCGATTAATTGATGCTGGCGGTAGCCAGCTACCATGACCCTTGGATCGTCATCTGCTGCTCTCATGGCGGCAAGCACGCTCTGCAAATTTTCTTGCGTGAGAATGCCGTCGGCGATGAGAGCGGGTCCTGCTGCTTCTATCGTCCAACTGTAGAAGCCTTTGCGTGGGCCCGTCAGATAGTGCGGCTGGTACGCAGTTACGTCCACGATTTCAAACCCGGCTTCGGCCGCCCAGCTATGCAGACGGCGCCCGCCGTTGTAGTCCACTTTGCGCGTTACGGAAAGCGCCTGGGCGAGTTGGGCATGTCGGCTGTAGCCTTCGGTCGTCGGCTCCGAGTAAACGGAATCAACAACGGGCTCCTCACATATCATCAACCCACCTGGCTTCAGCAATCCGAACAATTGGCGCATGGCATCGATGGGGCGATTTAGATGAACCAGAATCCAGCGGTTGTATGTGTAGTCGAAGGTTTTCTCGGGTAGCCCGTGGTCGTAGATGTTGGCGTTGCGCCATTCGATGTTGCGCAAGCCGGCCGCCTCCGCCATGCGCCGCGCTTCCGCCAGATGTTCGTCGCTCAAATCGAGTGCGGTCACATGCGCCGCCCGCGTGGCCGCCCAGCGTGAAACATAACCTAACCCGCAGCCGACCTCCAAGAACTTATGGCCGACGCCCAAGGCCGCCCTGCGGAGCAGGTCTTGCGTGTGCGGGTCGTGAATCTCACACAACATACGAAGTCGATCATGGTCTGTCCTGCTGGGCGGCAGGTTGTAACGGTCTCCAAAATCCGGCATTCCACCGAGTATATGTCATATGCATGTCACCATTCCGCGCGGATTGCGCCTGGATTACGGGCAAATCCGGGAACAATCCAGATGGACGAATTACGCGCAAAGCGGAGCCACAACATCAGCTGCGGATAATTTGCCGCCAAGCGGAGTGCTTTCGAGCGCCGCAATTCAGAAGTTGGACGCTTCTCGGCCATGGTCTCTTCACGCGGGGGATCCCGTATATGACCAAAGTGGGACGAGCGGCGGAGAAGGGCGAGACGCAAGGCTTCATGAAGATCCTGGTGGATGCGAATACGCACGAAATTC
>JBDTTL010000095.1:0-14231 GCA_039930665.1 Acidobacteriota bacterium
AAGCCATCGCCATCAAAGTTGACGACGCCGCCTATCTTAATAACTATGCTCTGGTGCTCGCGCAGCAGAAGAAGTTCGACGACGCTCAGGCCCAACTCACCAAGGCCGCGCAGGTCGATCCTCCCAACGCCGGCAAATACTATTACAATCTCGGCGCTGTGTATGTGAATACCGGGAACATGGAGCCGGCGACGGTAGCCTTCAAAAAGGCCATCGAGCTGGATCCGAACTACGCCGAAGCCTACTTCCAATATGGACTCTCGCTGATCTCCAAAGCCACGGTTGACGGTGGTAAGACCAATGCGCCCCCGGGAACGGCGGAAGCTTTCCAGAAGTATCTGGACCTGGCGCCGACCGGACCCAACTCAGAGACTGCCAAGGCGATGATGGCCAGCATGGGAGAAACGGTACAAACTAACTTTAAGGCGGCCGGCAAGAAAAAGTAGTTTGGAGTAAATGTTTCGAGCCATTGTCTATCTGATCGGATTCATGCTTGTCATGAGCGTGATCCGGGCAGTGCTAAGCATCATCAGCAAGGCTTTTACGGGCTTATCAAATACTTCCTCTCCGCAGGCGGGGGCCGCCCGTTCCCGCCCGCATCCAGGTGCTCCCTCCGGCGGCGAACTCAAGAAGGACCCGGTATGCGGGACCTTCATTTCCACCGCCACCGCATTCCAGAAATTCTCCCAGGGGGAGACTTATTACTTTTGCTCCACCGAATGCCGCGACAAATTCAACGTCTAATGGTTGACGCGACCGGACTCGGGCCGGCGCACAATCGGCCAACCACTCGTCCCCGGGGATTCCGGCTGAAACGCCTGCCATGGCAGCGGCGTCGTATTTGCATAACGCTTCTAAGGACACGGACCGAATCCGCGAGCCGATTCTAAAAGTCAGAGGAAAATTTTGAAATGAAAAGAACGTGGTTTTGCCTTCCGTTGCTGTTCTTCCCTGTTTTGGCCCCTGCGCAAAGCGCTCTCGATGTAAATGTAAATTTCGGCGGCGCCTGGGATTCCGCGACTGGTTTAGGGATCGATAACTTGAGCTCCACCAATGCCTTAGGTGCATGCATACCCGGCTCCGCGGACGCGTTTTGCCAGGCTACACCCAAGTTGAATGGCTTCTTCCTTGGTTTCGGCGGTGACATCATGTTCCGGCAGCACCTAGGAGTTGGAGCCGAGGTCAACTTCCAGCCGATACATCGCGATTACGGCCCCTTGAAGTACCGGCAGACGTTTATCGATGTAAACGGCATCTACCAGCCGGTGATTACTAAGCGGGCGATCGTGCAACTGCAAGGTGGACTCGGCAGCGCCAGCACTGGTTTCACCATCTCTCAGAATGCCTGCGTCGGCACGGCGGTGTGCTCAAAATCAACTTCAGCCATCGGCAGTTCTACTCATTTCCAGATCCATCTCGGAGCCGGCGTCCAGATCCCCCTCACCGACCACTTTTTCATACGCCCGCAATTTGATCTGCGCTACGTGCCAAATTTCACCGACCAGTTCGGAAGCAACTGGGTGCCGGCGGCGACGGTCGCAGTCGGCTATCACTTCGGCGAGCAGTAGAATCTGCGACGCTGTGGCGCGGCGGCAGCGTTAGCTTAGCTTCAACCGCACGCGTTCGCTCAGGGCCTTACCATCGACACGCTTGCCGGCGAGCTTGGCTTGGGCAGCTTTCATCACGACTCCCATCTGTTTCAGGGAGGTGACGCCGGTTTCAGCCATCGCGCCTGCAAGCGCGGCGTCGATCTCTTCTTCGGTCGGCGCCGATGGCATGTAGGATTCAATCAGCTTCAGCTCGGCCTCTTCTTTGTCGGCCAGCTCGGGCCGATTCCCTTTGCGGAACATGTCGGCGGATTCGCGCCGCTGTTTGACCAGGGTGTTCAGGATTTGCAGCTCCGCCGCCTCGTCGAGCGGCTTCATAGTGTCGATGGTGTAGCGCTGCAAGGCCGCTTTGATCATGCGGATTGCGTCGAGCCGCGCTTCCTCCCGGCCTTTCATAGCCGCCGTCATGTCTTTCTGAATCTGATCGAGAAGAGCCATGAGACTAGCTTAGTACGCGCGGGTAAGCTGGCTTTTCGGGGCCCGGAGCTACGCGCCGTCCCCGGTCTTGCCCTTGAGAACGCGGATGACCTTCTGCGACTCCTTCCCTTTGTAGAGCAAAGGACCGCGCGCCTGGCCTTCGATCATCAACTGGCGCAGAATGCCCCAGTGGAGTTCACCAGGTGCAAGGAAATGAACGTTGGGTTGTTCGAACCATTGGTCCACGATCTCCACGCCCCGCTCCATGGAAATTCGTTGCCCCGGCAACTTGGAGTAGGTTGCGACCCTTAGGAAGCCCCCAACGGTTTGCCATGGGATGCCGACCAGCTCATCGCCCGAAAATACTTCTTCAACCCACTTTTGCGCAGTTCGGTGATGCGGGATTCTGAGTCGTAAGCATACAGCAAGAGATTCGCGTCGAGAACGATCACTTGTGCAGGGGACCCTCGAGCGCCTCGATCAGTTCCTCGACATTGTCATAGCTCAGTCCGGGTGGGAGACCCATTGCCAGCGGCTTCACCACAAACTGCTTCCTCGTACGTTGTTTGCTCGCCGTCAGCCCCAGGCGCAGGTAATGGTTCACGGCCTCTTTAAAGGAAACTCCCGACTGCCGAGTCTCCTTTTCCAGGAGCTTGGCGATATCATCATCGAGCGAAAGAGTCGTGCGCACATCGTGATGCTAACATCTAAGACATCATGATGTCACCCTCGGGCAGCAGCCCAACAATCTCGATCATCGAGCGCATCGCCAAGTACTACACGAGCGCTTGTATTCTCGGTCACGCCCGCTGCTCCTCGACCGACCGCTCCGCCATATCGCCCATGATCGGCAGCCGGTAATGCTCGGAGTGGCTCACTTTGACAAGCATCACAATCCAGGCCGCCAGTACTGCCACGCGCAGCAAACCTTCCAATGGCCAGAAGGCATCGCCCATCCCGATCATCCCGAAATGCAGCGCGGGTGAGACTACCCAATCCACAATCAACCAGGCCACAAACAAATACAGCCCCTGGAACGCGTTGAAGCGCACCTCGCGTGCTTCCACAGTGTCCCGCTTGTAGCGCGCGCTGGCCAGCACGATGATGGTCACGATCCAACCGAGCCAGGGGATGTAGCAAAAAAGCGACACGTTCTTGTCGCTCAAGCCGCCAAAGAGGTCCGCTGGGGGAGGTTTTGGTGCCCCGGCCCCTGTGCCAGCGCCGGAAGCCTCTGGCGACGCGGGTTGAGCGGCCCCGCAGACCGCGCAGAATTTGTCGGTTGATCCGGCAGGCGCTCCGCATTGGCAACAATAAGGCATCCCGGGTATTTTCGAACCACTCTATTATCCTGTACGATACCTGAATGAGGATTGTTCCCGCCGCTCGCCTCGGCCCGCTTCGGGTGGGTCTGCTCGCGGCCCTGGCCGTTACCGCCCAGGGCGCAAGGACGCTCGATATTTACTTTATCGACGTCGAAGGGGGCCAGTCCACTCTGGTGGTTCCTCCCTCCGGCCAAGCCCTGCTCATCGACGCCGGGTATGCGGGCCACAGCGGACGCGATGCCAATCGCATCGCGGCCGCATCCAAGGCCGCCGGCATCAAGAAAATCGACACGCTGCTGATCACGCATTTCCATGGGGATCATGTAGGCGGCGTTCCCAACCTGCTGGAGCGGCTGCCGGTGAATACATTTCTCGACTACGGCCCAAGCGTCGATGGCGGCGGCAAATACCCGTCGCCTTACGAAAAAGCCTTTGCCGGCGGAATCCACAAAGTGATCGTGCCGGGCGAAAAGATCGCCATCAAGGGCCTGGACGTCACGGTGCTCACCGCCGCCGGCCGCCATCTCGAGCGCAAGGGCGAGCCCAACCCATATTGCGCCGGCCTCACGCCGGTAGAGGGCGAAACTGGTGAAAATCCGCAATCCGCGGGCGTGCTCATTCAATTCGGCAAGTTCCGCTTCGCCGATCCCGGCGACATCGTTTGGAATGAAGAACTCGCGCTCGAATGCCCCGACAACAAAGTCGGCAAGGTGGATCTCTACCTCACGACACACCACGCGACCCACGTCTCGCCGAAGTCGGTCTATGGCCTGGCGCCGCGCGTCATTGTGATGGATAACGGCGCGCGTAAGGGCGGGCTCCGCGATGCCTGGAAGCTGCTGCACGACATGCCCGGACTCGAGGATATATGGCAGTTACACTTCTCGCTTACCGGAGGCAAGGACTACAACGCGGCCGACCCCTTCATCGCGAACCTCGAAGAGCACGGCCAAGGGATGTACCTGAAGGTTTCGGCGTCGGAAGACGGCTCCTTTACGGTCTTCAACCAGCGCAACAAGTACAACAAGTCGTATCCCCCGAAATAGGGGCGCACGAGCGCAAAATAGCCGTTACACCGCAGTCATCCGCCTAAAACTGCAGGACACTAGCTCATCCGCCAGGTCGCGTCGGCTTCCGGTATTCTGGTACTTGCTTCTCTCCTCCTCAACCTACTTCATTTTTCTGGTGGGGATCTTTCTGCTCTATTGGCCGCTGGCCCGGGTGCGTGCGCTGGCGCTGGCCGTCATTTTGCTCGCCAACTATTTTTTCTACGCCAAGTGGGACCTGCGTTATCTGGCGCTGATCCCGGCCGCTTCTACCTGCGATTTCTTTCTGGGCTGGGGTCTGCAAACTTCGAGGACTCCCTGGGTTCGCCGTGTCCTGGTGACCGCCAGCATCGCGATGAACGTCGGGATACTAGCGGCGCTCCGCTACCTTCCAGGAAGCACAATGGCGCTGCCCCTGACGCTCTCCTTCTATGTCTTCCAAGCGCTCACCTACACCATCGACATCTATCGCGGCGACGCGAAGGGTACCAAGAGCTACCTGTCTCACCTGGCCGCGGTTTCTTTCTTTCCGACCACCCTGGCCGGACCCATCACGCGGGTATCCTCGCTGATCGATCAATTCGAAAAACGGAAGCCCCTCGATCCCGCCGATGGCGGACACGCCCTGTTCCTGATCGGCATGGGCCTGATGAAGAAACTACTAATCGCCGATTATCTGTCCAGCAACCTGGTGAATCGTGTGTTCGATTTTCCCACGCTCTATACCGGCGCCGAAACGCTGATTGCCGTGTACGCCTACGCGCTGCAGATCTACTACGACTTTTCCGGATACACCGACATCGCCATTGGATCGGCTCTGCTGCTTGGGATCAAGCTGCCGGCCAATTTCAACCGCCCCTACGCCGCGGAGAATATCGCCGATTTCTGGCGCCGCTGGCACATTTCGCTATCCAACTGGCTGCGCGACTATCTGTATTTTTCACTGCCCGGCAAGCGTTCCAAAATCTTCAGCTACGTGAACCTGGTGATCACCATGGTGATCGGCGGACTGTGGCACGGCGCGAACTGGAACTTCGTCATCTGGGGAGCGCTGCATGGCTTCGGCCTCGCGTTCGTGCGTCTGTGGCAAACTCAATCCGGCACGGCGAAAGCCGCCAATTCAAGCAACGCTGCGAGCAGCCCCTTGTGGCACTATGCCAGCATCGTACTCACCTTCCACTACGTGACTTTTGCCTGGATTTTTTTCCGCGCGCCCAGCTTCGACGGAGCTCTGGCTGTACTCGGCCGTATTGCTTCGCTGAGCGTATCTTTTGCGAATGTTTCCGGGCCGCTGATGCTGGTGCTGGTGGTGGGCGCTCTCGCGCATTACCTTCCCAAGAAATGGTATGACTGGAGCCTGAACCTATATGTGCAAGCTCCGTTCTATGCCCAGGCAGCGGTCCTCGCGCTGCTGGCGCTGGGCTTGCAGAATGTGGTCCAGACCGGCGCTGCACCTTTTATTTACACGAAATTCTGATGCGACCAGACATCCCAGTTAAGACCACGCTCGCAGTGCTCACCGTAGGTGCGCTGCTGCTGGTGCCGCAGGCCATCCCGTCGCTCAAAAATTACATGTCGATCGAGCCGAAGAGCGCCATCGCCGTCATGACCTTTCCGCTGAAGCCGCCCGCGGAAGCGCTCGTCGATCCGCTCGCCTCGCCCGAAAACTTGAGCCAGACGCTGAGTAAACGGCTGGTGGCCAAGGCGCCTCGGAATCTATCCGACCCGGCGCACGTGCTGGATCATTTTTACGAAGCGCTGCTCAAAGGCGAGGGCGTCCACATCCTTCATTACGGCGATTCACCCACTACGGCGGACCTAATCACTGCCGACGCGCGCGCCCTGTTCCAGCATGAGTTCGGCGACGGCGGGATGGGTTTTGTATTGATGGCTCGGCCGTGGGCCTGGTATAACCACCGCGGCATCGAGATGTCGGGCTCGAACTGGAAAATCGACGTAGGCAGCATTTCCACGATGAAGGATGGACTCAACGGGCTGGGAGCGGTAAGTTTCCGCGGCGCTCCAGGCGCTGTTTCCAGTTGGAAAGTAAAAACGGCCCACCGCAGCGTGGAAATTGCGTATCTCGTCGAACCCCAGGGCGGCAGCTTCGAGGTGGAAGCGGATGACAATCCTATTGGCACCGGCTCCTCAACGGCGCCCGCCGGAGGGCGGACATACACGCCCGGCTACGCATCATTCGATATTCCGCCCGGCGCGACCGAGGTCACGCTCAGGGTGACCAGCGGCTCGGTCCGCTTCTACGGCGCCGACTTTCGCAAAGGACCGGGTGTGGTCTACAGCAGCCTGGGGATCAATGGTGCGAATGTCACTTTGCTCTCGAACACTTTCAATGAAGCGCACTGGGACGCCGAGCTACACCACTACAAGCCCGACCTGATCATTGTGAATTACGGGACCAACGAGAGCGGCTTCCCTAATTTCGTCGACACTACGTGGGGTCATGAAATGCGCAAGGCCGTTGCGCGGCTGAAGAGAGCGCTGCCCGAAGCTTCCATCCTGCTGATGAGTCCCATGGATCGCGGTACGAAATCAGCCAACGGTGAAATCGCCACCATTCCCACCATGCCGCGTCTGGTGGCAACGGAATCGAAGGTCGCGGCCGAAACCGGCGTGGCCTTCTTCGATACCTTTGAGGCCATGGGAGGCTCTGGCACCATGGGCCGCTGGTACACCTCCGAACCGCGACTGGTCGGATCGGATTACATCCACCCCATGCCCGCCGGCGCGAGGATCGTAGGGGAGCTCTTGTTTTCAGCCTTGCGCGATGGATTCAATCAGTTCAAGCTGGAACAGTTGAAGCATACGATCGTTGGGCAGGCAGATAGGACCAGCCGGGAAGTGAGCCGGCAGCCTTGATGGTCCGTATCCACGCGCCGCGCATACTTCCGGTAATTGCCATAGCCGTCGTGATGGCGCTGACGGTCTCCGCCCAGACCACGGCTGCGCGCGCGGCAACGCCGGCAAAAACGTCGATTAAGAAACGTACCAAAAAGCCTGCGGTCGCAACGACAGTGAAGAAGCCGGCCGTAATGAAAATGCCGGTTGCAGCGAAGAAGGCGGCCGCCCGGCGCAGGGCCGCCCCGCGTTCATCCGTCAGCGCAGCCACGCGCGCGGAAGCTCACGAAGGGGTAGTGGAGAAAGTATCCAGGGGAGCCCAGCTCCCGGTGGAAAATGCCGCCGCTCTGGTTCCGTTCTTCGAACAACTTTATCGCCAGCAGCACGGAGAGCTGACCGGCCCCTTGCGTGCGCTGCACTACGGCGATTCGCACGTAGCCGCGGATGAATGGACCGGCGATATTCGCGAGCGCCTGCAGCAGACTTTCGGCGACGGCGGCAGCGGTTACTCATTAGCTGGACGGCCCTGGAACACCTACCGCCGTCTGGATGTAAAGAGTGGTTCGACGCGCGGCTGGCATAGCGACGGATTGGTTGGGCGCACCGGCGACGGTATTTACGGCCTGGGTGGCGTCAGCATGACTGCCAGTACGCCGCGGCAATCCGTGTACCTGGTCGCTGAAGGCCAGCAGTTCGAGCTCTACTACCTGCGGCAGCCCGGCGGCGGCGCGATTGAGATTTACGATAACGGGACGCCAGTCGAGCGCATCTCGACGGATGGCGAAAGTGCTCCCAGCTATTTCCATTACGACGCCGAGCCGGGAGCACACCGCCTGGAAGCGGAGACGCTGGATCACGCCCCGGTGCGCCTGTTCGGATGGGTGGCCGAGAAACCCACTGGCGTCACCTATGAAGCGCTGGGAATCAACGGTGCGCAGGCGTCTATGGTTCTCAACTGGAATGACGAAGTGCTCAAGTCCAATATCGAACGGCGCAATCCCGCGCTGATCGTGCTTTCCTATGGCACCAATGAAGCCGGCCATAGGGACTGGACCCTGGAGAGCTATCGCGACATGTTCACGCGCCTGATCGAACGGCTGCGCGCCGACGCTCCCACTGCGACCATCCTGGTGGTAGGGCCGCCGGACCGGGCCATTCGCGTGCGCGGCAAAGGCTGGGTAACGCTCGATAACGTGGACATGATCGTCGAGGCGGAGCGCGAGGCTGCCTTGGCCCAGGGATGCGCCTTCTGGGATCAACGCGCCAAGATGGGCGGCAAGGGTTCCATGCGCGAATGGGTGCTGGCCGGCATGGCGCAGAACGATCACGTGCACCTCACAGCGCCTGGCTACCACATGGTCGGCGATGCCATGTTCCGTGACCTCATGAGCGAGTACGGCCTGTTCGTAAAAGCCCGCGAGGCGCTGGCCTTAGCGCCGAACCTCGACCCTCCGTAATCGGTTCCGAGTAGGTATAAGATATCCAGTACATGTCTGCTGAATGAGCGGGCGTCGATAAGGAGCAACTATGTGCGATCAAGATCATTTTGACCAGGACCGGCAGGAGTTTGAATCTCTCGGCATGGTGACGCGAAAGCAATTCGGAATCATGTTGGGCGCAGGCATGGCAATGATGCTTCCGCAGGTCGCAAACGCGGCTGCAGTGACCGAATCGGATGTGAGCGTGAAAACGCCGGACGGCACCGCGGACTGCTATTTCGTGCATCCGGCGAGCGGCACGGCCCCAGGTGTTCTCATGTGGCCCGACATCTTCGGGTTGCGGCCGGCGTTCCGCCAAATGGGGAAGCGGCTCGCCGAATCGGGCTATTCGGTGCTGGTGGTGAATCCGTTCTACCGTGTCAAGAAAGCCCCGACGGCGGATGCCGGTTCCGCAACCCCAATCCCGCAGTTGATGCCGCTCGCGCAAGCGCTGAACGAGACCACACAGATGACGGATGCGAAAGCGTTCATCGGGTGGCTGGACCAGCAATCCTCGGTTGCCAAGAATAAGAAGGTGGGCACGCAGGGCTATTGCATGGGCGGCCCCATCGCGTTTCGGACGGCGGCCGCTGTGCCCGACCGCGTCGGCGCTGTGGGCTCATTCCATGGCGGCGGACTCGTGACCGACAAGGAGAATAGTCCGCATCTGCAGGCCGCGAAATCCAAGGCTCAGTTCCTTATCGCCGTTGCGGCCAACGATGACATGCGGTCTCCCAATGACAAGACCGTCCTGAAAGACACCTTTGCCAAGGCGAACCTGCCCGCGGAAATCGAAGTGTACACTGGCTCCGCTCACGGCTGGTGCCCGCCGGATTCGCAGGTCTATAACGAACCACTGGCCGAGAAGGCGTGGAGCCGTTTACTCGAGCTGTACGGAAAAGCTCTGGCCTGAACATCGAATCTGGCCACAATGAAAAATCATCGCCTGCTCGCCATCGCGACTTTCGCCGCGGCCTTAGCCGCCATGCTTTTATGCCCCCACGCGCTGCACGCGCAGAGCAGCGCGCCCAAGTACGAAGTCGACCGCTCCTGGCCGAAGCCGTTCCCCGATCGCTGGGTCCTGGGAGGACTGGGCGGCGTTTGCGTTGATCTGCACGACCATGTCTTCCTCCTGAACCGCCAGGATGCGCCCGAGGGTGACCTCAATTCAGGGCGTCAGGCGCCCATGATCATCGAGATCGATACTGCCGGGAATCTGGTCAACTCCTGGGGCGATCCTAAGCTCCTCGACCCACGCCTCCACAGTTGCGCCTTCGACAAGGACAACAACATGTGGATCGCCAGCTCACCCTCCGGCATGGTGCAGAAATATTCGCACGATGGGAGCAAGCTCCTGCAGCAGATCGGCAAGAAAGGCGTCTTCGATTCCTCCGACGGCACTGACAAGGGCCAGCCGCTCAATTCCAACGCCGCTCAGTTCTTCATGCCCTCCAGCATCTTTGTCGATCCTCAAGACGGCGACATTTATGTGGCCGATGGGGAAGGAGCCGGTGGCAACCGCCGCATCGCAGTGATGGATCGCGCTGGAAAATTTCTGCGCCAGTGGCAGCCCGAGGGCATGCGGACGGTGCATTGCCTCAGTGGCGCCAACGACGGTTTAGTATATATTTGCAATCGCCAGCAGTCCCGGATACAGGTCTACGATAAACTCGGCAACTTCAAAAAGAACATCGAAACTCCGTGGACGCCCTACACCACCCCGCCTGACGGCAAACCGAAGGAGAGCGGCGGCGCGGCAGTGGCGCTTGATCTCTCGCGCGATTCAAATCAGCGGTTCCTGTATCTGCTGAACCAGAACAATGAACAAATCGAGGTTTTGGACCGTGAATCCGGCAAGATCCTCACCAGTTTCGGCCACGCAGGGCATTTTCCAGGCGAATTCGACCAGGCTCACGGCATCGCCGTTGACTCCCAGGGCAACGTTTATGTGGCCGAAAACCGCGGCCGCAGGATTCAGAAGTTCAAGCCGCTGCGCCCCTAGGCGGCCAGAGCCTCCCTTAGGGGTCTTGCGGGGGTCTCTGGCAAATGATAATCTACGGCAGGACTGGAGATATATATCTATGAGGCCACTGACCATCGCATTTTTGGGAGCCCTGCTCTGCGCATCCCTCCCCGCTCAACAAGGCGCCGTGACGCCTTCGCACACGAATTTGAAGGTTGGCGATATGGCGCCGGATTTCACGCTGCCTGCCACCACCGGCGAAAAAGTCACGCTTTCGAGTTTCCGCGGTAAGGCGCCAGTGGTGCTGGCCTTCTTCCCCGCCGCGTTTACCGGCGGCTGCACCAAGGAGATGCTGGCATATCAGGCTAACTCCGCGAAGTTCGAGGGCGCGTCCACCAAGATATTCGGGATCAGCGGCGACAATACCCCCTCGCAAAAAGAATTTGCCAAGCAGCTCAACGTCGCCTTTCCGATCTTGAGCGACTTCGCTCAACGCAAAGTGATGGCCGATTATGGCGTGTTGCTGCCCAATCTGGGTATGGCCAACCGCACCACCTTCGTGATCGACACGGACGGCAAGATTGTCCATATCGAAGAAGGCAGCGGCGCGATCGACCCCTCAGGCGCGGAAATGGCGTGCAGCCGGCTGGCGCACAAGTAAAGCGGACGCAACGTAAGATCGCCGGGCCGAGCGAAGCCTCGCCCCTAAAGGAGCTCGTATGAGAAGCACATTAGGAGTTGTGGCAATTGCGGCCGCGTCGCTGTTGACGGCCGGGCTTTGTTTCGCGGCGGACCCGCCAGCCATTCCATTCTGGGCCTACGGTATTCCGCCGGGACCGATGGTGGCAGCGACTCCCGCTGCGCCAGACCCGAGCATTAGGCACCTCCCGGGCAATAGCTTGGAGTTCACGCGGGCTCAGATCAGCAATGGCTTCGGTCCGGCCGATTGGTATCCGGGCGATCATCCGCAGATGCCTCCCATCGTGGCCAAGGGTAAGGAACCGGCGGTGCGCGCCTGCAGCTTGTGCCACTACCCCAACGGCAAGGGTCGCGCCGAAAACGCCGGCGTCAGTGGCCTGCCGGTGTCCTACTTCATTCAGCAGATGCTGGACTTTAGGGACGACAAACGGAAGAGCGCCGAGACACGCAAGGCCAACACTAAAGCCATGGCGGTTTTCGCGAAGAACATGACCGACGATGAGATCAAGCAGGCCGCCGAGTACTTCGCCGCCATCAAGTGGACACCTTGGATCAAGGTGATAGAGAGCAAGACGGCACCGAAGACCAAGGTGAACAACGGTCTGTTTCTCGCCGAGGGCGATGAGAAAGAACCGCTGGGCAATCGCATTGTCGAAGTGCCGGTGAATGCCGAAGCGACTGAAATCCTGCGCGACCCGCATTCCGGTTTCATCGCCTATGTACCTGTCGGCAGCCTGAAGAAGGGCGAGGCTCTGGCAAAGTCCAAGCAATGCGCCCTCTGCCACGGCGAGGGGCTGAAGGGTCTCGGCCCGGTGCCGCCGCTGGCCGGCCGCTCCCCCAGTTACCTGATGCGCCAGATGTATGACATGGAACATGGCTTCCGCGACGGGTTGTGGACCGGTCTCATGAAACCCGTGGTCGCGGGTCTGAGCGATCAGGAACTTCTCGAACTCTCCGCCTACGTTGCAGCACAGGCGCCGTAAAGCGCTATGCAGCTCAGGGGTTCGCGCGGGCTCGCTCCCGGCTTGTTGGTCTGCGGTTTGCTCGCTGGGCAAACGCTCGCTGGGCAAACAACGGTTCCGCCCACGGTCGCGCAGCGCAGCCCCCGCGCCAGCAACATGGACCTGGTGGGCTACAACGACCTCCAGGCCCGCAGCGCCTATCAACCGGTTATCGAAAAGCAGGGTGAGCGCTGGATCGCCTACATTGGCCATCACGGCGGCGAAGCACTCAACCCGCAGACCGGCCAGATGGAGCCGAATGGTACGTCCATCGTCGACGTTTCCGATCCCAAGCATCCCAATTACTTGGTCCATATTCCGGGCGAGCCGAAGACCCGCGGCGGAGAAGCCGGCGGCGCATCCATGGTGCGTGTCTGCAGCGGCAACGACCTGCCGCACGGCGACAAAGCCAAGTTTTATTTGCTGCGTGACTTCGGCAACAGTGCGCACGAAATCTGGGATGTCACCGACCCCGCCAAGCCCAACCGCATAACCGTGGTGGTCAGCGGACTGCGCGACACTCATAAGAATTGGTGGGAATGCGACACCGGCATCGCGTACCTGGTCTCGGGCCCGGTCGGCTGGCGCACCCCGCGCATGATGCAGATCTACGATCTGAGTGACCCCGCCAAGCCGGTCTTCATTCGTAACTTCGGCTTACCAGGACAAGAGCCTGGCGCCAAGGGTCCCACGCCCGGAGGTTTGCACGGCGCTTTCTCCACCGGTCCCAAAGGCAATCGCGTGTATCTGGCCTACGACAACTCGCGTAATGGCGTGATCGAAATTGTCGATCGTGAAAAACTGCTGAACGGGCCTAAGGAAGCCACCGACGAGAATCTGCGCTATCCCATCGTGGCCCGCGTCGATCTGCCGGATGACATGGGGGCGCACAATATCGTTCCGATGTTGCAGATGCCGCTCTCCGAGTTCGCCCATCAAAAGTTCAGCAAGGTGAAGGACTTCATATTTACGGTGGGCGAGACCACTCCCAACGAATGCAATGAGAGCCGGCAGATGGCCCGAATATTCGACATCACGACTGAGTCGAAACCGGTGGGAGTTTCCACCTGGACGGTCCCTGAAGATAGCGGCAACTTCTGCTCGGCGGGCGGACGCTTTGGCACGCATTCGAGTAACGAGAATCTGCCGCCGGTCTACGCCAACCGCGTGGTATTCGTGGCTCATTTTAACGCCGGAGTCCGCGCCGTCGACGTCCGCGATCCCTACAAGCCCAAAGAAATCGGTTACTACATCCCGGCGATCAGCGACAAGACCGATAAGCGTTGCGTCGGCGAAGCCGCGAGCCAAACCTGCAAGGTGGCCATCCAGACCAATAACGTCGACGTCGACGACCGCGGCTACGTCTATGCCGTCGACCGCGCCAACACCGGCATGCACATCGTCGAGCTAACTGGTACCGCGCGGCAGGCGGCCGACTACTCCAAAGCCAAAAAATAGGGACGGAGCCTGATTTCGGGTCCGTATTGGGAAGCTAACGGATATTGACGCGAAATCAGGCTCCGTCCCTATTTTTCCACCACGAAGCTGCCTACGAACAAGGCGTCGATGCCCGATGAGTAGAAGCTGCGCACGGCATCGCGCGGCGTCGAGACCATGGGATCGCCAAATAAATTAAAGCTGGTATTGTACAGCACCGGCAGTCCGGTGGCCTTGCCGGCTTCGTGCAACAGGCGATGGTAGAGCGGGTTATCGGCTTCCATGACGGCGTGGACACGTACAATATCCTCGCCCAGAATCGCCGATGCGAAGGTCTTGCGATGCTCCGGCTTCACTCTGCCCACCGTCGCCAGATTACGCGCGTTCGGACCAACGTCGAAGTAT
>JBDTTL010000096.1:0-14211 GCA_039930665.1 Acidobacteriota bacterium
ACTGATAGCGGACAAAGCTTTCGTACATATCTTTGCCGAAGTGAAGATCCAGGCCGCTTTCCCAATAATCGAATGCCCCGCGTCCCACCACAACCCGCGAGATCAAGTCCTTCACCTCCGCACGCATGTACAAAACCGCGTGCGGCACCAGCGCGAATCCCGCGGTGCGTTCAATCCAGGTGCGATTCTCGCCGCGCGCGATGGCGCGCGCCATGATTGAAAAGATATAACGGTCGGTGAGCACTACGAATCCGGCTCGCAGCGCCGGAATGATTTCGTTCTCCAGCCGGTCGGCGAAATCGGTGGCGTAATACAGGGTCATAGTGATCGGGCCCAGAGTATTACCTTCCTTTGCCTCCTTGATCCCCTTGCCCGCCAGGGCTGACCGCGCCATGCCGGTATCCAAAACCGCGTGCCCGTATTCTTCGAGCCACGGTTTCAAGCGCCGCACCTGTGTGCTGCGGCCCACCGCATCCGGACCTTCGATCACGATCAGCTTGCCTTGCAGCTCGGAATAATCGACGCCGGGCAACGGGGTCCGGTAGTAGGATAACGGCGTCTTATTGTTATAGTTGCGCAACCCGGACCTCCGTTCCCAGGACTCCTGGCGGGCGCACCCGGCCAAACTCCTGCAACACGATGCGGCGCATTTCCTTCTGCTGCGCTTCGATGCTCTTAGTGGCGTCAATCACGCGAAAGCCCATTTCATCGATCATCGCCTCATATTCTTCGAGAATTCGTCCCTGAAACAGGCGGAAGCTTTCTTCAATATTTCGGCTCAGCCCCAGATCCATTCCGGCCTCATAATATTTCAGCGCGTCGCGGCCTCCCAGAATGCGGCCCAGCGCCACGTCCAGCGGAACC
Organism: Acidobacteriota bacterium; assembly: GCA_039930665.1. Taxonomy (GTDB): domain Bacteria; phylum Acidobacteriota; class Terriglobia; order Bryobacterales; family Bryobacteraceae; genus Palsa-187. Next base: position 865 of record JBDTTL010000096.1, read on the forward strand.
TTGAAATAGAACGCCAGCGAAGGCTTGATGGCAAAGCGGTACAGGTTGCGGACCCAGGCGCGATCTACTCCGCGCACCACGTCTCGCGCAAAGGCGGTATAGGCGTAACGGTCCGCGCAGACCACCGCGCCGGCTTTCAGCAGCGGAATGATGTATTGTTCCAGGCGGTCGGCAAAGTCAGTGGCGTGAATCAGGCTGAAGGAAGTCGGCGTGAACATTTCCTTCTTCTTGCCGCGGCGCGTGGTCTCGTGCACCAGCGGCGAAGAATTCCATTCGCTGAACGTCACCGCGTAGCCGCGCCGGCGAAGCCACTGCGAGAGCAGCGACATCTGCGTGGATTTGCCGGAACCATCGATTCCTTCCACAACAATCAGCCGCCCGGGTAAACGATTTTGTAGGAACACTGGCATTCGCTCCTATATCATAACGAGTGAGACAGAAGGCTTGGGTTAACGTTGTGTTACAAGCCGCCTATTAGACATGTCCCAATACGCGGCCATCGATATCGGCAGCAACTCCATTCGCATGCTGGCGGCGGAAGTGGACGCCAACGGCAAGACCCAGGTTCTGGCCTCCGAGCGCCAGGTTGTGCGCCTGGGCACTAGTGTTTTCCGCGAAGGCCGGCTCAATGAAGCCACGATGAATCTGGCGTACAGTGTCCTGGCCGGCATGGCGGCGACGTATCGCAAGCTGGATGTACTGGCAGTGCGAGTTGTCGGAACCGCCGCCTTGCGCGACGCCCGCAATCAGCCGGAATTTCTGGCGCGTGCCGCCACCGTTCTGGGAACGCCGGTGGAAGTCATTTCCGGTTTGGAGGAAGCGAGATTGGTGCATCTCGGCGTGCAAAGCCAGTGGCCCCATCCCAAGCAGCGCTTGCTCGTAGCGGATATCGGGGGCGGCAGCGCAGAGCTGATTTTGAGCGACGCCGGGCACATTTCCGAATCGTTCTCCAAGCCGCTGGGCGCGGTGCGGCTGACCGAGATGTTCCTGAAGAGCGACCCTCCCGACCCTCGCGAGCTGCTGCGCCTGCGCAAGTATATTCAGGAGCGGGTGGCGGGGCCTGCCGTTCGCTTCGGCCCCGCGAAAATCGATCGCATGATCGCCACGTCGTCCACTGCCGCGGCGGTGGTCTGCGCCGCCAACCGGGTGCGGCGTTCCCGGCGGGATCTGGCGGATCGCCTTCCCGCCACCGCTGCCCAGATTCGGCGCCTCTACGATCAGGTCAGCGCGGCAAGCCTGGAAGGACGCCGCGGAATCACGGGTATCGGGCCCAGGCGCGCTGAGATTATCGTCGCGGGCGTCGCGGTCCTGAATGAAATCGTCGAAGAACTTCGGCTTCCGCGGCTGTATTATTCGACCGCCGGAGTGCGCGAAGGAATCATCGCCGATTTGGCCCGTCGCAAGGTCGGGCTCGCCGAGGCGCGCCTCAATGCGGACCGGCGGCGCGTGGTGGCCGCGCTTTCGCGCCGCTACGGGCTCTCCGCGCCGCACGTGCGCAAGGTGGCTCAGTTTGCCGGAATTTTGTTCGAGCAACTGCGGTCTCTGCATGGCTTGCCGGCGCCGCACGGCCAAGTGATCGAAGCCGCTGCCTACCTCTATAACATCGGTCACTGGGTGAACGAATCGCGGCACCATAAGCACTCGCTGTATCTGGTCGCGAACTCGGATCTCGCCGGCTTCTCGGAATGGGAGCGGCTGGTGATCGCCAACTTGTGCCGCTACCATCGCAAGTCGATGCCGCAGCCGATGCATGCGGAATTTCAGGCGCTGGATGCCGAAGGGCGCCGTGCGGTGGTCTTGCTGACGCCGCTGCTGCGCATCGCCGTGGCCCTGGATCAGAGCCAGGAGCAATTGGTCGAAGACGTTCGCGTGGCGATTCAGGAAAAGACAGTGGATTTACATTTGCAATCGCCGCGCGATTTGGATGTAGAACAGTGGCACGCCGAGCAGGTGGCGCTGGTGTTCCGCGAAATTTACGGCCTGCCGCTGACAGTTCGAGTCAAACGATGACGCCGGGGAAGCGATGAAGATAAATCCCATTTCGAAGTATGCGGGCGGGGAGACGAAGCTTCGTCTCAAGCGTTTCACGAAAGACCTGCGCCATGCCGCGAAACATTCGGAAGATCCCGAAGCCATTCACGACCTCCGCGTCTCGATTCGCCGGGTCGCGCAAGCCCTGCGGACTTTCCGCGACCTGCTCGATCCCTATTCGGTCGAGAAACTGCGGCGGCGGCTGCATCAAGTGATGGATCTTTGCGCCGCGGTCAGGAATTGCGATATCGCCTTGACGCTATTGGACCAAGCTGGCATCAAAGGAAGCGCGTCGGCGCTGCGACTGCAGAACACGCGAAGCGCCGCCGTCAAAAAACTGTACCGCCGACTTAAAAAAGAGCGCCAGAAGCGCCGTGCTGCACCGGACCTTCGTTCTCATCCCAAGGAGGAGGACTGGAAGCCAAACCAGAGCCTGGAGGCCAATTTGTGCCGCGTCCTCCCTACGCTGGTTGAAGAATTCTTCGCTTCGGGCAGGGCGGCGATTTCTACCCACGCTAGCGACCAGACGCTGCACCAGTTTCGCCTTCGCGCCAAGCGGTTCCGCTACACGCTGGAATTGTTCGAACGTTTTTATGGAAGCGAAATGGAGCGTGGCTCCGAGATCTTAAAGCACTTGCAGGACCGGTTGGGAGCGATTAACGATTGCGCTACCACCATTGAGATGCTCGGGGCGGATCGCGGCGCCGCGGCTGCCGTTGGAAAGCTGCTGCGCAAGCGCAGAGCCGCGTTGCACGCTTATGCGCTGGGCCGGTTCGCCGCCAAAGAACTGGACTGGTGGAAGCGCTGGCTCGCGCTGCCTCGGAAGAGCGCTGCGTAGCGGCTTCAATCGTCCGATTCATTGTCGATGAGGCCAAGTTTCTTCATCCGGTAGCGGAGAACGTCGCGGCTGATGCCAAGCAACGCCGCGGCTCTGGTCTTATTCCCGCCGGTTTTTTCCAGCGCTTGAACAATCAATGTTCGTTCCGAGTTCTTCAGCGACAGATCAGATGCAGCATACCTCGTTCCCCCGGGGACCGCTTCGGTTGGCGCGCGCGAGGAGACAAACTGAACGCTCTCTGGCTGAAGCAAATCCGTTTCTTCGAGTAATATTGCCCTCTCGATCAGATTCCGCAGTTCGCGGACATTACCCGGCCAATGATATGCGATCAGCATCTTCTCCGCAGCCGCGGAAATTTCTTGAACGTGTGCCTTATACCGGCGGTTGTGCTCCTGGACGAAATGTTTTGCCAGGGGAAGAATATCCTCTGGATGATCCCGCAACGGCGGCGGCGCAATCTGGATCACACTCAGCCGGTGAAACAGATCCAGCCGGAAGGTTCCGCTCTGGACCGCGCTCGAAAGATCGCGATTGGTGGCGGCAACCACCCGAAAATTCGCCTCAATGTCTTGCACACCGCCTAATCTGCGGAAGGACTGCTGTTCTAGAACGCGCAGAAACTTGGCTTGCACTGCCGGTGAAAGGTCGCCAACCTCATCCAGGAACAATGTTCCACCGTGGGCTATTTCGAGCAGCCCTTTCTTCCGGACGCGGGCATCGGTGTAGGCACCCGGTTCGCGTCCGAACAATTCGCTCTCCAGCAGCGCCTCTGGAATAGCTGAACAGTTGAGGGCGATAAATGGTCCGGTCCTGCGGCTGCTTGAATAGTGCAGGAACTGGGCCATCAGATCCTTGCCAGTTCCACTTTCCCCCTCCAGCAGAACCGTGGTGGCTTCGCTCTTGGCAACCCGCAGCGTGAAGGAGAGCAGACGCTTCATGGGCTGCGACGCCGCCACGATTTGAAAGCGCCCGAATTCGATCGCCTGGCTTTCCCGCTTGACTTTGGGAGCCAAATGCAGGACTTCGGGTGGCTCCGCGCCGGTTTCGAACACAATGACTGCACCGCCCGGGCCGCCGTCGGCGCCACGCAATGGCGCAATGCTGCCGGAGACCAGCTTCTGCCCCCCGTTCTTGGTGATAAGGACTCGGTCTCTGATCTCCACGACCGACCGCTGCTGCAGCGCCTGCTCTAATGGCAGTTCCAGATCCCGGCCAGTGGCCGCTTCCGCCAGCCTGAGCACGTGCTTAACGGAAGTGCCGGTCGCTTCCTCTACGCTCCAGCCCGTGAGATCCTCGGCAGCGCGGTTCATTGTCCGTATAACCCCGCTCTGATCCACCGAAGCGATACCCAAACTGAGAGCGCCGAGTACATCCGTCATGTGCCGCTCCCGTTTCAGGGAACGCCGCTCGTGCCAGTGCCGGTACAACGCCATTTCCACGCTGGCGTGCAATTCGGCCTCATGAAAGGGCTTCACGATGTAGCCCAGAGGCCTCGATTGCTTCGCGCGTTCCAAGGTATCGCGATCCGCATGCGCGGTCAAATAGATGACCGGAACGTCGAAGCGTTCGCGGAGAATACACGCAGTTTCCGCTCCGTCCATGTCGCCTTTAATGCGGATGTCCATAAGCACCAAGTCGGGCGGATTCGCATCGGCTTCGCGAATGGCCTCCTCACCGCTCGAAACCACCGCGCTGACCTCATATCCCAGATCTCTAAGAACTTCCGCCAGATCCTCGGCCGTAATCCGCTCGTCTTCCACGATCAAAATTTTATCGGCCAAGAAAACCTCGCATTATCTAACGCGTTGCGTTCATTCTTCATAATCCAAGCGGCAGGCCATCCCGAAATGCCACGGTAAAGGCGGTGCCATTTCTCCTGTCGACTTGAACCTTAGCTTCTATCTGACGAGCTAGCGTGCTCACCAGCTGAAGTCCCAGAGTCCGCGAGGTTTTCCAATCCCAGCCGCTGGGTAGTCCGACCCCGTCATCCGCGACGAGCAGTCGGACGGTTCCAGTCAATTCCCGACGCAGCTCGATCCGGACCTCGCCAGCCTTCCCGCTGGGGAATGCGTATTTGAATGCGTTAGAAAGAATTTCGTTGACGATCAAGCCGCACGGCAACGCGACATCCCTATGGCAGGAGAGCGGATCCAGGCGAAGTCGCACGCGAATGCGGCCGGTGGCCCCGTAAGACCGGATCAGGTGGGCCACCAGCCGCTGAAGATAATCGGCGAAATCAATCTCCGCCAAGCTGGAGGATTCGTCCAGGATTTCGTGCAGGATCGCCATTGCTTGGATTCGCAAGCGGCTCTCCACGAATTTAATTCGGCTAGAAGGGTCCTTAATGGATCGCGCTTGTAGTCGAAGCAGGCTGGTAATCACCTGCAGGTTATTCTTTACGCGATGATGGACTTCTTCGAGCAGCACCTCTTTTTCCCGCAGAGCCGCTCGCAGGCGCACTTCCGTGAGGGCTTGCGCCGTTACCTCCTGCAGCATCAAGCTCACGATTGTACGGCCCGCGACTTCGATCTTCGAAAGTGAAACCTCGGCGGGAAATTCGCTTCCGTCTTTTCGCCGGCCCACTATCTCCCGCCGCTCCGACCCTATACCCGCGATTTCGCCGGCCTGACGCTGCCTCCCGATGGGCTGACGATGAAACGCGAGTAGTCCGCGCGGCAGCAGAAGTTTCAGCCGTTTTCCACGGACTTCCGTGGCGGAGTATCCAAACGCAACTTCTGCACTCCGGTTGAAGAAGATGATCGACTGATGCGAATCTATGGATATGATCGCGTCGGCGGCCAAGTCCAAAATTCTGGCTAACGGATTGTCCTGACCCAGAATATCCGGTGCCCAAGCGGCCCGGTTTATCTTGGAAGGACTACGCCTTTCCAACTGTTCCGGCTTCGGATTAAAAATATCCACGCGCGAATGTCGGAGTATAACATAAACACTTACCGCGAATCTTTACGCGTTTATGCGTATTTGTACCCCTTCTCTTTCGCGCAAAAGACGATGTTAAGAATTCGCTGATATGCGCCTTGGGTGATGGATACGCTGGTAACAAAGGCAGTTGCCGTCCTTTTGGGCGTGTCGCTTTGGTATGGGCCTATTCCTGCATATTACCGAGGCAAGTAGCGGAGTACTTATGGCCACACACGTTCATATTTTCCCTGGCAACGATGCCCAGCCCGACTGCGGAGCCGAGACGCCCACTCCCCTGGCGGAATTGGTGGGAAGAATTCAGAAGGGCGATGCCGGCGGCATGTTAGAGCTTTACGAATACCTCTTGTTGGGGCTGCGGCCTTATCTGGCGCGCCAGTTGCGCCCCCAGGATTATCGCGACAAGATTCACAACATCTTTGTGGATGTCGTGGTCGCGATCCAGCGTGGTCAGTTGCGTGACCCCGAGCGACTGATGGGATTCGCTCGTACCATAGCGCGCCGAAGGGTGTCTTGGTACATCGATGCAGCCGCTTCCGCGCGCCGTAATCACGTAGACATAGGAACCCTGTTAGGACTCGCCAGTCCGGACGCCACGCCGGAACAGGAAATGGTGTCCCGGGAACAGCGGGAACTGGTGCGGCTGACCTTAACGGGTTTGTCGGGGCGTGAACAGGAAATTCTATCGCGTTTCTATTTGCAGGAACAAACCGAAATGCAAATTCGCTCCGAAATGAACCTTACCCATACGCAATATCGCCTATTGAAGTGGAGGTCGAAAGCCCACTTTGGGCGGCTAAGCCGCAAGCAGATCGCGAGCCGGCGTCTGCAAACGGTATGCGCGAATAGCACCCATTGAATCTCTTGGCGAAGTCGTCGCGGCCCGATTAGGCCAACGTTGGGAAGCTGCAACCCAGGCACTGGGCTGCAGCAAGCGCCACTTTGCGATGCTCGGGGCTTTCCGGGATCAGTAGCCGCCACCGGTGGTAATGGTGCGCGTAACCCCCAAGCCGTTGGTACCCCGAACTTGGACCGAGTAGGTATCGGCAGGAACCAGCGTTTCTACGAACTGGATGCCACCGCCGGTTGAATCGTAGTCGTAGTCATCGATAACTTCCCCGCTGGAGCTTCGACTCACGGTAACGTGGACGGAGTTGGTCAAGCCCGAACTGGTGAAGGACACGCGTCCCGGCGCACAGTTGCCGTTACCTTCAAGGCCGTTTTGACCTTCCAGGCAGGTCCAAGTCAGGCCCGGAGAGCCGACCAGAGTCAGGGCAGTCAGGAAAAGGGATCCGAAAAGAAATACTTTTATCATAATGAAACCCGGATCGACCCGGTTTGCCGGACGCAAGAGCGGCTAAGTAACATCAGCGTATTCTTTAGGGTTCTTCTGGGAGTTTCAAGTCCTCTTTTGGACTAGCCCCAGACAGAAGAAGGGGTAGGTTACAGAGAAACTGCTCCCTTCCACGTTCCGGCTGCGATAATATAAATCTGTGGCGGAAACCGTAAATTTGCAAGCTCCTTCTGTGGGCAAGTGGGCCCCGGCGGTCGCGTTGGCGTGGCTGGTTCCCGGGGGAGGCCATTTCCTGTTGAAACGTCCGGGCCGCGGCGCGGTTCTGGGGATTTCCGTTACCCTGGTGTTCCTGCTCGGACTGATGATGCGCGGGACGCTGTTCCAACCCCAAAGCGGCGACCTCTTAACGATGGTGATCTACTACGGCGGGTTCATCGGCGACCTGCTTTCGGGCGTCCTCTACTTCCTCACCGTATGGCTGGGCTATTCGCAACCTGACATGGCCGGCCACGTCCACGACTACGGCACCAAATTCCTGGTAGCCGCGGGCCTGCTGAATCTGCTCGCCATGGTGGACGCGTGGGAAATTGCCACTGGGAAGAAGGACTAGCGCCCATGCCCAAAATGAACCTGTCGCACTTCGAGGCGTCCCTGTTGTTCGCCTTGTTTACTTCCGCTGTGTTGGGCGTGATCACAAAACGCACCGACCGCGAGCGCCTGCGCTACGCGGTTCGGTGTTTCGGCTATTTCCTGGCGGCGATCTTTTGCCTGAGCTGGCTGATGTACCTGGGCCACGGATAAGCCGCAAGGTTCGCCCGCACCACAAAAATCAATCTTGTCGGGAATCGCCCGTTGTGCCGATAGACTCTGTAGACATGTCTATCGCGCCTGACCGCTTCCCTAATTTTCACGGCACGCAATCGAGCCGGCTGTTCGCAGTTCTTGCGGTGCTGCTCATACTCACGGGATGCTCATCCCCAAAAGCGGCGGTGCCGGCGGTCCCATCCGGCTCGGCGGCAGCCGAAGCCGTTGCGCCTTCTCTTCCAGCGAGATCCGATCCCGGCGACCAGGCGGACGCCTTTATCGCCGCCGTTCGCGGCGCCAATATGAGCGGCTACCCGCAGGCCACGATTGGCCAAGCCTTTGACGCCGCGTTCCATGACGTTCATTGGCAGACTAGACAGCCCGCAGGCGGAGCGCGAGTGGTAACCTTCACGGGCCTTCTCCCAGCCGGCATGCGTCCGGAGTGCGCCCCTGCGAATAAGGGCGTGGTGGCATCCCCCTGCGTTCAGGACGCGAAGGTGGGCTTCGAATGGACCTTCGGCCCCAGAGGACTTTTGTTTCATTTGAGCCATATCGACCGGGCAGCGTGGCCGGAAACGTACCGCTCGACGCGGGAGATGATGCTGTACATTTTCGGATAGTCAAGCTGCGGGTGGCCGGTCCGTTACGGCAGTAGGCTCAGCATCTTCATGATGTCCGCAGGCTCGATGTAAAAGTGCGGTGAGGCGCGGACCCAGCCCGCACGCTGGGCAGTAATAATCGAATGGTTGCGAAGGTGGTCGCAGACGGTTTCGCTGTCGATTTCAGGTTTCCGGAAACTTACGATCCCAGCGTTGGGTTCGCCCAGCACTTCATAGCCGCGCTCGCGGACGCCGGTGACGATCTGGGCCGCCAGCCCGCAGACCACAGGGGCAATCTTACCGATGCCAATTCCCAGCAGGAAATCGATCGAGGCGCGTAAGCCATAGCAGCCGATGGTGTTGAGCGTCCCGCATTCGTAGCGGCCGGCGTCTGGCCGCAGCGTCATGTCACGGCTGCCGTAATCGTTGAAGCCGGCAACGTTGGTCCAACCAAACTCCGCTGGCTCCACCTGCTCCTGCAGACGCCGCGAAATGTAGAGGATTCCACAGCCTTCCGGCCCCACCAGCCATTTGTGTCCATCGGCCGACAGTGCGTCGATGTGAGCGGCCTGGACGTCCACGGGGAACGCTCCCAAGCCCTGGATAGCATCGACAAAATAGATCGCTCCGTTGCGGTGGCAGATTTCCCCGATCCCAAGGAGGTCGGCGCGGAAGCCGGTCAGGAACTGTACGAAACTGATGGAAAGCAGCCGCGCGCCGCGGAGTGCCTGGTCGATACGGTCGAGCGGCGCGGTGGGCGGCAGCCACTCGATCGTAACTCCTTTCGATTCAAGACGCCGCCAGGGGTACTGGTTGGCGGGAAACTCGCCCTCGAAAGCCACGATCTTGTCGCCCGGCCGCCAGTCCAGGCCCATTGCCACGGTGGCGATCCCTTCCGACGTGTTTTTGACGATGGCAATTTCCTCGGGGGTGCCGTTTACCAGGCGAGCGGCGCCGAGGCGAAGCCCTTCATAACATTCGAGCCACCGGTCGTAGTGCAGCGATCCCCACTCCAGTGCGTCGTCGGCCAGCGCCTGCATGGCTTCCGCCGCCGGGCGGCATAGTGGAGTTACCGCAGCGTGGTTGAGATATATCAGATGCTGAGTGACTGGGAAGAACTCGCGATACATAAATATAGAGTAATCTTTGGATCGCTGCGCGCGTCCAAGGAGCGTATACTCGAAGTCAAGAGGATTACTAACTATGCATCGCCTCGTCACTCTCACCGCGACATCGCTGCTGGCCTTCTCGCTTCTTGCGGCGGATAAGAAAGCGGATAAGAAAAACGATCCCGACGAGATCGGTAATCGCAAGGTCGGCAATGGCGTGAACTTCTACTCGATCGAGAAGGAGATCGCCTTGGGTAAGGGCCTGGCGATGGATGTGGAGCGGCAAGCCAAGATTATTGACGATCCGGTGATCTCCGAGTACGTCAACCGGCTGGGCCAGAATCTGGTGCGCAATTCCGATGCGAAAGTGCCCTTCACCATAAAAGTGATCGATACCGAAGAAGTGAACGCGTTTGCGTTGCCCGGCGGATTCTTCTTCGTGAACTCGGGATTGATCCTGAAAGCGGATTCGGAAGCCGAACTGGCGGGCGTGATGGCGCATGAGATTGCGCACGTGGCGGCACGGCACGGCACTCGTCAGGCCACCCGCGGGCAGATCGCCCAACTTGCCACGATTCCGTTAGTCTTCATGGGTGGCTGGACGGCCTACGGTATCTATCAGGCGTCCAGCGTGGCCATACCGATCGGCTTCCTCAAGTTCTCGCGCGGATTTGAGTCGGATGCGGATTTACTCGGCTTGGAATATATGTACAAGAGCGGCTATGATCCGGAAGCGTTTGTGGACTTTTTTGAAAAGATTCAGTCGCTGGAAAAGAAGAAACCCGGCACCATGTCGAAGGTGTTCTCGAGCCATCCTCCCACCGACGATCGCATTCGCGACGCCCAGAAGAACATTCAGGAATATCTAAAGGAACGTCCCGAATACGTGGTTACCACCTCGGAATTCAACGATGTGAAAACCCGCCTGATGGCTTTGCACAACAAGCGCAAAATAGATACTCAGGATCTCAACCGTCCCACCCTGCGTAAAGCTCCAGGCGCCAGCACGGGCGGCGATTCCGGTGACAAGGGCGGAGACGACGACCGTCCGACGTTGAAGCGCCGTCCCGATCAATTTCGCTGAATCGCCGACGTTCAGTTACATTGGCGGGACTCGGCTTAAGGCTTGCGGGCTTTAATCCTGCATGTTCAAGGTTCTCGAGCCGTCTTCCTACGGACGACCATTACGTGTGGCTTTGCACAACGAACGCAAAGCGGATACTAAGATCGCAACCGTCGCTGCGCAAAGCTCTAGGCGCCAGCACGGGCCGCGATTCCGGCGACAAAAGCGGTGACGACGACCGCCCGACGCTGAAGCGCTGTCCTGATAAATTTCGCTAATCTTCGACGTTCAGTTACACACGGCTCCCAACGGTCGCCCAAACACCTGACGGGGATGCGCCGATCGCCAAAAGCGAATCTGCCTGTGACTTAGCGCGACTGCGCTACTGAACTCAAGTGCCTGCGGTCTGTACTCCTGCGTGTGTGCAGCAGTAGATCCAAGAGCGATTTTGCCCTGGTGTTCATTGGATTGAGCAGAATCGCCTTCCGCACTTCTTGCTCAGACGATTTCAAGTCACCAGCAACAAAGAGCGAGTATCCCAGATTGGAATGATTGACGGACTCCTGAGGCATCAGCCGTACAGCCTCTTCGAATGAGTTCCGGGCTTCAGTAAATTGTCGGGTTTCGATGTACTCGACACCCAACATATTCTCCGCATAAGGCACCGAAGACGGCTCCCTGACCAGCGTCTCGCGCAATTCCTTGATCGCCGAGGGGTGCTTCCCCAGTTCTGCCAGGTGCATGGCCTTCTCCAGACGCCGGCGTGCTTTAGATGTCAGCGGGTGACGCAGAACGTCGGTAGAGACGGTGGCCGGACCCGACGGAACGCGCTCTGAATGATCCGGTGCCCTCACGAACATCGCTTGCTCGATATCGCGCAACGCCCGTGCGGAAACGCCCATGTTCCGGCTCGCATCGTAAGGACCGGCCGAAAACACTTGCGCCCAAGCGGGGGCACTGGCAACGAACGAAAAAGAAATCAAGGCCGCCGAGCGAAAGCTTGCGGCTAGAGACACGTTAGGCATACATCCTCCGAAAAAATTTTGGGATTTCACCTCACGGTGAAATACAGACGGGATATTCCTAACGACTGAGTCAATACCGACGCGGGGCGTACTTCTGCCATGGTCAGAATACCGTTGATGAGGCGTTTGGTCCAATCGATATTGTTTATCCGCCCGATGCTCGCCCCTGTTGAGGGCTTAACCTGAGAAGTCGCTGACTAGAGTAAGGTTCCACCGGCGCACGCGATGTGATTTGCAGGTTCAGCGCCGGATGAAGACTGCCGTATGGTGTTCAACGTGCTTCCATAATCGCTATGAAGAAAAATCGCGATGAAGGAATCCGAACTTACGAGGCGGTCTCAGCCGACAAGAAGGGGCTGGGGCCGGACTCAGCGGGACAATCCGGCGATACCCAAGGCCTCTCCAACAGAGCAGAAGCGGATTCGGAGAGTGTCGAAGAACTGATCGAAGAAGGTCAATTTTTCGAGGCCGAAGTAATCAGTGGCATTGAAAATGCACCCGATGCAGATGTTGCAGAGGTTCACACCAGGCAGGTTCCGGAGGACGACGTTCCTGCGGAATACCGGGACAGCGATGTTCCCGAGGAAGAACGCTAGCTCTCGGCCAAATGATTTAACTACGCAGTTCCGCGGTGATTTCCTGAGCGGCCAGCCGTGCTTGCTCGACTGCGCCAATCTCAAAGCTGATGGCGCCCACGCCACGGTGGCCGCCGCCTCCATAGCGTTCGCAGATAGTGGCCAGGTTGTATTTGAGCTGACCTTTCGCCCAGGGATTTGATCCCACGGAGACCTTGGTGCGGAACGGTGAGGTGGTGACTGAAACCGTATACAGCGATTCCGGAAACAAATAATACGGAATGAATTTGTTGTAGCCTTCGATGCCTTGCGCGACCAGATCGAAGTACACCACTCCCTGCTTGCAATCGGAATTTTCGCGAATCACGCCGATGGAGCGCAAGTGGTTCTGATAGAGGGGCTGGTAGGCTGCCTGGATTTCGGGATCGGCTGCAATCTCGGCCAGCGTCCTGTGGCGCATCAGGCGAATGATCTTCTGGACGGTGTCTGATCCCTGGGAGCCTTCTATCGTCAGGGTAAGTTGCGTAGCGGGGCTCTCCAGACCCACGGCTTCCTGAGCGTCTTTATAGAGGGCGCCGTCGATTATGTCGGCCCAACCCACCAGTTCTCTGAGATCGGCCGCGTCGTAACCGAATTTCTCTCGGGCCACGGTGGCGATGTACATGGTGCAGGAGCGGAAGGCGGGATCGAAAAATTTCAGGCCGCTGGTATCGTGCCGGAAATGTTCGCCGTCCTCGGGCGAAAGAAAGGCGCTCTGGTGGTGATCGAACCACCAAGTGAGGTGAGAGTCGGTGGAGTATTTGAAATCGACAATGGCGTTGATATCGCCGTCGAACATGCTGGGCTCAAACAACTGCGAGGCCTTGTGGGCCAGGCCGGTGAAGGAGAACTCGGCGCCGGGATAGAACTTTTCTTCCACAAAACGGCTGAAAAAGGCGGCCGAGGCCGCGCCGTCGAAGCAGTGATCGTGATAAAGAACTCGTACCCGCATGAGGTTTCAGTAAATGTCCAGTGGAAAACCTGCTAGTGTCGCGCAAATGGGGGGCATCATGCAAGCGCGCCCTTCAGC
>JBDTTL010000097.1:0-14113 GCA_039930665.1 Acidobacteriota bacterium
CGTCTCCATTTGGGCCGGACTCTAGCGTGCGGGTCGCCGGAATCCTTCGTGGGCCCGGCACACCTCGCGATATAGTGTCACTAGACGGTGCTGCTTTCATGCGCGTGCTTCTGATAGTCCTGCTTTCCTCCGCTGCTCTATGGGCTCAACCGGCGTCCCAACCGGCAGGATGCGCCGCCCCGCGGGCGTGGAGTGCCTGCGATCTGGCGTTTGAACTCGCACCGCAGGAAAATCCGGAACGCGCCGAACTTCACGTTGAGTTTCGTTCGCCCCGCTACAAGACATATTTACTGCGAGCGTTTTTAGAGGATCGCAAGCTGATCATCCGGTTTGCACCCACCGAAGCGGGAAAGTGGGACTACCGCTTGACCAGCAATCTCACACGTCTGGATGGGCAGACCGGGACGGTGACCGCCGGCGAGTCGGATTCGCCCGGCTTCGTGCGGGTTGCCAACGTGCATCATTTCGCTACGGAAAATCTCAAGCAGCATCTGTGGATGTCGACCGCAATCGACCGTTTCGCCGAAATCCCGCGGCCCGATTTCGACCGGCTGATCGAGCGGCGCGCGCAGGGGAAGTTTAGCCATCTTCGCGTCACCATCGATGCGGGGACGGATCTGCGCGAGGCGGCCGTGCGGGTAGGCGCCATCAACGACAAGGGTATGACCGCCGACATTGTGCTGGCGGCTATCCCGATGGATGCGAGACAACGTGAAGCCTACGTGAGCGGCATCGTCGCGCGCTTTTGCCCGTTCAACATTACCTGGGCGGGCATGCCGCCGTTTGAAGCAGTGGAGCACGGACGCGCTGTCATGAAAGACACCGGCGCTCTCTTGAAAAAACTGGACGCTTACGATCATCCTCGCACCACCATGGCGTCCGGGACATCGGCCGCAATGGCGGGTGACGGATGGATGAATGTCTTGAGCTACGGAACCCCCGACCCGAATCTGGGATCGGTAGAACATCAGTTCTACCAGCTTCCCGCGTTGAATGCGGGAATTCAGACGCAGCAGGATCTGTGGAACGCCACCATGAACGGTCAGTATCCGGCGTCGGGCTCGGGTCCTTACATGAAGGTGTGGACGGAGTTCATGGCGGGGAATCGCTATTGGGAGCTGGAACCATACTTCGATGTCGATGGGGGCCGGGCCATCGCACTAGATGGCGTCGACTACATTGTTTATGTCGAGAAGCCGGGACTCGTGGAACTGACGGTGGAAAATCACGGCTACGATGTGGTGTGGATGAATCCCGCGACTGGCGAATTGATAAAGCAGAAAGACTATAAAGGGGAGCATTTCACCGGCGAACCGCCCGACAAATCGCACGACTGGGTGCTGCGGGTATCGCGCGAGGGCCGTAAGGAGGGGATGCTGAAGTCCTACAAGTTCGATTCGCGGCCGGTGCCGGTGCAGGAAATTGAGGTGAATCCTTTAAAGGTTCCCTTTGAAATCGTGTCCCCCGCCGGGACCGAAATCTCTCTGTCGAAGGCCGCCCCGTTTGCCCTCAAGATCAAGCGTGACAGCCGGGCTACCCGCTCCTTGCTGGTTGAATGGACCGCGGAAGTCCCAGTGGATGGCGAAGGCTTTCGGGTGGCGGGAACGGGCAGGGAAGGAACGCTGGCGATACCAAAATCGCTGGCGAACCGCTACCCGGCCGTGATGAGCTTGCACCTGATGCTGCTTAACGCCGCGGGAAAGGCCTACACGCTGGATCGCGTATACAAGCTGACCCCATGAGCCTGCACCTGCTGGCGATCGACACAGCCGGTGAGGTGGGAAGCATCGCGTTGGTTGGCGACCGCGGCCTGATCGAGGAAGTGACGCTCGACTCGCCCGACGGCTTCGCTCATGTGCTGTTCGATGAGATCGAACGTCTGCTGGAGCGGCACGCCCTGAGCATTCGGCAAGTGGATTCATTCGCGTCGGCATCGGGTCCGGGTTCCTTCACCGGGGTACGCGTTGGCTTGACGGCGGTGAAGGGCTTGGCGGAAGCCGCCGGCCGCAGGGTAATCGCGGTGTCCAATCTGCAGGCATTGGCTTGGCACGGCTCCCGGCCACTACGGGCGGCGGTCTTGGATGCGCGCCGCGGCGAGATCTACGGTGGGGTTTACGACGATCGCCTGCGACCTGTGCAGGAAGAAGTGGTTACAAAGCTTCCGCTTTGGCTGGCGTCATTAACAGGGGGAGACCTGGAAATCGTCACGCAAGGATTTCCGCTGGGTGGCGTGTCCATCCCCGTAGTCGAGGCGCCTAAGGCCTTGGCAGGATCTATAGGGCGCATCGCTTTCGACCGATTAGTGACAGGAGAAGTACTAGATCCCTGTGAGATCGATGCAAACTACGTCCGACGCTCCGATGCCGAGTTGCTGTGGAAGGATGCGCTGCCTTGACGCACAGGAACCAGTACGGATATACTCTAACGAAGTTAAAGACCCGCGCATGATCCATTCCTTCCGTCAGTTGCGCGTATCAAATGCAGTCGTCCGCACTTCGCTTGCCGGCGGGGCCGGCGCCATCCCACTCACGAGGTTAATTTATGGCTAAACAGAGTACTCAGCACAAGTTGGACCGAGTCCGGCCTCCGCGCGTACATGTGACCTATGACGTCGAGGTCGGCGATGCCATCGAGTTGAAGGAACTACCATTCGTCATGGGAGTCCTGGGAGATTTCACGGGCCAGCCGACGGAGCCGCTGCCGCGTTTGCGGGATCGCAAATTCGTCGAGGTGAATCCCGACAATTTCGACAGCGTGCTGGAAGGCATGAAGCCGCATTTGTCGTTCGCGGTCGAGAACAAGCTCAGTGAGGATTCGAATGCTCCGCAGCTCAAAGTGGACTTGCACTTCAAGAGCATGGACGATTTCGAGCCGGAGAACGTGGCGAAGCAGGTGAAGCCGCTGAAGGAACTGCTGGATCTGCGCACCAAGTTGAGCGATTTGCGCGGCAGCTTGCAGGGTAACGACAAGCTCGAAGAACTGCTGCTGGATGCGGTGGGCGATAAGAACAAACTGGACAAGCTGAAAAAAGAGATGGGCGATGGAGGTTCCAATGGCTGAAGCAAAGCAGGGTTCGGCACCTAAGGCCACCGAGCAAGTTTTGGAGAAAGGCCTTCTCGATCAGATCGTAGAAGAAGGCCGCATGGCCAAGGACAGCGGCGCCAAAGAGCGCGGCAAGGACCTGGTCAAGGAGTTTGTCGCCGGAGTGCTGGACGGCTCCATGACGGTGACGCGCGACGCCGAGACCATGATCAACGCGCGCATCGCGCAGATCGATCATTTGCTCTCGATTCAGCTCAACGAAATCCTGCATCATCCGACCTTTCAAAAGCTGGAGGGAAGCTGGCGCGGGCTGAAGTACCTGCTGGACCAGAGCGAGACCAACGACCAGCTCAAGATCAAAGTCTTGAACGTTTCCAAGAAAGAGCTGCTGCGGGACTTGCAGAGGGCTCCCGAGTTCGATCAGAGCGCGCTGTTCAAAAAGGTGTACGAAGAAGAGTTCGGCATCTTCGGTGGAGCTCCCTTCGCGTCGCTCATCGGCGATTACGAATTTGGAAAAGGCCCCGAGGACATGGAGCTGCTGGAACGGGTCGCGCAGACTGCGTCGGCGGCTCATGCGCCGTTCTTGTCCGCCGCCAGCCCGGAGTTCTTCAACCTGGAGAGCTACGCGCAACTGGATGCCCCGCGCGACCTTTCCAAAGTGTTCGACACCACCGAGTACGCCAAGTGGAAGTCTTTCCGGCAAAGTGAGGATTCGCGCTACGTCGGTCTTACTTGCCCGCGGGTGCTAGGGCGCCTGCCTTACGGCAAGGACACCAAGGCGGTGGAGGCGTTCCACTATGAAGAGAATGTGGACGGAACCGACCACTCCAAATACTTGTGGACCAACGCGGCGTACTCGCTGGGCGCACGCCTGACCAATGCCTTCGCGATGTATGGCTGGTGCGCGGCGATTCGCGGCGTGGAAGGCGGCGGACTGGTGGAAGGTCTGCCGGTACACAACTTCTATACCGATGAAGGCGATGTGGCCATGAAGTGTCCCACGGAAGTCCCGATCACGGACCGGCGCGAGAAGGAGCTGGCGGATCAAGGGTTCGTCCCGCTGGTGCACTGCAAAGGCACCGATTACGCAGCCTTTTTCAGCGTACAGAGCGCGCAGAAAGCCAAACTGTACGACAAGGAAGCTGCCAATGCCAATGCGCGGTTGTCGACGCAGCTACCTTATATTTTCGCGGTATCGCGTTTCGCCCATTACCTGAAGGCGATGATGCGCGACAAACTTGGCAGCTTCATGTCGCGTACGGATTGCGAGCGCTGGCTGAATCAGTGGATCAGTAACTATGTGACTCCGGACGATACGGCTTCGCAGGCCACCAAGGCGCAGTATCCCTTGCGAGACGCTAAAGTCGAAGTTTCTGAAGTTCCCGGAAAACCGGGCGTATACCGAGCCACTGCATTCTTGCGGCCTCACTTCCAGTTGGATGAGTTGTCGGTATCGTTGCGCTTGGTGGCTGAATTACCCGCCAGCGCTCGTGGCTAAGACAGAGCGGTGATCCAGTTTCACATAGAACGGCGCGAATAATAACAAGGAGCAAGACAACTAAATGGCTGCAGATTATTTCTTGAAGATAGACGGAATCGACGGCGAGAGCCACGATTCCAAGCACAAGGACGAGATTGACCTTCTGTCGTATTCCTTTGGCGCAACCCAGTTGGGAGCTCACTCCGTCGGGGGCGGCGGCGGTGCCGGTAAGGTCAGCATGCAGGATTTTCATTTCAACATGCACATCAATAAGGCGACTCCCAAGCTGCTCCTGGCTTGTGCCACGGGCGACCACATCAAGAAGGCCGTACTGACCTGCCGCAAAGCTGGCAAGCAGCAGCAGGAGTTCCTTAAAGTCACCTTCTCGGACTTGCTGGTTTCCAGCTATAGCACGGGCGGGGGTGGCGAGACTCCGTTAGAGCAGATATCGCTCAATTTTTCGAAGATTGAGTTTGAGTATAAAGAGCAGAAACCGGACGGCACTTTGGGCGGGGCAGTGAAAGCCGGCTACGACCTGAAGACGATGACACCCGTCTAGTTCCCAGGTTTCATGAACGCTAGGGAACTATTCCAAGCCGGAAAACTTAACGAAGCGGTGCAGGCGCTAGGCGTCGAAGTCAGGGATAACCCGACCGACGTCCGGCGCCGCACCTTTTTGTTTGAGCTGCTGTGCTTCCAAGGCGAGTACGATCGCGCCGAGAAACATCTGCATGTATTGGCGGACGCTACACCTGACGCCCAGATGGGCGCGGTACTGTATTTTTCTGCGTTGCACGCCGAGCGGGTGCGGTTGGACACGTTTCAAAAGAAGGACTACCCGCCGATTGCCGCTTTATCGAATGACCGCGCGGGAACTCTGAACGGCAATCCGTTTGAGTCTTTCGAGGATGCCGACCCCCGGGTGGGCGCCCGACTGGAAGTATTCGCCGCCGGCGCCTATTTGTGGTTGCCTCTCGCGCACGTGGAATCGATCGAAACGGAGGCGCCCAAACGGCTGCGCGATCTACTATGGATTCCGGCGCTAGTGCGTACCGGTCCAGCCTTTAAGGGAACCGAACTAGGCGAGGTGCTGTTGCCCGTGCTAGCCCCGTCATCTGCGCGGCGGACCGACGACAACATCCGCCTGGGCCGCGCCACCGAATGGGCTGAGGTTGACGGGATGGCGCTGCCCTTCGGCCAAAGAGTGTTCGACGTAGATGGAGAAGAAGTGCCGATTCTGGAAATCCGCAAGGTTGAGTTTGTGCCCGCAGCCGAAGCCGCTTAACGATGTCCACCCATGCCCCTGCGCGACGACCTGCTTAACCCGATCCCAGGGGACAGTCCCAGCGGAACCAATCTCCGTTACGCTCCCATATTCGACAAGATCAAGGAAGCTCGCCGTCAGGACGACGACGCGCCACAAGGCGAGTGGCAGCGTGAGCGCAAGATCGCGGACTATAAACAGGTAGTCAAGCTGGCGGGCGATGCTCTGGCTTCCCAATCCAAAGATCTGCAACTGGCAGCATGGCTCACCGAGGCCTTCCTGCATCAAGAGGGTTTCTCCGGGCTTCGGCAGGGCTTAGAGCTGCTGCGGGGACTGGTAGAGAATTTCTGGGACACGCTGTATCCGGAAATCGAAGATGGCGATCTGGAATTGCGCAGCGCTCCCTTGGAATGGGCGGGAACGCGGCTGGACGATCCTACGCGGAAAGCGCCTTTGACCCGGGGCGGGTTCAGCTATTACAAGTTCAAGGAATCGCGGACTGTCGGGTCTGAGGAAGACGCGGCTCAAAGCGAGCAGAAGCGCGAAGCTCGCGAGCAGGCGATCGCCGACGGGAAGGTTACATTCGAGGAATTCGAGAAGGACTCGGCGGCCACGCCCACGGCGCAATACGAAGGGTGGGTAGCGGCGCTCGACGGCAGTTTGGAATCGATCGATACCCTGCGTGCGCTGTGCGATGAGAAATTCGGCAACTACGCGCCCAGCTTTACTCCGCTAAAGACCGCGCTCGAAGAGGTTCGCAACGTCGCGAATCAGATTTTGCAGAAGCGGCTGGATCAGGAAGGGCGGCGCCCCGAGCCGGAAGAGGTTGAGGATGAGCCGGAAGCGGCAGACGACTCCTGGAGCGATTCCGGGGCGGCGTCCGCCGCGGCGCCCGCGCGAAAGAAGAAGGCCGTTGCCGGATTAGAGCCGCAGGATCTGGACGAAGTCACGCCGCGCCTGGCCGCAGTGGCGCGCTTCCTCCGCCAGCAGGATGCCTCGGGCCCAGCGCCTTATCTCTTATTGCGCGGCTATCGCTGGGGAGAAATGCGCGGCTACGGAGATTCGCCCGACCCGCTGCTGCTGATTCCACCGTCATCGGAGGTGCGGCAAAACATAAAGCGCTTGTCGATCGAGGCGAATTGGGCCGACGTGCTGGAAGCGGCGGAAGCCGCCATGGCAGAACCTTGCGGGCGGGCGTGGCTGGATTTACAACGATACGTTGTGAAGGCTGCCGAAGAGTGGGGCTACTACAACATTTCCAAAGCTGTAGTCAGCGAGCTGCGCGCTCTATTAGTGGACCTGCCTCAGCTTCCGCAATGGACCTTGATGGACGATACTCCCACAGCGAATGCCGAAACGCAGGTGTGGATTCGCGATGTCGTGCTACCCGCGCCAGGGAACGGAACAGCCGCGGCCGCGCCGTCTTTTTCCGAGCCTGCTGCCGAAGAGAAAGTGACGCCAGGCGAGCCGGCTCCTCCCGACACCTTCACTCTGGCTCTCGACGCAGCGCGCGGCGGCCGTGCCGCGGATGCGATTCAAATGCTTTCTGAAGATATTGCGCGCCAACAAACCGGCCGCGCGCGCTTCCATCGCAAACTGCAACTGGCACAGATCTGTATGATGACCAGCCACGAGGCCTTGGCGCAGCCGATTCTGGAAGAACTGGCGCGATCGATCGAGGCCCACAAGCTCGAAGAATGGGAATCGTCCGACGCGGTGGCTCATCCGCTGGCGATGCTCTATCGTTGTCTGAGCAAGATGGAGGGCGACCCGGGCGTCAAGCAGCGGCTGTATGCCCAGATCTCGCGACTGGACCCCGTGCAGGCCCTGGAGTGCGCGCGTTAGCGGGATGCCATGGCGAAGCAGGATTCCGATCTCACCGTTACGCCGTCTTTGATCGACCGTCTGATCGACCGCGATCCCAGAGCCGGCTCGGATCCTCATACCACGCGTGCGCAGAGCGTTCGTCAGCTCAAGGCGGCGCTGCGCCGCGACCTGGAGTGGCTGCTGAATACGCGGCGGAACCCGAACGCCGCCGGAGAATCTCTGGCGGAGCTGTCGCGTTCGTTGTTCAATTACGGATTGCCGGATTTCTCCAGCTTGAGCCTGAATTCCCCGCGGGATCGTGGACGCCTGCTAGTGGAATTGGAAAAGACGGTAGCGATCTTCGAACCGCGCCTGCAGCAGGTCCGGGTAAGCCTGGTGGATACGCCGGGGCACAACAGCCCCCGGGTGGTGCATTTCCAGATCGAAGGGATGCTGCAGATGGACCCGTCGCCCGAACAGGTTTCTTTCGACACTACACTGCAGCTTTCAAGCGGCGAATATCAGATCCGGGGCGAGCGCAGTGCGTGACGATCTCCTGCTCTACTACGAGCGCGAACTGAATTACCTGCGCCAGTTGGGCGCCGAGTTCTCTGAAAAATATCCCAAAATTGCCAGCCGTCTGGTTCTGGATGCCGAAAAGGAGACAGCCGATCCGCACGTCGAGCGCCTCCTCGAAGGATTTGCGTTTCTAGCGGCGCGCGTCCATCTCAAAATCGACGACGAATTTCCCGAGATCACCGAGGCTCTTCTTAGTATTCTGTATCCGCATTACATACGGCCGATTCCCTCCATGTCGATTGTGGAGATGCATCTGGATATCGAGCAAGGCGGTGCGGCTGCTCCGCAAAAGGTGGCGCGTGGATCGATATTGAATTCGAAACCGGTGGCGGGCGTACCGTGCCAGTTCCAGACCTGTTTCGACACCACCGTGTGGCCGCTGCGCATTACCGCTTGCGAGTGGACTTCGCCCGACCGGCTTTCGCCAGCCGTGAAAAACGCTGAAGCAGCCTCGGCCATCCGTATTACTTTTGAGGGGCCGCAGGATACGCAACTCGCGCAAATGGATCTGGACAGTCTCCGTCTTCACATTGCCGCGGATGCCAATGTGGCGCATACGCTCTATGAGCTGCTGTGCGCCAACACGGTGCAGATCCTGGTGCGGGATTCCACTCCCAACTCGCGCGTACGGGCGGTGGCGCTGCGGCCCGAGAATCTGCGGCCGGCGGGGTTCGATGAGAGCGAATCCATACTTCCGTATCCCCGGCGCAGCTTTCCAGGCTACCGCCTGCTGCAGGAGTATTTCACGTTTCCCGAAAAACTTTTCTTTTTCGACGTGAGTGGGTTGCGTGAAGCCTGGCCGCTGGGGTTTAAGAATCGCTTTGAACTGGTCTTCCTGCTTTCTCCGTTTGAGGTGAGCGAGCGTCGGCAGATTTTGGAGTTGGGCGTTTCCACCAAAACATTCCGCATCAATACCACGCCGATCGTGAACCTCTTTCCGCAGACGGCGGAGCCCATCTTACTGGATCAGCGGCGCTATGAATATCCGGTCACGCCCGATATCCGGCGTCCTCTCGCAACGGAAGTGTTTTCCGTAAACGAAGTGCTTAGCGTCCACCCGCAATCGAATGAGGTTCTCAACTTTGAACCGTTCTACTCTTACCGCCACGCAACCTTGCGCGATAAGCAGCAGACTTTTTGGTTGGCGCACCGGCGGCCTTCGGGAAAAGCGGGGGATGAAGGCACCGAGGTTTCGATCTCCCTGGTGGATCTGTCGGCCCGGCCCTTGATGCCGGATGTGGACACGCTCACGCTACGTATCACCTGCACCAACCGCGATCTGCCGGCGCGGCTGCCTTTCGGCAACGAGGCGGGCGACTTCGAGTTGCTGGGCGGAACCGCTGTCAAGCGCGTGGTGGCGCTGCGCAAGCCCACGAATTCGGTACGGCCTCCCAGCGGAAAAGCTGCACTGTGGCGGCTGATTTCGCATTTGTCGCTGAACTACTTGTCGCTGGTGGAGGATGGCCGCGAGGCTTTTCAAGAGATTCTCAAGCTGTATAACTTTACCGGCTCGGCGTATTCGGAAAAACAAATCGATGGGATTGCCAGCATCGCCAGCGCCCGGCACTTCGCGCGCCTGGTATCGGAGAATGGGGTCACATTCGCGCGCGGAACCCGCGTCGAAATGGAGTTCGACGAAGAACAGTTCGTGGGCGGCGGCGTGTTCCTGTTTGCCAGTGTGATCGAACGTTTTTTGGGCGAATATGTGTCGCTGAACAGTTTCAGCCAACTGGTGGCGCGCACGCGACAGAGAAAAGAAATCCTGAAGGAATGGCCGCCGCGGGCGGGACAGGTGATCCTGCTGTGACTCCGGTCATTACTTCGTCCGCGCCCCCCGTAAACCGCTATACCGCGATCGGGAAGCTGCTGCGAAAGACGCCGCAGGAGTTTCACTTTTTCCAAGCCGTACGCTTGATCGAGCGCCTGCATCCCGAGCGCGCTCCGGTGGGACGGTTCGTCAGCCCGGGCAGGGAAGTGGTCCGTTTCGCCGCGCACGCGTCCTTTCCGTTTCCGGCGAGCCAGATTCAGACGATTGATTGGCCGGATGGCGCAACCGCGCAGCAGGATTTGCCCGCCGGCGGCGCTCCGCGTATGGTGATCAACTTCATGGGCCTGGTTGGCCCTTCCGGCGTGATGCCGCTGTACTACACGGAGCTGATCGTCGAACGGCTGCGGCAAAAGGACCGCGCGCTTCTCAGCTTTTTCGATATCTTCAACCACCGCATGATTTCGTTGTTCTATCAGGCGTGGGAGAAGTATCGCTTCGCCATCGCTTATGAGCGCGGCGAACGCGACCGCTTTTCGCATCACCTGATGGACCTCATCGGAATCGGCACCAAGCGGCTGGAGAACCGTCTGGCGGTGCGCGACGATTCGCTGCTATTTTACTCGGGGCTGCTAGCGATGCATTCGCGGTCCGCGGCGGCGCTTGAGCGGATCCTCGCCGATTATTTTGAGATTCCGGTTGAGGTGGAACAGTTCGTCGGCGCTTGGCAGGCTTTGCCCGATTCCGATCTGTGCCGTTTCGAGCGCGGGCTGAGTATCTCGGAACAATTGGGCGGCGGCGCCATCGTGGGCAACGAGATTTGGAATCAGCAGGCGGGAGTCCGGGTAAAGCTGGGACCCCTCGGATTGACGCAGTACCTAGATTTCCTTCCGTCGGGAACGGCGTACGAGGCCGTGCGCTCGTTGGCGAAATTCGTGTCGCGGGGAGAGATCGACTTTGAAATCCAATTGATCTTGAAAAGGGATGAAGTTCCGGCTTGCGAACTGGGTCTGGAAGATTCCCTGGCGCCCCGCTTGGGGTGGACTTCCTGGGCCAAGACCGCTCCACTGAAACAGGATGCTAATGATACAATTCTTCGCGGGTGAGGTAAGAGGGGCAAGATTATGAGTGTAAATCTGAAGAGCTTGATTGGAAAGCTGAACGATACCACGCGAGGAGCGCTGGAGGCTGCGGCGGGGCTGTGTTTATCGCGTACGCACTATGACGTCGAGGTAGAGCACTTCCTGATCAAGCTGCTCGACGTAACCGGCAGCGATGCCATGAAGATATTTCACCAGTTCAGCGTGGACACGTCGCGCCTGCAGAAGGAACTGGAGCGCAGCCTGGACAAATTGAAGAGCGGGAATGCACGGACGCCCGCGATCAGTCCTTCGGTATTGAAGATGTTGACCGAAGCGTGGATCACGGGGTCGCTCGAATTCGGCGCCACTCAGATCCGCAGCGGTCACGTGCTGCTCGCGCTGCTCGGAAACGACGAGCTGGCGCGCATTGCGCGCGACATTGGCAAGGAGCTGCAAAAGATCCAGCCGGAGCTTCTGCGCAAGGACTTTCTCGCCATCGTCGAAGGCACGCAGGAAGACACCGAGGCGCAGATGGCTGAGGCCACCGAGACCGGCGATGGCGTCGCTATGCCGCGGGTGGGCGGAAAGACGCCCAATCTCGACCAGTTCACGGTGGACCTGACCGGCAACGCACGCAAGGGAAAAATCGATCCGGTGCTGGGACGTGACGCAGAGATCCGGCAGGTGATCGATATTCTGATGCGCCGCCGCCAGAACAATCCGATTCTGACGGGCGAGGCCGGCGTGGGCAAGACGGCGGTAGTGGAAGGATTCGCGCTCAGGATCGCCAACGGCGATGTTCCTCCGCCTCTGAAGAATGTCGACGTTCGCACGCTCGACCTGGCTTTGCTGCAAGCGGGCGCCGGCATCAAGGGGGAATTCGAGAATCGCCTGAAGGGCTTGATTGAAGAGGTGAAAGCCTCGCCGACGCCCATCATCTTGTTCATCGACGAAGCGCACACCATGATCGGGGCCGGCGGGCAGGCCGGACAGAATGACGCGGCCAACCTGCTGAAGCCTGCGCTGGCGCGCGGTGAATTGCGCACCATCGCGGCCACGACCTGGAGCGAATACAAGAAGTATTTTGAAAAAGATCCGGCCCTCGCGCGGCGCTTTCAGGTGGTGAAAGTGGAAGAACCGGACGAGCAGGCGTGCCTGGTGATGATGCGCGGGATTGTAGGTTCCCTCGAAAAGCATCATAGCGTCCGCATTCTGGATGAAGGCGTCGGAGCGGCAGTGCGGTTATCGCATCGCTTTCTGGCCGGGCGGCAATTGCCGGATAAAGCGGTGAGCGTGCTGGATACGGCCTGCGCGCGGCTGGCGTTGGGGCAGAATTCGATTCCAGCCGCGATCGAAGATACTACGCGCGAAATCGACGACCTGACCGTGCAGGCGCGCGTTCTCCAGCGCGAGACTTCGACCGGCGCCGACCATGCCGAGCGCCTGGAGGCGATCGCGACGCGCAAGTCCGCCGCTGAAGCACGGCTCAAGGAGCTGAACGAACGTTTTACCAAGGAGCGAGATCTGGTTCTGAAGCTGCGGGACATTCGCTCGAAACTGGAAGAGGAAGGAACACCTGCCAAAGAGCGGGAGACTCACAGGGCCGAATTGGATACTCTGACTACCGAGTTGGTCGCGCTGCAAGGCGAGAATCCCTTAATGCAAGTGTGCGTGGATGGGCAAATGATCAGCGAAGTGATCTCGGCCTGGACTGGGATCCCGGCCGGCAAGATGTTAAAGGATGAGATTTCTACAGTGCTGACGCTGGAGGCAGTCCTCGGCGGCCGCGTGATCGGGCAGAGTCACGCGCTGGAGCAAATCTCCGAACGCATTCGCACGTCGAAGGCCAGCCTGGAAGATCCCAGCAAGCCTATCGGCGTTTTCATGCTGGTGGGACCCAGCGGCGTCGGCAAGACCGAGACGGCTCTCACGCTGGCCGATTTGATGTACGGTGGCGAACGCAATATGATCAGCATCAACATGAGCGAGTTCCAGGAAGCCCACACGGTCTCCACGCTCAAGGGATCGCCTCCCGGTTATGTCGGTTATGGCGAGGGCGGCGTGCTCACGGAAGCGGTGCGCCGCAGGCCGTACTCAGTAGTGCTGCTGGATGAAGTGGAGAAAGCCCATCCAGACGTGCTGGAGTTGTTTTTCCAGGTGTTCGATAAAGGCAAGATGGAAGACGGCGAAGGCCGTGAAATCGACTTTAAGAACACCATCATCATTCTGACTTCCAACGCCGGCACCGACACGCTGATGAAGCTTACGGCCGATCCGGAGACCATGCCCGGCGCTGAGGGTTTGGTCAAGGCCCTGAAGCCCGAGCTGGACAAGATATTCAAACCGGCGTTTCTGGGGCGCATGGTGATCATCCCGTATTTCCCGATCCGCGACGAAGCTCTGAAGAAGATCATCACTCTGAAGCTCGGGAAGATCCAGCGGCGGCTCTTTGAAAACCACAAAATCACCCTGACTTATAGCGATTCGCTGGTGGATGAAGTCGCACGGCGCTGTACCGAGGTCGAAAGCGGCGCCCGCAATGTCGATAACATCCTTACAAACACCCTGCTGCCCCAGGTTTCCCGGCGAATCCTGTCGGGAATGGCCGAAGGGCAGAAACTTTCCTCGATCCAGGTGAGTGTGGGACCCGATTCTAACTTTGTTTACGCGTAAGGAATTGAAGGGATTGGATGGCTTTCCTCGAAGCGAACCGGTATCTCTACCTGACCACGCCCCTGGGCGATGACAAGCTGCTGCTGCGTGGCTTCGAGGGAGACGAAGCGCTTAGCCGGTTATTCAGCTTCGAGCTGGAAATGCAGGCTGAGAACACCACCAGCGTCGACTTCGATAAGGTAGTCGGCCAAAAGGTTAGCTTCGGCGTGCAGGGCGGGGATGCCGGCGATACGCCGCGTCATTTCCACGGAGTTGTCGTAGAGATGTCGCAGGGCGTGCGCGATACGCGCCTGACTTCCTATTCCATGACGGTTGCTCCGGAAATCTGGAAGTTGTCCTGCAAATACCGCAGCCGGGTTTTTCAGCATATCAAGATTCCCGACTTGCTCAAGCAGTTGTTCACGGGCTTCGTCACGGCCCGT
>JBDTTL010000098.1:0-14066 GCA_039930665.1 Acidobacteriota bacterium
GGTAATTGGTGACATTGTAGGGAGCACGGCCTCCCAAGGGCTCCGCCTGAACCGCTCCCATCGCGGCCGCAATCTTCAGCCCAATTTCTCTCGCATACTCCGATTGCCGGAATTCGTGTTCGGTCCAATCGAGCGTGAAGCGTAGCAGCGGATCGCCGAACTTATCGGTATACGCCGGGTCGAGATCCATGAAGTTTTGTCGGTAGGAAAGGTGCTCGCCGGCGAGCGCGATCACCGCGTTGCGATCGCGCCACTTGAGCGCGGCGGCCTTCCATTCCGATCCCCATTTCGTATTCGCGGAGTCGCGAGGAGTGGCGTCGAAAGTGTCGATCGGACGGTTCCCGTTTGAGAGCACGCCGATTGTTCCCATCCGCAACAGCCCTTCCGAACCGGTCAGCCCGTGATCGCCGTCAAACTCCGAAATGCGCATAGCGAGGCTTCCTGTGCCCATGAAAGCATTGAGGGGCTGGCCGAGAAACACACGCGTATTTCCATCCACCTGATGCGTCAGATTCTTGCCCAGCGTTCCCTTGCCGGTGGCCGCGTCGTAGGGCGTGCCGATCTTCGAAAGGTAGAGGAGCTTGGTATTATTCAGCGTGAACGTTGCCAGCACCACGATGGAGGCGGGCTGGAATATCTCGTTTCCCTGCGCGTCGACGTATTGAACTCCCGTCGCTTTGCCATCCTTGTGTACGATGCGGCGCACCCAACACCCGGTTCGGAGCTCGAAATTTTTCCGCCGCTGCAGAACCGGAAGCAGGGTATTGGTGGGCTGCGATTTGGCGCCGATCATGCATCCGAAACGCTCGCAGTACCCGCAGTAGGCGCATCCCGGGCGAGTGATGCCATCGGGATTCTTATAGGTCTCACTCAGGTTCGCGGCGGGAACCGGGTGAGGACGATATCCCAGCTTCTTGGCGCCGGCTGCAAATAGAGCCGAAAGATGCGAGTCCTTGAGCGGCGGAAGCGGGTATTCGTGACGGCGCGGACCCTCGAAAGGATTGCCGCCATCGACGATCTTGCCGTTCAGGTTGCCGGCTTTTCCGCTGATGCCCATCATCTGTTCGGCACGCCAATAGTGGGACTCAAGGTCGTCGTAGGTCACGCCCCAATCCTGGACGGCGAGGTCTTGAGGGAGCCGTGCGGATCCGTGTTTCTCCGTCAAATGAGTCCGCAGAGTAAACAGGCTGGGAAGGAATCGCCAGGCCATGCCGTTCCAATGTTCACCCGCGCCGCCAACTCCTGTCCCGGGGAGAAACGATCCATATTGCCGCACGGGCACCGCGGCGTTCCGCACCGAATGCCGGTGGGTAATGGTCTCGTCTGCTATGTTTTGCATCATGCGAAGGCGCACGGCATAGTCGACCTCGTCCATGTCCTGGGCATAGTCGGCCGTCTTGCGCGGGCCGCCGCGTTCGAGAACCGTAACGTTTAAGCCGGTGCGCGTCGCGATCTCTTTCGCCATCATCAGGCCGGTCCAGCCGCCGCCCACAATCGCCACGTCGACGGCTTTGAGATTTTCCATGTAGTTGTTCTCCGGAACTCTTAGCTTAGAATATCGCCGGACGGCCGAGGCTGCACATCGTGCCGGGGCGGGTTCAATCACTTTCGCCCACTTTCGCCGGCAGACGAAGTTTTCGTCGGAAGAGTTAGATGGACGTACAGCGCGCTGCGAGAAGGCCAGTGGCAGCAGCGAGGTCGATGTCCGCGACGAGCAGCCCTGGTCTGCCGTATGGCTGGTAGCTAAGCAGCGTCCCGTCAGGGCGCACGGTCGCCGAAGGGGTCGGCGGCCCGATACCTGCAAAGTTAACAGTTGCGAAATAGCAGGTGTTCTTGGCAGCTCTGCACAGGGCTGCTTTTCTCATGGAATGAGTTTGCCGGCTCGGCGAAGCTCGCAGGCAAATAACAGCCGGGTTCAGCTTCGTGGAAATGAGGATGGAACACCATGTGTGCCGGACGGCCCAGCGCACCGTTTCCGGATAGCGCCAACCCTCATGGCAGATGACGACACCGAATGTCAGCGGACCGATTTGAAAAACCCGCCTCCCGGAACCGGGCGAGTAGATCGTATCCTCGGACGGATCCAATTGGACTTTGTCCTGAAAGCCGATGCGCCTTCCATCGCCGTGGATGACTATGGCGCCGGCTAACAGGGCGCCGTCGACGACGCGCTCGGTGCCAAGTACAACC
Organism: Acidobacteriota bacterium; assembly: GCA_039930665.1. Taxonomy (GTDB): domain Bacteria; phylum Acidobacteriota; class Terriglobia; order Bryobacterales; family Bryobacteraceae; genus Palsa-187. The sequence goes on from JBDTTL010000098.1 coordinate 2,191, forward strand.
CCCACGCCTCCTCTACGGAGGTCGCTGCAATGTTGGACCAGGCACGATCGAGGAACACCGGGTCGGGGAGCGGCGCCGCCTTCTCCATGCCACGATAGCCGGGGATGAAACATTCTGGAAAGCAGATAATTCCGGCGCATTCGATGGACGCTTGAGCGATGGCTTCCGCGGCCAATGTAGCGGACTCCTCGGGTGTCGCGGGGAACCTGATGTTGGCGAGTGCGATTCGGAACGTGCAAGTTCCTGAAAGAAGAAAATTCGATTCCCTAGGTGCCCGACCTGCCCGCCGCGCGTCGACAGCGTGCGCTCCCGTGGGATTCCAGCGCGATCTTGATCTTCTCAGCCAGAAGCGCCGCCGCGTAGGGCTTTTGAATAAAGCCGGCGAGCCCCTTGCCAATGAAGCGGCGCGTTGCGTCGTCCTCGTTGTAACCGCTGGACAACACCACGCGGATATCCGGTCGAATGCTCTTCAAGCGCACCAGCGCCTCTTCGCCCGACATCACCGGCATGGTCATGTCCAGCAGGACCGCGTCGATCTCATTGGCCAGTTCCTCAAAAAGTTCGACGCCTTCCTTGCCGTTCGCCGCAACCATCACCTTATAGCCATAGCTTTCGAGCGCGGACTTGGCAGCCTGCCTCACCGTTTCTTCATCGTCGATCACCAGGATGGTTTCGCTGCCCGCCAGACTCTTTTCAGGGGCGAGCGCATCGACACTAGCAACCTTTCCACCGCTGACCGGGAAAAGCACTTTGAAGCTGCTTCCCTTCCCGGGCGCGCTCTCCACCTGAAGGGCGCCTTTGTGCCCGCGCACCATGCCCATCACAGCGGCCAGACCGAGGCCCCGCCCCGTAAACTTGGTGGTGAAAAACGGATCGAAAATGCGCGCCCGCGTCTCCGCGTCCATTCCACACCCGGCATCACGCACCTCGAGCGTGACGTAGGTGCCGGGCGTGGCGCCATTCGGAGCAACCATCTGGTTGATGTAAGGTTGGCCTACGTCCTCCAGGCGGGTAATGATCCAAACGGTCTCGGTCCGGCCTTCCTCGATCGCCTCGGCGGCATTGATGACTAAGTTCATGATGAGTTGCTGGATCTGAGCGGCGTCGCCCTCGATCGACGGCGGGTCATCTTGCAATTGCAAACGCAACTCGACGGTTCTGGGTATGGAACTTTGCAGAAGGCTCGTGATCTCGCGGGCGAGATCAGACAGATTCAGTTGCTCGATGACGAAGCGGCCCTTTCCCGCATACGCCAACAATTGCCGGGTCAAAGCAGCGGCTCGGTCGCTTGCCTTCATCACCGCTTCCAGATTTTCCCGCACCGGACTCACGGGCGGAAGATCGTCCAGCACAATACTGGCATTGCCCATAATTCCCGTGAGCAAATTGTTAAAATCGTGAGCGATTCCTCCTGCCAGCAGCCCAATGCTCTCCAGTTTTTGGGTTTGTTGCAACCGGTCGTTAAACCGCCTCCGCTCAGTAACGTCCCGGCCGAAGATTGCCAGACCGTCTCTGGTCGGATAGGCGTCTACCTCAAACCAAAGATCGAAGGGAGCGTAATGCTCTTCGAGATGCACGGACACTCCGTCTTCCATGGCGCGGCGGAGTTTGCCATACATCGCGGTGTTGGTGCTACCCGGAAACAGGTCCCAAACGTTCCTGCCGAGAATCTCCGCGCGGGGAATACGGCTCAACTCAGTGGCCTTGTCGTTGACATAGGTACAGCGCCACTCCCTGTCGAATGCCGCAAATCCGTCGCTAATGCTTTCCAGGATATTTCGAGTCTGCTGACTGGATTCCTCCAGGGCAATGCGGGAGTTCTTGAGAGAGAGAGCCATGGCCTGAAAGGTTTGGGCGAACATGCGCACTTCGGCGGGCCCTTCCACTGGCACCGGGCTGTCGAAGTCTCCTCGCTGGAGCGATCGCGCGCGGCCGGTCAACCGCTTCAGGGGACGCGAGACCAGTTGCGCCAGCAGCAGCGAGCAGACAATCGCCATCATGGCCAGGATGCCCGACACCTCCGCTACTTCCTTCGCGATCCGCTTGGTGGGGGCGAAGGCTTCGGTCTGATCGATCAGCGCCATGATGCACCCCCCGCCGATCTCCGGAACCGAGCGGAACCCGCGAACCACGGCGACTCCACGGTAGCCTTCCCCAAGAACTTCGCCGTCCATTCCGGCGAGACACATCTGCATTGGCTGACCATTGAGCGGGCGGCCCTCCCCCGTCAGAGCGGAATACTTCGGAGGCGTTAGAAAGTACCCTCGATCATCCGTCAGAAAAGTCTCCCCGGATTGACCTAGGCCGTAACGGTCCAAAAAAATCTGGTTGGGGAGTTGCATGTCTCCCCGGATGGTCAGAATTCCGTTGCCGTTTTGCGAGAGTACCTGGAGAACATAAGATGGCTGGCCCTTTCGATCAAAACTAAAATGGGCGATCTGGGTGGCGTCGGAAGCAATGGCGGCCGGAAGCGAGGCTGCATCCTTGCCGGCTATCACCGGCGCGCGATCTCGATAGGACAGTCGCGCGGCAGTAGCGCTCTCAGTGGCGACGAAATCCAACAGAAGTTTACGGAGGCACCAAGTCTCACTATGTAAGCATCCGATTTCCGCAGTTTTCAAAAGAGCATCGGCACGATCCCGCTGTTGGGTCAGGACTCGAATCAGGACCTGTTTTCGAACGGTTGCCGTAACTCCCACTTCGCGAATCGCATCCTGCTGAATGATGGTACGCGATGTGCGATAAGCGATCGAGCCCAGGCTTGCAGTGGCCAGCAGAACCAGAATACCCAGCAGCAGGATCAGTTGAGTGCGCAGCGTTATCCCGCGGCGGTGCGCCATGATGCTGCCGGCTTGAACTCTCCTGAACCAGCGAGTCACTCCGCGCCTTTCCGCCTTAGGCTCGAGGCTTGACGCGTGATGATCGCGGGGGACCAGCATTCAACCCCAGTACGCTGACTTGAAGGAAGCCGGGGCCGCTGTCCTCAGGAAGGCGTGCGGCCGGACCTGATCGGAACGGCCCTTGGCCGCGCAAAGCGTGGTTTCGAAAATCCGGTTCGCGAGCAGCACCAACGGATTGAAAAGGTGTTGGGGGCGATACCTTTGTTCAGACCACCGGCAACTCGGATGAAACCGCATCTCGGTGATATAGCCAATTCCTTTGCGCAAAGTTTGGGCAACCACCTGCCCGCGAAACTGGCAGCCACCCCCCAGGAAAGACAGGGACGTGTAATTCCGGATTCGTTCTTCGGTCCAAAGCACCGCGCCCGATGCCCATATCTCTTCAAGATTGCCTTTAAGCTCGCGGGCACGTCCTTTCTGAGCCTCTAGGTGCAGGCTCACAATCTCTGAACACAACATAATTCGTCGCGCGGGCTTATGATCCATCCACGCCTCCTGTCTTTCCCCTGTGGACTTAGCCGTACCATGACCATGGTACTAGGGCTTGGCTCGCGCGAACAGGGGGATGATCAAACAATTGTTACTTAGAGGGTTTAAGGTGAATGCTCTAGAAGGTCGAGCACCGAGGGGATTGACTGTACCTAAATAACCGTTACCGCATCCGGGCGTTCACCTCGATCATGCGATTTATCGTCCCGCCATGCCGTTAACCGCTCACTCGGTGCGCCGCTGCAATGCCGTGACGAAGTCGGCAACAACGGAACGAACGCGTTGAAAGAATCGACGGCCCAAAGCCCATACAGGGGTGCCAACGGCGCTGCATCGATCTCGCTCGGCGAATTGAGTATAATTCGGCAGGTGAGCCGACAATATTGTCGGCGTACTTCGAAAGAAGGGGACTTTATGGATCGGCGTGGGTTCTTGACCGGCAGTTTGGGTGCCACGATTCTGGTGTCAATCGACGCCGACTCGTTCGCACAGGACGCCGGACCACCGCCGGCAGAGGCGTGGGACGCCGGACAAGTGCGGCATCTGCTGCCGACCGTCAGCGACTCCAGAATCCTGATCAAGGCGTCGTTCGCAAAGCCACTGACCGGAACGCCCGTCCTCCGGATTGGCGGAGGGACCGTTCTCGGCCGGATGAACGACACCGAAGGCTCCTTCTGGCAGTTCTACGCCACCGGTCTGCAGCCGAACCGGCGATATACTTTGTCGCTGGTAGCTTCCAACCGCAAGGCACTCTGCCAGCCCTGGGATCTATCGACGTTTCCGGCCGCGAGTACGCGACCCGATAGTTTTCGGGTGCTGTTCTTCACTTGCGCCGGCGGCCCGGATAACGACCGCCACCAGCGCTCCTATCTCCCCACCGCGATTCGCAATCGCATGCTGCGTCGCGCGTTGACGTTTCAGCCACAGGCCATGGTTGCAAACGGGGATCACATCTACTGGGACCTGCATGCCCCGAATGTTCCGCCGGCGCGCAGAGACACCACGAAATTAGAGAGTTTCACACGATCGGCCCTGATTTTTGGCGACAAGAATGAGACCGTGCTAAAACTCGCCGCGGGTCCGCAAATTGTGTCGGTGTACGGCACCGACTTTCGATCGACGCCAACATTTTTCCTGCAAGACGATCACGACTACTTCGACAATGACGAAGCCTGGGATGAGATCGTCACGTTTCCTCCGCCATGGTTCCACTTACAACTGGCGCGCGCCACCCAGCGCATGTACTATCCGGAATTCCTGCCCGACGACAACCGTCCGCGCGGCCTGCCGTGGGGCTCGATTGGCGATGCCACAAACGGAGTTTCGGAGAGCTGGGGAACGCTTCGGTTTGGCAGTTTGGCGGAAGTCCTGCTTTACGATGCCCGCCGTACTTGTACGCTCGCCGGGCCCAGCGCCGTGTATATCGATCCCGAGGTGGAGCGTTGGCTGCTTGCGCGTACCGCCTCGCCCGATGCTGCCCATCTGGTCCACGTCCCGAGCAATCCGATGGGCTGGAGCGCGGGAAAGTGGATGGAATGGTATCCGGATGTGTTGGATGCCGAAGGTAAGCTCACCACCGCCAAAGAGAAGCCCTATTGGCAAAGTGGTTGGCTGAAGCAGCATGATCGCCTGGTCGCTGCGATGGCTGCCATGAAGGGTCGTATCCCGCTCACCGTCAGCGGTGACTTGCACGCAATCGCAATTGGCAAGATTTTGCGAGCCGGCACGCTGGATCTCGAGAAAACTCCGCTGACTGCGATATTGGCTGGTCCTATCGGCACTGGACCGCTAGGCTGGCCATCGGCAAGACGCGGCACGGGGTCGACTCCGCCCAAGTATCTCGACGTGCAGGAAGAGATCAAGCCCATCGAGCAACATAGTTTCACGATTGCCGATTTTCTGCCGGATCGCATCCGCTTGCGGTTCTTCAAATGGGACCTGAAAACCGAATCTCCTGACGCGATAGACAGTCTGCAGCCCTTCCACAGCACGGAAATTGGACGGCCAATATGAGAGATTCCTCGATGACACGGCGTCAATGCCTTTCCCGGTTCGCTGTCGCCGCCTTGCCATTCAGCCTGCCTGCGGTTTCCCTTTCCGCCCAAAGTGACGCCAGGAAAATACGAATCGGTAGCCATGAGACCTTCGTTGTCCATGTGAACGCTAGGGGCAACTGGGTCCTGGTACGGCTGGCGACGGACTCCGGCATCACAGGGCTCGGCGAAGCTTCGCATGGCCGCGACGCCGTCACTTTGCGATACGTGGCCCAGTTCGCAGAGCGGCTGAATGGCCGCGGCATTTTCGATATCGAATGGCTCCGCTCGGCCGCCGCGCCGGAGATCGCAGCGGGCGGCACCAGCGCCGCCTGTGCCTTGAGCGCCCTCGAACAGTGCCTTTGGGACATCATCGGACAAGCTTTGAACGTCCCCGCGTACCAGCTTTTCGGAGGCGCTTTACGAGCCTCGATCCGCAATTACGCCAACATCAACCGGTCCGCTGATCCGCGAACGCCGGCGGGATTCGCCACAATGGCGCAACGGGCGGTTGACGCAGGCTTTACCGCCGTCAAACTGGCGCCTTGGGATGATATGCCGGACGACCTCTCCAACGCGCAAATGGTCGAAGAGATCACACAATTGGGTGTCGATCGCGCGACTGCGGTCCGCCAGGTGTTGGGGCCAGACCGGGATCTCTTGCTCGATGCGCACAGTAAGTTCGATCTCGCGCGTGGGCTTGCCTTGACAAAGCGATTGGAACCGTTGAAGCTCTTCTGGCTGGAGGAGGTCACTCACGTACCCGACCTGCCCGCGATTCACCGCGCGGCGTCCATGCCTTCGGCCGGAGGCGAAGTGACTTACGGCGCCAAGGGTTTCTTGCCCTATATCAATGCGGGCTCCGTGGATATAGTGATGCCGGACGTGAAGTACTGCGGAGGCATGCTGGAGTTGAAGAAAATCGCCAGCTTGGCGGAGGCCGCCGGCTTGCGGGTCGCACCGCACGGCCCCGCGAGTCCGGTTGGCAATGTTGCGGCGGCGCACGTCTGCGCGGGAATGCCCAACTTTTTGATTCTCGAATACTCGTACGGCGAAGTGCCGTGGCGCGCGGAGCTGATCGATCCGCCGGAACGCATCGAAAAAGGATTTCTGGAACTCACCTCGCGCCCGGGATTAGGGATTCGGCTCAATGAGAAGACGGCAGCAAAATACCTGGTGCGCTAGGTAGTTCAACGCTCCAACGCCGCCGCGGATCGATGCCCCAATGAGGACAGGCTCTCGATCCGGGCACTGGAGTGCGAGACTGCTTTTGGCCGGTTGTCGCAGCTACTTATTTTTGTGAGCGTCGCCCTGGCCGTTTCCGCCGTTACTGTCTTTGTGTTTATTCCCCCTGCGAACTTGGCCGCGAATCTCGCCGACGCCAAACTGCGTCGTGTGGATGTTGGCGTAGGCACTCCCCTCACCTACAGCTTCTAAAGCGGAGGTGAGATCCCCTACGCTGATGCCCTGAGTGGTTGGTCCGGTCACATTCCCAGCTACGATTGTGCCGGTTATGGACCCCGATTTGGCTGCCGGACATGCGGGTTGATTACCGCCGCCGCACAAAAAGATCATTACTCCACCCGAAACCTTCGTCGGTGCGAAGTGCAGGTGGGACACCGTCAGGTTGGAGGATAACCCGGAAAATGTCAGAGTGAAATTAATCACGCCGTTGTTATTTTCCATCTGGAAGGTCCCCTCACCGGAAGTATTGATGGGAGGAACCTCGTTGTCGCCCAATAGTGTGGCGGAAAAAACTTCGGTTGCGGCTCGCGCAGGCATAGCGCAAAAAGCCGAAAGCATCACTGATGCCAAGATCCCAACGTTCTTGATTGTCATGTTGTCTTCCCCTTGAATTTCGAAACCGCTACGAATGGGACGAGTATAGACCTTGCGCGATCGAAATGGAATAGTACTTTATAGCGCCCTCAGAGTCTGACGGGTCTTGCGACGGTTCTTCTCGGCATATCTTTCGATAGTCCGAGCCTGGGGCTCACGCCGACGCCCTCGATAGCCTCTACGTTACAGAACCGGACTTTCTGACCAGTATGAGCTTGATGGGTTTCCCTTTAGCAGCCTCGAATACGATACCATTGGTCGGCCGGGCCGGGGCGCAGTGATTGCGTCCAGCGGGCTGGCATCCGCACTAGGACTAAGGCATAGTCGGCACAGTAACAGCCTCGCCGGCAGATGCCTCGGGCTTGCGCCCACCGATCACTATAACCGCTGGCATAAATCTTTTCGGAGGAGATTAGTCACCTATGGACGTTGCGAACAAGAACTGGAACATTTCACGCCGATTCAGCTTCAGCAAGAACATCTTGCAGACCACCATCGGTTTACTTGGATTGATGTTGACATCCTCAATGGCGCAAGCGGTGACAGTCACCGTTGACCTCGGCCAAAGCGCGCAGAGCTTTGGCATGGCGGGTACCGGGCCAAACGGCGCCGGCCTTGGTCAGTACGTCATTACGATGGGCTCATGCAGCCCCAGTGGCGGCAATACAACTTGCACCATTTCCGGCAATTTTACGGGGACTACGCCGGGATTCACCTCTGGAACCTATAGCTTAGTCACTATCTATCCAGGTTCTGGACCAACTCCATTCCTGGGCATCGAGCAGAGTATCGGGTCTAACTTCTTTTCTTTTACCTTTGTTCCGCCAACAGCAACGATGACGTTGATTTTGACCTCCGCCAGTGGAACTTTCGTCGCGCCGATTCTCACCGGAGGCCAATTAGTCGCTTCACTCGGTTTCGCCTACACTGCCGGTGCAACCTGCGCGGTCGTTTCTCCGACGAATTGTTCCGTGGCACAGGTGGGTGTCACGGCCGGATCAACCATCACAGGACCAGTCATCGGCAGCGCCACATTCACGGCGTCGGTGAACTACTATATTTCCGACCTGGCCTTCAGCGATGGTTGGCAATCGACTCTCACCTATAACAATTACTCGCCTGCGACAGTTACCTGCGTGACGAATTTCTATGGCGACTCCGGCGCCCCGTTAGCGGTTCCCTTCGCCCAAGGAACCGCTACCACCCGTACCGATGTGCTGCCGCCCGGGGGATCGATTCATGACCAGACGGTTGCCAACCCGGCGTTCGTCGTGGTGCAAGGGTGGGCGCAAGCGACTTGCACGGGCCCGGTGCAGGCCAGCTTGGTGTTTCGTCTTTACAAGAAAGACACGGGAGTGCCGGTGGGAGAGGCCGGCGTGAACGCAGAGGCCGCCCCAACTACTCAGTTCGCCACCTTCGCCCAGACGGCCACCGGAGTGGCTTATGCGAATCCTTCCACGACGCAGTCGGCCACGATCACGGTTCACCGTGTACGACAATGCGGGCGCTCGGCTGGGGAGCCAGAGCATCACCCTCGGTCCGCTGGCCCACGGATCTGCCAACGTCGGACCGTTGCTCGGGCTGGCAAGTTTCACGGGACTGGTCAAGATCACGTCCACGATCCCCATCATCAGCCTGTCGCAGAATTTCGAGGCTCCGCCGATCTTTTCTTCTTTGCCTCCAGGGGATCTGTCGGACTCCACAATGCTCGTGACACCCTAAAAGGCGGGTGCGCTAACCACGCCAGCTAGGCGGCTTGTTCGCAGTTGATCATCCAGGGGATGCCGAATCGATCGACGAGCATACCGAAGCGGTGTGCCCAAAACGCCTGCTGAAACGGCATCTTCACGACACCTTGCTCGGCCAGTGCGTTAAACGTCCGTTCCGCGGCCGTCGGATCCTTGATTTGTAGCGACACTGAGAAGCCCTTCGGTTGTTCGTAATGATCAGGCGGAGCGTCGGAGCCCATCAGGCGGTTGCCGTCCACAACCATAGAGGCATGCAGGATCTTGTCGCGCCACTCTGGAGGACTGTGTTTCTCCGCTGGCGTGCCGGCGTGCGGCATCATGACCTCGATTTTTCCGCCGAGGCACTGCTCGTAGAACTTAAACGCGGCCTCGCATTCGCCGCCGAAAAGAAGATAAGGGTTCAGTTGCATAATACGCTCCTTGGTTTGCTTGAAAGATTAAAGAAAAATAGTACGTCGCGAATTTCAAAAACTCCCGCCGGCAATGGCGCCGACGATGAGGAAGGGTTCCGTTCCCGACACCACTGCTCCGGGCAATGCCGTGTCCGCGGGTTCGTGCGACAAGTCCTCTTCGCACGCGAAATACCGCACGAACGGCCGGCGCTGCAGCGTAACGTGGTCGCGGATCGCACCCTGCAGCATCGGATACTGCTCCTCCAGCGCGTCGAGAAGGCCCCCAATGGTGCTCTTCTTGACTTCGAGGATGACCTCACTCCCGGCGCGGCCCAATGTTCGTAGATGCGCCGGGAGTATGACGCGAATCATGACAATGTCTGAACCTCAACCGAGAGCACAGCCGGGAGATCGTGCACGATGGGAGCCCAACTGTCGCCAGCGTCCGCCGACGCGTACACTTGACCGCCAGTAGTGCCGAAATACACGCCGCACTTGTCGAGCGAATCCACCGCCATCGCGTCCCGCAGTACGTTCACGTAGCAATCTTTTTGCGGCAAGCCCTTCGTGAGCGCTTCCCATTCGTTGCCGCCGGTTCGGCTGCGATAGACGCTCAGCTTTCCTTCAAGCGGAAAGTGCTGGGAGTCGCTCTTGATAGGAACGACGTAAATAGTTTCGGGCTCGTGCGCGTGAACATCGATCACGAATCCGAAGTCCGTGGGCAGATTGCCGCTCACTTCGCGCCAGTTGTCGCCCGCATCTTCGCTACGCATCACATCCCAGTGCTTCTGCATGAACAGCACTTCTGGCCGCGATGCATGCATGGCGATGCGGTGGACGCAGTGGCCGATCTCGGCATCGGGATCGGGAATATGTTCCGAGCGCAAACCGTGATTGATCGGACGCCAGGTCTTGCCGGCATCATCGGTGCGAAAAGCTCCCGCCGCCGAAATCGCGATGTACATACGCTGGTGATTGCTGGGATCGATAAGGATCGTGTGGAGGCACATGCCTCCTGCGCCCGGCGCCCAATGCGGCCCCGTGCCGTGGCCGCGCAATCCCGACAGTTCTTCCCAGGTCCTCGCCCCATCCGTCGAACGGAACATGGCGGCGTCTTCCACTCCGGCGTATACCGTATCGGGATCGCTCAGGGATGGTTCCAGGTGCCAGACTCGCTTGAACTCCCAGGGATGCGGCGTGCCGTCATACCACTGGTGCGTGCCCGGAATGCCGTCGTAGACGAACTTGTTTCCCATCGGCTCCCATGTCGTCCCGCCGTCGTTCGAGCGCTGGATCTGTTGCCCGAACCATCCGCTGCTTTGCGAGGCATACAGCCGATTCGGATCGACCGGCGATCCCTTCAGGTGATACATTTCCCAGCCCGCGAAATGCGGTCCGCTGACATCCCACTTCTCGCGCTTCCCATCCGAAGTCAATACGAAGGCGCCCTTGCGCGTTCCCACCAGTACTCGCACTTTACTCATCTATTCTGTCCTCTCCGTTTCGGGTTCGACTAGCTTCGTCGAAAAATAACTGCGCTCAGACGCTTATCACGCAACACCAGGCCGGCCCACAGAAGAACGCCGCAATAGACCGGAAATAAGACGTAACCCAATAATGGCTCACCTATACGCAACTGGCTCGCGACCGCGCCGCCGAGGTAGCCCGTCAGCAGAATCGCGCCAAGAACCGCGGTTCGGGCGATGACGTACAAGATGGTAGAGACCAACAACAGCGTTCCGATCGTCACGGAAAGACTCACCGGGAATCCCAATCGAGCGAACCCCTCGACGACGGGCGTGGGCTTGAAAAATTTGCCAAAGCTATCGAAGAGCAGAAATAGCACGATGAAACCGCTGATGACCTGTCCCGTGCGAACCCGCGCTTTCGACACTGGAGCCGCCTCGGATGCTGGTTCGACAGATTCTCTCATGACCACTGGCATCGTCATTTCCTGCTCTGTTCCAGTTGTTTCCCTAGTTCGCGGTGCTGCTCAATGGCCTTGCTGGGCGCGAAATCTTCGATCTCGAAAAACGGCCGAATCTCAATTTCGCTCTCCTGATCTCCCGGATGTGGATTGGGGATGCGCTTGGCCCATTCCATCGCCTCTTCTTTGGACTTCACCTTAATGATCCAGAAGCCTGCAATCAGCTCTTTGGTTTCGGCGAAGGGCCCGTCGATTACGGTTCGTTTGTCTCCCGAGAAGCGGATGCGTGCGCCTTTCGAACTCGGCTGCAGCCCGGAGAGATCCATCAGCACCCCGGCTTTCATCAGTTCTTCGTTGTATTTCCCCATCGCGCTCAACAATGCTTCGCTGGGCATCTGCCCCGCCTCAGAGTTCTTGCTGGCTTTGACAATCATCATGAATCGCATATTCTTTTCTCCCTAGAAATTCTAGGCGTGCTTTCTACCGTTGAGTCGAACCGGGAACCGCGGAATCGACAGTCCGGGAAATTAAATCTGAAGGCAGGCTAG
>JBDTTL010000099.1:0-13899 GCA_039930665.1 Acidobacteriota bacterium
GTCACCCGACGACATACCGCTGCTGTTTCGTACTTCCCGACGGGTAGATCGGGCAGAGTTGCGGGGCTTTCTAGGCGAACTCACACGCCGCGTCCTGCATGGCCGGACCATCTCCTGCCTGATTGCGGATGACGCCGCAATCCGCCGTCTGAACCGGCAATATCGCGGGAAGAACCAGGCGACCGACGTACTTTCGTTTTCGCCGGCCAGCCCAAACGGGATCGCAGGCGACATTGCCATCTCCATTGATCGCGCGCGTATGCAGGCTGCGCAATACGGCCATTCACTGACCGACGAGGTGCGTATTTTGATGCTTCACGGCGCGCTGCACTTGGCGGGGATGGACCATGAGGCCGACTCCGGCGAAATGGCCCGCGCGGAGAGCCGCTGGCGCAAGCGCCTGGGATTGCCGGACGGGCTCCTGGAGCGATCGCGCGGCGAGCGTTCCGCCGATAAGAAGGCCAAGCCATGACGCTGCTCTGCCTGATCCTAGACACCGTGGTCGCGATCCTCGTGACGCTGGCGACTACGATCCAAGTGCTGTATCTGGAATCCTTGCGCATCCGCGCCCGGGAACTGCCCTCGTTGGAATTTTTCAAGGCCACGCTCGAAGCCAAGATTGGCCTGGAGACGGAGCTGGGCGCTCTCACTTTTTCACTTATAAAGCATCTGGGCCTGGCCGTTCTGGGCTGCCTGACTCTCGCTCTTACATCGCCCGATGGGTATAACACGGAATCGCTCATCGTCGCCGTTCTGCTGGTGACGTTCTATACCATTGTGGGCACTTATGTAATCCCGCAGATCATTTACCGCAAGAGTACGGGCCACGGTCTGTTGCCAATGGTCCCAGTGTTTCGTTTGATGTCGCTGACGATGCGGCCGCTGACCTGGGCGCTCGACTTCCTGCAGTCGGTATTCGATCTCGGCGACCATCCCCAGGCCGACGAAGCCCCCACGCCCGAGGAACACATAGACGCGCTGATCGCCGCCGGCGAAGAAGAAGGCATTATCGAGAAGGGCGACCGCGAGCTGATCCAATCGGTGGTCGCGTTCGGCGATACCACCGTCCGCGAGATCATGACGCCGCGCCCGCGTATCGTCGCCATCCGGCAGGACGCATCGCTCGAAGAACTGCGGGAGATCGTGATTCATGAGCAGTACTCCCGCATCCCGGTCTACGAAGAAAACATCGATCAGATCACCGGCTTCGTGCATGTTCGCGACATGTTCGAGCTGAGCGACGAAGAGCGCGCGCAGCGGAAAGTCCGCGACATTGCGCGCCCGATCCGCGCGGTTCCCGAAACCAAGCCGGTCAACGATTTGCTCCGCGAGATGCAGGAAGAAGGAGCGCATATGGCCGTGGTGGTGGATGAATACGGCTCCACCGCGGGCATCGTCACCATGGAGGACATGGTGGAGGAGATCGTCGGCGAGATTCACGACGAGCACGAACCGGGGCGCGATTTCAGCGTGCAAGCGGACGGCAGCTACATAGTCTCCGGCAGCTTCGATATCGGCCGCCTGCAATCCCTGCTCGATTTCCGGCCGCCGGAGAACACCGAATCGACCACCGTCGGCGGGCTGGTCACCGAATGGCTGGGCCACGTGCCGGAGGCCGGCGAATCGCTCGAGCGCGACGGCCTTTCGATAGAGGTACTGGCAGCAAACCAGGTGCGCGTGGACCAGGTCCGTGTCGCGAAAGCCGCCGCCAAAGAATGAAGAAAGCCAAACATCGCGCCGGATTTGTCACGATTCTGGGACGCCCCAACGCCGGCAAGTCCACGCTGCTGAATGCGCTGCTCGGCACCAAGCTGGCCATCGTGGCTGCCAAGCCGCAAACCACACGCACGTCGATTCAAGGCGTGCTTACGCTGCCCCAGGCGCAGATCGTGTTCGTCGATACTCCCGGCATTCATAGATCCAATACGCTACTGAATAAACGCATGATGGATACCGTGCGGGCCGCCGCGGGAGCGCCCGATGTTGCGCTATTTGTGATCGATGCGCTGGCGGCGTTCACCGATGAAGACCTGCAAGCCGCAGATCTGGCTAAGAAGATAGCAGCGCCCGTGATCGCGGTGCTGAACAAGGTGGATTGGCTGGAGGAGAAGCCCAAGCTCCTCGACATCATAGAGAAATACCGCGCGCTGCATGATTTCGCCGCGTATATCCCGATCTCAGCCAAGAAAGGCGACGGCTTGGACGTTCTGCGGCAGGAGATCATCCAGCGCCTTCCCTCCGGTCCCGCGCAATATCCCGATGATTATCTGACCGATCAGCCGCAACGGTTCCTGGCTGCCGAAGTACTGCGCGAAAAGGTGCTGCACCACACGCAGGAGGAAGTGCCGCACGCCGTGGCAGTGCTGATCGATTCCTGGGAGGACACGCCCAAACTGCTGCGCATCGCCGCCACCATTTACGTGGAAAGGACAGGGCAGAAAGCGATCCTCATCGGTGCGGGCGGCGCGTCGCTCAAGAAGATTGGCACCCTGGCGCGCAAGGAGCTCGAACACCTGTTCGACCGCAAAGTCTTTCTGCAGACCTTTGTTAAAGTACGTGCCGGTTGGCGCCAGGACCCCGAGTTTCTCACCGCTGTCGATTGGCGCTGAACGCGCCCGCGGCCCGTAATCCGTCCTTAAGAGTCATTGGCAAGGCGCGGAACATATATGGGAGCGCGTTGGGCACGTTGGAAGAGTTCACCCTATGGGTGGCGGCCCGCAAACGGCGCATGGCGGACTTGTGCCCGTGGTTCTTGCGTCACCCTGAGCCCCTGGTGCGCGAGTGGATGCTTACGGACGGATTACGGGCGGCCGGGGAATGGCGGCCCGATTTAACCGGCGGTGTTTCTTCTGTAGAATTGGCTTATGCGTGTAGTCAGCTTGCTCTTAATATTTGCGTTGATCGCGCCCATGTGGGTCATGGCGCAGGGAACACCCGACGACGATCGGATCTACGACGCGGTCCGGAAGAAACTGGCCGACGACGTCGACGTCAAGGGCGCTGGTTTCGAGGTGGTCGTCAAGAAAGGCGCCGTCACTCTGCTGGGCCGCGTGCACGACGAAAAGGCGCGCGAAAAGGCCGCCCGCATCGTGAAAAAAGTGAAGGGCGTTACCAGCGTCGAAAATAAGCTAAAGCTGTTGAGCGAGACTTAGTGCCGGAAGTGGCGCACTCCGGTAAAGACCATCGCCAGCCCTAAGCGGTCCGCTGCGGCAATCACGTCTTCATCGCGGACCGAGCCGCCCGGTTGAATCACGGCAGTGATTCCGTGCCGCGCTGCTTCCTCCACTCCATCGGAGAACGGGAAAAAAGCGTCGGAAGCAACTACCGAACCGGCCAGCGGGAGCACGGCCTTCATCGCGCCAAACTTAACCGAATCCACGCGGCTCATCTGCCCGGCGCCCGCGCTGATGGCCTGACCGCGCCCGTCACTTGCACGTGCGTATACGATGGCGTTGCTTTTTACGTGCTTGGACACCTTCCACCCAAACTCGAGCGCCACCCATTCGGCATCCGTAGGGGGGCGCTTCGTCGTGACTCGAGTCTCCGCCCGCGACAAGCGATGCACATCGGGCATTTGCGCCAGGAACCCGCCACTGATTGACTTCACGACGGTTTCCGCCGGTGCAAGCACCACTTTCAGCAGCCGCAGATTTTTCTTTTGCTGTAGAATTCGCAATGCGTCGTCGTCGTAACCCGGAGCGGCGATCGCCTCGATAAAAGTCTTGACGATTTCCGAAGCGGTCTCTTGATCCACCGCGCGGTTGAACGCGAGGACTCCGCCGTAGGCCGATATCGGATCTGCCTCAAAGGCGCGCCGATAGCTTTCCGCGAGCGTCGCTCCCTCCGCGCAGCCGCAGGGATTGGTGTGCTTGATAACAGCGGAAGCCGGAGCGTCGAATTCGGCGATCAACTGCCAGGCCGCGTCGAGATCCACAAGGTTGTTGTAGGAAAGCTCCTTGCCGTGCAACTGTTCGGCGCCCGCAATTCCCGCACCGGCGCCAGTCGCATAGAGAGCCGCAGACTGGTGCGGGTTCTCGCCGTAGCGCAAGGCCAGCTTGCGAGGCGCCCGGATATCCAATATTACAGGCAGCGCCTCGATTGCAGGCAGCACCTCACGGGTCGGCGGAATCTCCGCCAGCCTGGCGCTTACGGCGCGATCATATGCGGCGGTGGTCGCGAAGGCCTTCTTTGCCAACTGCCAGTGCGTATCGATCGAGAGCGAGCCACCGCTAGCCTGCAACTCGGTGACAATCGCCGCGTAGTCGGACGCCGAGGTCACCACCGCGACATCCTGCCAGTTCTTGGCTGCCGCGCGGATCATGGTGGGGCCCCCGATGTCGATATTCTCGATCAGTTCTTCTAACGGCGCGTCTTTCTTGGCGGCGACCTTTTCGAACTCGTAGAGGTTCACGCATACCAAGTCGATGGGCGGGATTCCATGCTCCGCGATCGCCCGCATGTGCTCGGGCTTGGAGCGCATCGCCAGTATCCCTCCGGCTATGCGCGGATGAATGGTTTTCACGCGGCCATCTAGCATCTCGGGAAACTCAGTGACCTCGGCCACTTCCCGTAGGGGCGCGATTCCGGCCTCTTTGAGCACCCGGTAAGTTCCGCCGGTGGAGAGCACCTCGACGCCGAGGCTGGTGAGAGCACGGGCAAATTCCACGACTCCACTTTTGTCTGTGACGCTGATCAGCGCCCGTTGTATATGGGACATAAACTATCCATTCTCACATGCGGCCGCGGCGCTCTGACCGTAATCCGTCCGTAAGCATCCACTCGCGCACCAGGGGCTCAGGGTGACGCAAGAACCACGGGCACAAGTCCGCCATGCGCCGTTTGCGGGCCGCCACCCATAGGGTGAACTCTTCCAACGTGCCCAACGCGCTCCCATATATGTTCCGCGCCTTGCCAATGACTCTTAAGGACGGATTACGGGCGGCCCTGCGCGCCCGTCTGGGTCGATGTGTGGCATGCTGGACCACATGCGCCTGGTAACATTTCAGCCGCCCAATGCGACTGGCGGGAACGCGCCGCAGGCCGGGATCGTGACGCCGGAGGGCCGGGTCCTCGGCTTGGGCGTGGACGTGCTTTCGGTGATTGCTTCGGGGCGACTTCCAGCGGGCACCGGAACTTCCTTTGACGTGGCTGAGGTCAAGCTATTGGCGCCCATTCCACGGCCACCCAAGTTCATTTGCGTGGGTTTGAACTACCGCGATCATGCACACGAAACTGGCATGGCGATTCCCACGGTTCCAACCATCTTCAACAAGTTCACAAACGTGGTGATTGGTCCTGGCGCACCTATTGTGCTGCCCAAGGTTTCGACGCGTCCCGATTATGAAGCCGAATTTGCATTCATCATCGGAACCGGCGGACGCAACATTTCCGCCTCCAGCGCTCTCGGTCACGTTTTCGGCTACACCATTGTGAATGACGTCAGCGCGCGCGACTATCAGATGGTCACATCGCAGTGGCTGATGGGCAAGACATTCGATACTTTCGCGCCGATGGGCCCCTGGATCGTCACGCGCGACGAGATCGCCGACCCGCATGATTTAGATATCTCGCTCGAAATTGGCGGCGAAATTCTGCAAAAGTCCAATACGCGGGAGCTGGTGTTCGGAGTTCCGGCACTGATCGAGTATATTTCTTCGGTGGTGACACTCGAGCCGGGGGACGTGGTCGCCACCGGGACTCCCGCCGGCGTGGGCTTTGCGCGGAAGCCGCCGCGCTACCTTCAGCCGGGCGACGAAGTAGCGATCCAAATCCAGGGCATCGGGGAGTTGCGAAATCCGGTAATCGCCGAGGCGTAATAGCAGACGCCAGAAGAATTATCTTCAGTTCAGCCGGACTATTTTCGCGCTGCGCGCGTCTGATAAACTGGATCAAGTTGGGAGGTCGTCTAACGGTAAGACTGCGGCCTCTGGAGCCGCGTATCGGGGTTCGAATCCCTGCCTCCCAGCCATTCCAGACGGCAAACCCTATGCGATTCCAAGCTTTAATGCTCCTCGTCGCTCCCCTTTGTTGTTTTGCCCAAGTGCCTGGGGCCGTACTTCCATCCCCTTCGGCTGAGACTACACCCAGCGTCAGGGCTCCTCCGGAAGTGGATCAGGCGCTGCGCACCCGAGCGAACGCTTTCCTTGAGTTTCAGAGGAAGGGAGATTTTCGGAAAGCCTACGATTTAGTCGCTGAGGACAGCAAGGACTATTATTTTAGCGCCTCCAAAGAGAAGTCTACTTCCTTCACAATCGACGAGGTTCAATTCGGGGCCGACCTGTCCACGGCGGCGGTTCGATTGACTGTGAAGCGCGAAATGCTGCTGGCGGGGCACCCGGTAGAGATGCCGCAGTTGCTGATTTCCTATTGGAAGCTCGAAAAGGGAGAGTGGGTCTGGTATCACGATCCATCCAAGGACGTGACCGCGACCATCATAGGCGACGTGCCCGCAGCCCCGGTCGAGACTACTAACGAGTCGCCGCTTCCTAAGGATCTGAGCCAAAAGGCTGCGATAGCTGCGGCGGGTACGATCATCGCCCCCAGAGCGGCGATTGATAAAAAAATAGTTAGCTTCCTCGTGGGCAAGGGGGCGACGGAACAGGTCACCTTCCACAACAGCAACCCAGGTCCGATTCGCGTTCAAGCCGAAGTGCGGGGGGTTGCCGACACTATGACCGTAGAACCCAATGATGTCTTAGTGAATCCGAAAGCTGACGTATCGTTCAAAATCACTTACAAGCCGCTCAGCGAATCGTCGATGCGGGGTGCGGTGCTGTTTACGTTGGAACCTTTCGGCAGCACCTACGTTTTGCCGGTGCGAATCTTGCGCCAAGCGCCGGCTCCGAAAACCGCCGACCCTGCTGCGCAATAGCGGCCCGGGTTCCTCAGAAGAGCTTCTAATTCCGCGTGATGTACTCGGGCCCTCCTGCAAGTGACATCACGCTCCCGCCAACAAAGCCATAACATCCAGCGACCTATCTGATCGGTCAACAGCGCACCGTGTGTTTCGCCGCCGAAGATCGGGCAGGAGGATTCGTCATGTTGACGTCTTTACCGGCTGAGAAACCGCAGCCCAACCAGGAATTCTATGGTTTGGATCTGCTAAATCTTTTCGAGACCTATACGCGCGCTCAGTTTGAAGCCGCCGGCGGCCCTCTGATCCCGTTCGATCCGGCACGCCCGGAACAGAACTGGTGGGACGACACTTACGCGGCAGTTCCGCCCACTCAGACCGTCGGCTATCACGCGGTAGTCTCGGGTTCCGGCGGCACTGCCGCCATCGGGAGTTTCACGCAGACGGCGGCGCAAAGGGCCACCCCAAATTTTAAGGGCCTGCCGAATTACCCCAAGTGGACACTAGCGGCGACGCGCGCGGTCTACAATCACGCGGCGCCCAGCACCACCAGCCCAGTGGATCCCCGAGACCTGAGCAGTGCGCAGCAGGCACAAGCGCTGCTAGGGGAGTTTGGCGGCACAAGCATCGTGGATGTCGGTGCAAATTCGGTCACGCTCCCCAACATCGGGCAGATCGTATTCCCGGTGACGTATCCTCCCGACGAAGCTCGCCGACTCTTCGCCGTGGTTCTTTCCAGCGGCAAGCTCTTCAACGTGGGACAGGCGCTCGCCGCGAAGTATGCCGCTGGTATGGGAGCGCCCGGGGCGTGGGTGGCGGACGCTATGCAGGTCAGCGGATGGAGTTGGCAATCGACGGCCGTGCCGGACGGGAGCGCGAGCACGGCGGCGGCGCTTCCGATTCCCTGCCGTCCCTTATTTGCGAATGAAAGGTTGATGACTGCCTTGGTCGGCGGCCTCGGGTTCCAGATCACACAGGTTCAGCGGACGGACCTGATCCCGGCTTCAGCGTCTAACGGTAGCGCTAGCGACCCGGTTCTGCTCGATGTTCAAGCAAAGGTAACGGCGCTCTATAACCTGATCGTGCTCCGGAGCTGAATGGAGCCGCAAAGTACTCTTCTGCGATGGGGGCAATTGATGATGGGGTGCTGGACGATGGCTCTTGCGCCCCTGCCGCCGGCAATGGCACAGACGCCGTCGGTAGCCGCTGCGACCTGCCCTACTTCTTTCTATGCGGCGGGTGTGAGCCTGAACCCGCAGGCCATTCCCAACCTGGCGGGCTGGTATGCAATCGCCCTCCCGATCACGAAATGCGACAAGGCTTTCCAGGCGTACTCCATCACGATGAATAATCTCACTCCCAGAGGCAGGGGGGCGAGCCTGACGTTCACGAGCACCACCTCGACCGGCTTGGCTATACCGCTGAGGCAGGTCGGACCGATTGACATCTATACTTTCGGCACTTTGGGAGCTAGCGTGAACGGGCCGTTTTCGAGCCTGGCGGGGACATGGGGTGGGATGGCGGTGATGCCGATTGGCAGGACAACGTGGCGCCTCACTCCCTGGGCTCAGTCAATCGGCGGAAAGTGGATGGGCGGTTTAGGTGTTGGAAGAAGCTATTGATGGGAGAGGTCACAAATAAAAAGGGAGGGCCGAAGCCCTCCCTTTCTCTAACATCGACTACTTGTTAGTTTTCCAGTTCGTCAGCAAACGCCTGGTTGGTGCGCTGCAACTGGGTGCTGTTGAAGAAGCTATTGGGAGCCGCACCGGCGTTGCCGCCGTCGCCGAAGAACCGCAACCTGGCCTTGTCGAGAACCAGACCAAGGTAAGTCTGCGGATTCAGTCCCACACCGGAGAGCGAAGCGATGCCATGGCAGTATTGGAATTCAGACTGCGCAATGACATAACCAGCGAACGGACCTTCGATCGGCTTCAGACCATTGCCTGCGGTCTGACCGCCGGCGACTGCCGCCGAGGGGCTGATGACAAACGCCATATAAGAGCCGGCCGGAACTACGACCGATGACGTCTGCGGAGCAACCACGGTAGCTGCACCAGTGGCGCTGCCGAAGGTGGACGGATTGAAGTTAAAGTCACTCGTTCCGAAGAACCAGAACTTCACGTGCCCAGACTGCGGTTGGGCGGTGAAGCCGGCCGCGCAGGCGGAGCCGGCGCAAGGATCGAGCGAAGTGTTGGCCACGACAATACTCGTGTTAATGGCTGAGTTACCAACCACCCACGGGAACAGCATGTCGCAAGCGCACTTGCCATAGGTAAACAGGGTGACGGGAGGAGTCGGCAGCGGGTTATCCACGAAGCGCGGAATCGGGAAGCTCGAGGTCAACCGCTGAGCCGCACCCACGCCGGGCGTGCTAGTGGCGTAGTACGGGGCAAAACTGGCATTTGCCGAGCCAGTCACTGCCACCTGAGGCGTCCCGCCCACCGGAGGAGTGGCATTGAGGTCGATGGTCGGGTTCACATACACAACCACGTTGGCGAACTCGAGGGCATTCGGATCGGCGAATGCGACCTCGTAAACCACGATGCCATTACCATTGGCATCGAGAGTAATGGGGACCGTGGTCGTGGCGCCGCAAGCGGCGGTGCTTCCGCCGGCACCATGCGAATCCGTACCACAGATCATGACGATGACGCCGGTGTCAATGTCGGCGCTCTGCGCCCCGGTCTCGAGATCCACGAGTCTGGGGACACTCGGATTGCTGCCGAGAGGAATCCCAGAGAAGCGAATGGCAAAGCGTGTACCCTGCGAGACCTCACCAGCCGAAGATATGCCGGTTGAGCCATTGAAAGCGACCCCGGCCGGTGCTACCCCGTTGGAACCGGTTCCTTCCGGCGGATTGGTGAGAGGGGTCGAGAGAGCGGGATCGAAGTTGATGCCGGTCTCGGTGTTATAGAGCGCGTTCGGCACGTTCTGATTGACATCCGGACTTACAAGGCTAGAGCCGCCATTCCACTGATAAAACTGGCCCGGAGTTCCCGGCGGTGTGCCATTGGTAAGGATCTGTGCGAAGTTACGGACTTTGAAGGCAGTCGGGAAACCTTCGGTCAGCAGGATGGAGTTGGTGGTATAACCGGCCGTGGCATTGCACTGCAGGAAGCTAGCCGCCTCCTGAAGCAGGTCGTCCGACCGACTGGCCGTCGCCGTGCTCTGAGTCGCGGTTAAGCCGATGCGAACGGTACCATTCTGTACGTTGACGATCTGATTACCACCAAAGTTGGTTCCGTTGAAGGAGACTGTGGTATTGATGGTGGTCAAACTAAAAGAGTTGCCCAGATTATAGACATTCAGGGCGACCGCGTTTACACGCAGGTTGGTGATGCGCATGGTACGAGTGGGTTGTGCAGTCGCAGGAGGGATCGCGTTACCCGGAGGATCTATCGGCACGCCGATAAACTGAATTGCCTGCCCGAACGAACCGGTAACCTGCCGTCCCTGGAACACGTTTGGACGGTTTGCGGCACCGGTATAGTCACCCGTTCCATCGCCGGCTGCTGACGTGATATTGCAGGTGAGGTCGGCTGGGGTGGTCTGAAACGGAGCTGTTGCGCTGCCGCAATTCTCCAGGCCATTGCCGCTGGTTGACGAACCGGCTTCATCAATGATCAGCAAAGCTTCGTTCCAGTTCGGAACGTCGGTGATTTGAGTGAGCTTGCTGGTGATCGCGGTGTTGGTTACGAATATTGTTATCGTGGCTTTCGGAATCGATGTAGCTACCGTGGTAGGAACGCCGCCCGTGCAGGTGACGAACACGTCACCAGCCAACGCGGTATACTCCTCCGCCCGAATAAGTGGGTTGTTCGCTGAGCCTGCGCACTGCATCAACGTTGATTGAGCGCTTGCCGGGACAGTGAGCCCCGCCAGGAGCGCCACTCCAGCAAACGCGTATAGCCATTTGCGAAAATCTGCCATTTCCTTCTCCTTGTGAATTGTTGGAATTGAATTGATGGAAGTTCTCTTGTTCAACCTGAGCCTCAATCTGCAATCCCCTTAGCTTTGAAGAACCTCGGGAACCGAGCTTCCCAGCCGCACTTCACTCTGGCTGATCTCCGCTCGACTACTGTCATACTCCAGCTCATCTTGATGGACTTCTTTTTTACTGCTTTATTTGTTCTGTGCTCGCGGGAATGACGGCGCAAAACACCGCCCTGCCCTGATTTACAACTAAACAACTGCTTTGGAATTCTCGGACGCAGTCAGACTCTATAGATAACATTGACGAATGGGTCTCGTCAAGGCAAAAGTACCAATCCCCAGTTCAGTTTGGCCTTAGGTAGGGTACTGGAAATGTAGTATTTTACAGAGAATGGCTAACTTTAAGGGTTTACCGGGGATTTTGGCAGGGGGAGGTGGGATTTTTCCTGCCGAAGATATTAAAGGAGCTTAACATATTTTTGAAGCTTCTTGACACGGTCCCGTAGCTCGTTGCTGGCTTCAATGAGGTCGCTTTCGTCCAGGATCACGTGTGGAGTCATAAAGATAATGAGCTCGCTTCGATCGTGCGAGGTGGTTTTGTTGCCGAACAGGAGCCCGATCCCGGGCAGCCGCGACAGGTAGGGAATGCCGCTAGTACCGTTGATGCTGGTATCGCTGATCAGTCCGCCGATGGCAATGGTGTCGCCGTCCTGCACCGTCACCTGCGTCTGCACCACCTGTTGATTGAAGGATGGAGTCAGAGTCCCCGAGCCGGCGCCGGGCGAACTCACCTCCTGATTGATTACCAGCGTGACTACGCCGCTAGGATTGACACGCGCATTCACCTGCAAAGTAACTCCGGTATTTTGGGCGGAGATGCTGCTGGTAACGGTGCTCGATCCGGCTACGGTGGTGGAGGAGGAAGTTTGCACCGGCACCTGAGTTCCTACATTGAGTGAGGCTGGAATACTGTCTGTCGCGATCAGCGCGGGTTCGGAAAGAATCGTGGTGCGGCTGGCATTCTCGGATAGGTTGAGAAACGCCAGAAGCTCCTTGCTCCGGCCCACCAGCGTGCCGAACTGAAGCCCGGCCGCCGCTATCCCGGTGGCAGAGGATGTCAGGGTTCCGAGCAGTCCCCGATCCGCACCGCTGACGCGCTGGAATCTGGCGGAAACGCCGCCCGAAAAGGAGCCGCTCAGATCGACGGAATAGATCTTGGCCTCGAGCAGGATCTGGCGCGGCGGGACGTCAAGGTCCTTTAGGATGCGCAAAACCTCCTGATACTGTTCCGGCGTGGCCTGAATAATCAATGCGTTGTCGAGCGGGTTGGCTACCACTCGCACCGCCGCTTTGCCGTCCGGCGTTTGTCCCGGGGCAAGCTGACCGGCCGGTGCCGCTGGCGCTCCCGAGCCCACGATGGAAGCTGCGGTGCCGGTGGCAGCCGCGGGTACTTGCGCTGCATATCCGCCGTACACCGGGTACCCATAACCGCCGCCGTATCCGCCCCCTCCGTATCCGCCCCCTCCGTATCCGCCCATCATGGAACCGGGACAAGCTCCCATTCCGCCAAAGTTACTGTTGAAATTGTTCCCGGCGCCGTAGGTGCTTCCGTTCATCCCGGCGTTTGCTCCGCTCGCCGCGTAGGTGTTGGGGTAACCATAACCGTTGGATTGGCCCCCGTATCCGCCACCATAACTGCCGGGATAACCACCGCCGTAGCCGCCCCCGTATCCACCGCCATAGCCGCCGCCATAACCGCCGCCATAACCGCCGCCGTAGCCGTACAACTGGTTCAAAGCGATCGCCACACATTCTGCGCGCCCGTATCGCAAACGGTACACGTGATTTTCACTACCGCCGCCGAGACTTATTTTTACCGGGACATCCAGCCGCTTTAGCCAAGCTTCGACGGTGTCAAAAACGCCGGGGTTGGGAGCCACGGCAATCAGCGTATTGATACGATCCACTGGTAAGAACCGCACGGTGGCGCTCTTGCCGTCGAGCGAAGCTGCCTTTAATACGGCGTCCAGATCCTTCACCAGGTCCGAGGGCTTGGTATTCTTCACGTCGAATAAACGTACGCGCTGGTTCGCGAAACTATCGCTATCGAACAACTGGATCAGCTCCATGGTCCGGCGCATATTGCGGCGGCTGTCCAGGATAAACAGCAAATTTGAGGGCGCGTACGAGTACATGGTGGCGTTTTCGCCCACGAACTCGCCCAGCACTTTGGTGAGCTCATCCACGGTTACATACTTGAGAAACACTAGATTCAGCATGATCTGGTCGTCTTCAGGAATATCTTGCGCGTTTACCTGCGGGCGCAGCGGCATCTTCGGCGCATCCTTAAGCGGCAGGATGCGGTAGATCTCCCCTTCCTGGATCATGGCCGCGCCGTTGATGCGCAGGATCAGATCGAGCAGTGACCGAGCATCCATGTTGGCGGTGCTGCCGTAAGTGTTCAGCACCACGCTTCCCTTCACGGCGGGATCCAGAATGTAGTTGATCTTTAACTGGCGCGCCAGCTGATTAATCACTTCCACCAGCGAAGCGTTTTGCAGCGACAAATTGCCGATGGGTACGGGCGCCGGGACGGCAGCGGCTTGGGGCGTGGTTTGGGCGGGTGCAGCTTGGGCCGGGTCGTTTTGGGCGGGCACAGCTTGGGCGGGAATGTTTTGGGGCGGTGCCGGAGCGGGCTGGGCTGGCACGACCTGAACCGGCGCGGCTTGTGCCGGAGCGCCTTGAGCCGGGGCAGCGGCCGGCGGTGGCGGAGCTTGCGCGAAGACCGCTCCCGCGCTCCCGGCCAGCAGCATCATCTGCAAAACGGCAGATCCCCATTGCAAGACCGGAACAGAAACCACGATGGAACGCATTTTCATTTTGCTCTTTCTCATTTCACTTCCGTCCAGCTACATGACGCACCGAATATACCGACAGACTGAACCTTCATAAATCCCGAGTGAACCGTTCCGACGGGCGAATTGTCGGAGGGGAGGCAGGCTCGGTCGCCGCTGGGCAATAACGGCCCGAACGTGGAATCGCCGCTGGGATCGCCGGGGCCACTGTTATTATTGGCGTCGTTCCCGCTGCCGCTCAAGGAAGTCACATTCTTC
>JBDTTL010000100.1:0-13643 GCA_039930665.1 Acidobacteriota bacterium
GGCATGGTATAGCCTTTGCCTTCGCCGCCCACCGTGAAGCGCTTGATCCGCACTCCATCGAGGCGGATGTCTAGCTGATGCGGCTCGCCGATCCCCACGATATAGTCGTACTCTTCCCGCCGCAGCAGAACTTTGATGGTGTACTCAGCGTCCAAAGGGAAGTGGTAGCGGATAGCAGCGCCGCCCTGCGAGCCAAACGGCAGGTCGTCACTCATCTGGTCATCTTGAAACAGCAACTTTGAAAACTTGAAGGTGTCGACCACCGGATGGAGCGTGGGATCACCGACGGCCAGGCGGCTGATGGTGCGGGCCGCGGACAGGTAATTCTCGAGGAGCACCGGGGAGACCGAGAGGACGCTGGCGACGTTGTTGAACCCTTCCTGATCCGCATCGTCGGCCGACAGCAGCGCCTTTCCATTGACCTCGAGCCCCAGCAAGTCGCGCACGGTAGCGGCGTACTCCGCACGATTCAACCGATGTACCGCGACGCGCCCCGGGTCAGGATTCGCGGCGGCTGCGGCGTCGAGCGCCGTTTCCAGTTGCGTTGTGGCTTCCGCGTAAGCGCCTTTATCCGGACGCGGCATTCCCGGAGGAGGCATCTCACCTGTGCGAAGCTTGCGCGCGACCTTTTCCCAGACCTGCGCGTGGTCGCCAACGTGTTCCACGTCCAAGGTATCGAGCAGGAGCCCGGCGGTTTTCAACTTCGCGTTATGGCACGTAATGCAGTACTTATTAATAACGGTTTTCGCCGCTAGCGTGTCCGATGGTGCCGGCTTGGCGGACTGCACCTGCACGGCGGTTCGCTGTGATCCCGCCGCCGGCTTGGTCTTCTTTACCTCATCTGCCCGCAGGTACACATAGTTCGCAGCTATCGCGATCAGGCTGAGACCGGCGAGGGCAAGCGAGCGTTTGACCATTAAGAAATTGCTCCTAAACGATATTCCTTGGAGCCAGCGCCGGTGTCAAGGGGTGGTCTATCACTCGGGCCGGCATCGCGTTGGAAGACAACGTGAGTTTGAGCACTAATTCTCGGAACTTGCCCGCGAGATTGTGCCCTTGACTTTCAATATTGGCAGGAGGTAAGGTACATGGGAAGATTTCGGGGCCTCTAATGCCCTGAATTTGGGGAGGGGATTTGGCATGATTACACTGAAACGCATTTCGTTGTGGGCATTGGCAGCGATCTGCATCACGTCCCAGGCTTACGGCCAGCTCAGTACCTCTACCGTGAGAGGAACCATCACCGACGCAACCGGCGCAGCAATTCCGGGCGCCTCCTTAGCTTTAGAAAATCTTACTCGAGGCGCTTCGCGGACTGCGACGTCCGACGCGGGCGGTCGATTTTCTTTTGACTTCGTCCCTGTGGGGTCCTATCGATTGACAGTATCTCAACCGGGCTTTGAAACGGGGACCCGCTCGGGCCTGAATCTGGCTGCCGGCCAAGTTATGGATTTGCCGATGCAACTCGCAGTACAGCAGCAGGCGACGAGCGTCGAAGTTTCAGCCAACGTGGCAGAGCTCCAAACCACCGAGGCGCAGCAGGTCTCCACCCTTAACGACGCACAGGTGCACGAACTGCCCGTCGCGCATCTCGACTGGTCCAATCTGGTCACGGCTAGCGCAGGTGCCACCAAACCGCCATTTGTAACCAGCTTGAACAGCACCCGCCCCGAGGGCAGCGGCGAAAACGTCAATGGCCTCCCATCGGTCGGCTACAACTTCATGGTGGACGGCACCAATGCCGGCAACAATGTGAATTTCCCGGGTTACAACCCTTACCAGGGAGTCAGTCTCATCAACGCAGTGAACAACGACGCCATTCAGGAATTGAGCGTCGCCAAGGGCACTCCTCCGGCAATCGTTGGCAATGCCGTGACCGCCAGCATCAATATCATCACCAAGAGCGGCACCAATGCGTTTCACGGAAGTGTGCATGAGCTAAACGAGGTTAGCGCCTACGACGCTCGCAATCAATTCTTGACCTACAAGCCGAACACCGTGTTCAACGATTACGGCGGTTCCCTAGGGGGGCCCATCGTGAAGAACAAGCTGTTCTTTTTTGGGGCCTTTGAGAAAGCCTCCTTGGCCACCGCCAAGCCCATCAACGGTACCGTTCCTACGCCTTATTTGCGCAGCGTCGCGCCCGCCGCATATGCGCCTCTCTTCGCGTTGTTTCCCACGGTGGCGCAACCGGCGAATAATCCCACAGCCACCGCAGCCCAGTTCTTTGGAGCGGGGACGAACTCGCAAAGGGATAACAACTTGGTGGTCCGAGGCGACTACTATATCAACTCCAACAACATGGTGGCTGTGCGCTACGTTCGCTCCCGGCCCTATGCCTTCTCGCCGGCTCTGCTCGAAGCCAATCCTCGAACTTACACCGACGCCGGAGACGACACCAGCGTTGCTTACACCCACACCTCCGCGCGCTGGACCGAGGACACCCGCGTAGGCTTTAACCTCATTGATATGTACCGGCTGGATAAGTTGTTAACAGATCCAAACTTCGCCAACGTCGGCTTTGGCTGGAGTTCCTCGGGTGCCAAGCTGGAATGGGATGCCGGTAGCTTCACGACGGTTCAGGAAGCAGTCTCTTTCGCCCATGGAAGGCAAACGTTTCAATTCGGCGGCATCGTAGAGAAGCAGATCGCTTACCAGATTCAGTATGGGCCCACTTCGATCCAGTACAGCAACCTGACTCAGTTCCTGAATAACACGCCCAATACGGTCCAAATCCAGCTTCATGGAGATCCGGCCTTAAGAACGCTGCCAGATGAGTCGCCCGCCTTTAAGAACACCAGATATCAATATGGCAGCTATATACAGGATGATGTAAAGCTTACCACCAACCTGACTCTGAATCTCGGCGTGCGCTACGACTACTTCACAGTACCTGTCGAGGTGAAGAATCGGGCCTACAACCGCTACCTCGATCCGGCGCATCCGGAATGGGGGCCCGGTTTTGGCCCGGTCATCAATAAGTACTATGATCCGGACTACGGCGGGTACCAGCCTCGAATCGGCTTGGCATATAACATTTCCGGGAAGGGTAGAACCGTTCTGCGCGCGGGTTTTGCAAAGATGTCCATGGCCCCCACCTTTTACTCAACCGTCAAAGAAGTATACATGCTCGGTCCAACGATTCCGTTCAGCTACTCCTTGAACACGCCTCAGACCAACGCCTCCGGGCTGCATTATCCGTTTAACGCGAATAACTACCTTTCGGAACTGACAACGCTTCAAACATCGGGTGTTGTTTCCACCCTTATCCCGGTTCAGAACGCACAGGATCTGCATTATCCTAACCCGTATAGTCTGCAGTGGATGTTCGGGGTCCAGCAGGCTCTTCCCTGGCGAATGATGTTGGAAGTTGACTACAACGGCAACCGCGGATTGAGCCAAGCGATCTCAGAGAGTGTGAACCGGCCCAATCGAGTTACCGGAATCCCCCTGGACCCTAAGATCGGTAAGCAGGGTTTATTGTCGGCATGGGGCCGAAGCAAATATGCTTCTTTGCAGGTCACCCTCAGGAAGTCACTCTCAAATGGTGTAACCTTCACCAGCGCCTTTACATATGCCAGAGTGTCCGCGCTGGGTAGTGGGGACCTGCTGTTGCAGGGCGCCCCGCAGGATACTTACAATCGCCAGGCTGATTGGGGGCCCGCAAACTCGGATTTGCTAATGCGCTCGGTGTCGACGGCAATGTGGCAGCTTCCGCTGGCAAAATGGACAGGAGCGACGGGCTATGCGTCTAGGTTATTGCTCGAGGGTTGGCAACTGAGCGGTATCTTCGCCGCGCAGACCGGGTTGCCGGCAAACGTCACCAATAATCTGTCATCCAACGGCGCCGACCGGCCGAACGCCTGCGGATGCGGAGTGCCGACCTATCTTGACAATTACACCTCGGGATCCCTCCAACTCTTAAATCCTGCAGCTTTCGTAGGGATTCCCGTCTCTAAGTTGAGTGGCGAACAGATCATCGGCGGGAATTTGAGCTTCAACGCAGTTCGGGCTCCTGGCTTGATAAACCTGGATGTAAGCCTCGCCAAGACGTTTGCGCTTACCGAAAGATTCCGGCTGCGATTGCGAGGCGACACGTTCAATACCCTGAATCACACCAGTTTGGGCGGACTGGTCACGACCACCGGCTCGGGCAATTTCGGTCGCCTCACCCAAGCCACCGCACGCACGATGCAGCTTGAAGCACGCTTGATTTTTTGAAGCCGGCCGCGCCGTACTCGCGCCTTCGTCAACCGGCACACTGTGACGTTGACGATGGCGCGAGTCGCGGTGTGAAGCGGACGTTATCCCCATCCTCATGCGGATATTCTTGCGCTCCAGGGTGGTAGTCTTGCCCGCGCGCGTAGCCGATGGAAAGCCGTTTGGAATTCGGATAGAATCACAGCA
This sequence comes from Acidobacteriota bacterium, assembly GCA_039930665.1. GTDB lineage: Bacteria > Acidobacteriota > Terriglobia > Bryobacterales > Bryobacteraceae > Palsa-187. Next base: position 4,408 of record JBDTTL010000100.1, read on the forward strand.
TGCGGCGAGCGCTGACCGTTTTTTTCGATTTCCTATTGTGGTTCACCGGGATATTCGCGCTGCAGACGCCCTTCTCGGCGGTCCTAGCGGAGACCAGCGTTAACTCGCAAGAACAGTTTAGAAGGCTTAAGCCGAATGGCTTGCCAAATCAGCTTAACTACAATTTTGATAGGGCGTTCCTGGAGGTTGCCGCCGACGAACAAGACTGTCCGGCAGCAAGCCGCGCTTTCTTCAACGTTCACATAAACGAGCGGGGCGAAGTAACCAAGGCCAGCGGCCGCACGTTATCGCTTACGGCACGGCTGGAGGGCGTGGCTCTTAAGTGGGCAGCGGAATTACTCAAGGAAATGCGTTTTCACCCTCTCAAATACGGCGACAAGGCATCTTCGGTTGAGATGCCGGTTACTCTTGTTTGCGAATCTACCTATACCTCGCGTAGATCCCAATAGGCGGCTTTCTATCCACATGACTGGCACTCGTACTCGTTCAGTCGAATTCCCGGAATGGGGTGCACTCTGCTGTCTTGGGACGTAAGCTATAAAATGTGGGCAGCGCAACCCAACTGATCCGGCTGTTCTGGCGCCCCGCAGCGGCGATGAGCGAGATCCTGGATCAAGGCACCCTGCTTTTTGCGACCAGTGCCGCGGTTATCGTTTCGCTGTTGTTGGAACTTAGCCTGCTCGGCGGACTGTCGTTTTCGCTGGCCTTTCTTCCGCTGCTGGCTCTCTCCGTGGTTTACGTTCCCGTTACGCTGCTGCTCACAAATCTGATCGCGCGTCTGGGTGGGATCAGTGTAGTCTTCCAGCGCGATTATTCTCCCCTGTTAACCTGCGCTGCAATGGCGTGGACCGCCGTCAACCTGCCAATCGTTGCGGCGGGATGGCTGCTGCCTCTTCCCATTGTTCGCGTCTTCGCGATCGTTGCCTACCTATACTTCGCCGTGCTGATGGTCTTCGCAATACGAACGGTGTTTGGCGTAGAGAGCCGCACAGCGGCAGGTGTGGTCAGCGTGTCCTGGATTCCACTGCTGGCAGCTCCCTTCCTCTGGGGACCCCTCAGCTTCATCCTGCGGTGGCTCACGTCGCCGTTCCTGCTGTTTTTCATTTTTTACTACCTTCGAGCCGAATTCAAGGACCTGGGCACAGGCTTGCGCCGCCGGCAGCAATTCCACAGAATGCTCGAAGCGGCTGCTGTCAATCCCCACGATGGCGACGCACAGTATCAGCTTGGGCTGATCTACCAGCAGCGCCGCCAGTATACGGAGGCCATTCGGCGCTTCAAGAATGCCGTGACGATTGATCCGGCGGAGACTGATGCTCATTTCCAATTGGGACGAATTGCGCTCGAGCAAGGCCGCCTGAGTGCTGCCATGGAGCACTTTCAGACGGTATTTGCTCAGGATGAGAAGCACAACTCGAGCGAGATTCTGCGCGAACTAGGAGCACTTTATGTCACCGCAGGGCAATACGATGACGCGCTGAAGCAACTCGAGGTCTATAGCGTGCACCGGCCATACGACCCAGAGGGGCTGTATTACCACGGGTTCGCGCTGGAGAAAACCGGTGACGCGGCGCGGGCGCGTGAGATTTATGAACGAACGATCCAGGCGGCACGCACTGCGCCGGGCTATCGGAGACGCTACACCGCGAAGTGGAGCAGGCTTGCCCAAAAGCAGGTGCGAAAGCTTCCTGAGACGCGGAATGCCGAACCAGCCCACACTCGCAGCCACACCCTTCATTAGCGTGGTCCCGTAGCACGCGGACTCAAAACACGTCGGCGCCTCGTTCATTCCGCAGATCCCGCAACGCGGACCGGTGGCAGCGGCTCTCGTCCTCGCAGTAGCAGCCCAGCGACAGATTCGTCTGATGTGACAGCGCCGCGAGCATATCCAGTTCCCGACTCTGGTCGGGCTCGCTCATCTCTCGCCGGAACTTCCGCGTGAATGCGGCCCATGCGCCCTGGTCTCTAGCTCTCAGGGCCTCCTTCACCAGTTTGGCGCTGGGGGACAGGTTCGGAAACCAGACGTCGTAGTAGTCGAGCCGGGAGAAGTCGGACTTCGGAACTCCGCGCGGAGGCCGCCGTACTGTGCCGAGCCGCAAACCCTCGCGGCGTCTTCGAGGCGTGCCTAGTTGGACGATGAAGATGGACATAAGTTCTCAAAGCAAGTGTGCCACGCGCGTTAGGCGAGCGCTGATCCCTCAACTGCGAACGGGAGTAGACTATTCGTGGAAGGAATTTATGCTCAACCGAAGACAGTTCATCAGCGCCGCTGCGACCGCCTCGACGGCTTCGGTTCTGGCGCAGCAGAGTTATGAATGGGGCGGTCCGGCGCTCGACATCCATCTCCATCTGCGGGCTGACCCGGAAGCGAGCCTCGCCCACATTAATGGAAGCGGAGTCACCAAGGCTGTCCTGCTGACGCGCGTGGAGTCGGCCGACCAGTCGCGGGCGCTGGTTGAAAAGTATCCGAGCCGGTTCGTGTGGTTCGTCAGTGCCGACGTGTCGAAGCCCGAATCCGCCGCCCTGCTGACGAAAGCCATTAAGTCCGGGGCCCTTGGATTGGGCGAGATCAAGAATAAGGTTGACTGCGATGGTCTCGAGATGAAGCGCATGTATGCGCTGGCCGCGGACTTGAACGTACCGATTACGATCCACTTCGGGGAGGTTCCACAGCCTTCCGGAAACGCGGTCTTCAACGGCGGCTTCAAACGCTTCGACACGATGCTGAAAGCGTTTCCCCGGACCAAGTTCATCGCCCATGCGGACACCTTCTGGGCCAACGTGAGCGCAGACTATGCCACTGACACCGCGTATCCGAGCGGTCCGATCAAGCCCGGCGGCATCAGCGACAAGTGGCTTTCGGACTATCCGAACCTTTGGGCCGACATGTCGGCGAACTCGTGCAATAATTTCCTGAACCGCGACCCCGACTTCACGGAGGGGTTCCTCGCCCGGCATCAGGACAAACTCATGTTCGGATGCGACTGTCCATGCTCCGACGGACGCGGAGGCGGCACCACAAACCCCAATCCAAGTCTGCATGGGAAATGCATTGCGCGTGAGACGCTGGCTGGGGTCCGGAAGATGTCTAAGCCGGAGGTTTTCCAAAAGATTCGTTGGGACAACGGCACGAAGCTGCTGGGCCTGCCGAGCCAGGCCTAGGAATTGCGTTTGCAACCGACCAAACAAATGAGTAGAAGGGCCAGCCGGATTGTCCGCTGACCCCTCCACTCTTTGCTCCTTGCTGAGTTCTGCCGCGAGCGTGGCTCTAAGGCATCGTGATATAGCGGACCACGCTCAATTTGGCTATAGTGCTCAAGTGCGTTGAGTCGCACTCGCCGATGATGAAGGTCCCGGCTAAGCCCGAGATCGCTGCGAACCCCGCGTCTTTGAGTTTTGCTAAGGCATCCGCCGAGGTATCGCTCAGCCAGATCTTGACTCGGATTTTGCTCCGGCCGCTCGTCGCGGAGAGGCTCGATAGCAAGGCAGAGTCAATCTTGCGGTTGTCGGCAAGGAACCCGCCAGCTTTTTGCTCAGCCTCGCGGACGGCAGCGCTGTTCAGTCTGGCGCGGAGGTCGAGTTCATCAATACGTGCGGACGATGAGCCGCCGAATTCCCCAGGCGCGGCGCTTGCTTGCCGGGGCGGGGCAGCCACCGGCCCGTTGGCGCTCATCCTATCCACCATCGAATTCGGAGCCGCGGGTATACTCATCCGTTGAGCGATCTCTCCGCGCGTTTTTCCGAAGATGCCCTCATAGCTGACACCGGACGGCATTTCCACCGGAACCTCCACGCGCCTCGGCGCACCGCCTTCGGTTCGGATGGAGTCTTCCACTGCAACGAACGACGTGAACTGCGTCATCAGGCTGAAGTCGACACCCAGCTTAGTGATCGCTTCTTTGATCTCGGGTCCGGGGTCGCCGGATTGCATGCCGTTCCAGTTCTTGGCCATCAGAGCGTCCACTTTGCGGCGCGCCCATAAAGTCGCTAGAACCGGATGCGCGGGTTGGTCGGCCGGCAAAATTACAGGAATGTCGCGGACAAAATCCCGTCCGGCCTGTTTGCCACGAAGGCGCAGAATTCCTCTGCCGGGCGAATCATAGCGGCCGCTGATGATGAGAGGTTTCGCGCTGAATAAATCGGGCAGCCGTGCGGGGAAAACCTCGGACACCGCTACGCCTCCCCATTCCAGCCGCAGGTCCGTTAGCACGGGCGTGCGGACTCGTTCGTGAAAACGGCGCGCTGCAGCGGAACCGTCGTCCTCCAGGCCCACGTATTCCACTTCTCCGCGGCCCTCCCGCGCCATCTGGTCGAGCAAAAAATGATTCACGGAGCTGCCGATGCCAAAGGAGAACACCCGTGCGTTGGGATGTTTCTTGACCTCGCCGATGATTTCCATGTCATTGCCGACATAGCCGTCGGTCATGAAGCAGACAACCCGTACGTGATCCTGCTCGTCGCTCGGTTCGAGGGCGGCGCGAATCGCTTTCATCATTTCCGTTCCGCCACCACCGCGCCGGGATGCCAGGAATTCCTTGGCTTTCGCCAGGTTCTCTGCGGTCGCGGCAACGGGTCTGGGGAAGAGCACGTAAGTATCGCCCGCGAAGGTGATCAGATTGAAACGATCCTGGGGATACAGTCCTTCCAGGGCCAGCTTCATGGTCTCTTTCGCCTTGTCTATAGGAAAGCCGTTCATGGAGCCGGAGGTATCGAGAACAAAAATCAATTCCTTGGGCGTGATTTCATCGGCAGGCACGCGCGCCGGTGGCTGCAGAATCATGGTGAAAAACCCGCCCCTCGCATCGCGGTGGGTCATCACAGCATTGGCAATCTTCGCGCCGGAGACGTCGTACTGAAGCACGAAGTCTTTGTTGGGCAGCTCTGCCTTGTTGCGCAAGGTGACCATGGCTTTGCTGGCTCCCGGTCTTTGAATCTCAACGTCGTGAGTGAGCGAGCGGAGGAAGTTGATCGGCACTCCCGCGTCGAGCGATACCTGCACCGAAATATCATGACCCGCACGGGTCCCTTTGGGAGTTACCGGAGGATTGATGCTCGCGGCATTCGGAGTCCCACGTGGATTGTAGCGGGGGCCAACCACCATGGGGAAGGAAAACGCGTAGTTGCCGTCCTCATACTTGACGGTTTCGACATAACGGATGACGATCTTGACGTTCTCTCCCGGGCGTATATTTGCCACCGCCTGAGTAAAGATATTGGGCCGCTCCTGATCGAGCAGCCCGGCCAGATGGCCCGCATACTTAGCTGCTTCGTAGATGGCGCGTGCTTCATCTTTGGGCTTAATCTTGCCGCGCACGATGCTATCGCCAATATACATGGTCATGCTGTCTACGGCCCCATCGGAAGCCAATGGGAACGTGTAGACCGCCTCGATCGTTTCGTCAAATGGATTTTGAAATTGCTGCTCGACAGTGACGCGCGCCAATGGGCCGCTAATATCCGCCTTCACGTCGGTGTGCAACAGCGGGCACAGTCCAGAGACTTGGCCGTTGGGAAGAATGCTCAGTAGCGCCCCTGGGGCAGCGTTGGTTTCGGACTGATATCGACGAGTCCGCTGGCCTGCGGCTGGCGCCGGTGAATACAAGGTGACTATTCCGGCTAGAACCGCGGCCGTGATCAAAAACGAGGGGATTTCCATGCGCATCGTGTCGCTCTCCTTAAGAAACATTCCGACTACGCAGAGGAAATGCTGTGAGGGAGAGAATCCTTTCACGAGGCGAGAACAATCTTTTTCGAGGACCGCTGCGAATGTCTTGCGAGTGGCTAGCGTTGGGGCAGAGAAGGCACGACGCGGCGTACGGGGTCGCCCGATCGAACGGAATCGGCGCCTGCGACTGGCTGAAGGGGGCCGACTGCGAAGGTCGCGCCGACCTGGCTCAGGCGAGAGGTGGCAATGACCCGGCGTTCACGCAGAATTTCGATAACATCGCCGGCCTTCAGGCCACTGTTCGAGCCAATGTTGATACTGACGATGGTCCCGTTGAGGTCGGTCACTTTCGCCTCGAGCTGGCGGGATTTGTTGGCAAACAGGGCTCCGGCTGCGGCCGCGGATGGAGGAGCTGCAGGACGCAATCCGCCCGCGACGATCTGTGCGGGAGTCAGCGGAGCGGCCTGCGGCTTTCCCTCAGGCGCGCTGCGAGTTGTCTTAGTTTCAGCCGGACCTGCCGCCGCCGATTCCGAGGCGACCGAATCCGCGGGTTGTGCTTGCGCGATCCGGTCGCGCACTGCTTGATTTAGTTGTTCACGAGCCGCATCTGAATTCGCGGTTCGCTGCTCCGCTTGTTTCCCGGATTCCTCGGCCTTGCGTCCCGCGGTCAAAGGCGCCGCGGCACGAGTTTCGTCGATACGCTGATTGGCTTGGCCCTGCTCCATACTCCTGGCTTGCGGCCGATTTCCGTCCGCCAGGCCCCGGTCGCTTTCCTGTCGCGAGTCTAAGCTGGGGACCGCGGCACTTCGCGGAATGCGTTTTGCGACAGGTTCGTTGGCGCGGGCGGGCGGAGCAACAGAACTTTCGGCCTCACGCGCGCTCGATGCATTGGGCCCTGGAGTTCGCAACACAGCCACCGTAACGGGTTCCGGCCCTGGAGCATGCGATCTCCAGTACTGAATGCCGCCGGCCGTCAGCAACAGCACCGCCAGACCTCCGGCGAATGCGAGCCGGCGAGGCGTCAAGTATTGCCACATCCGCGCCCAAAAAGTTTCGGCGGACTCCTGCGGCCCGCGCTGATTCCCGGGCGATGGTGCGCCGAGCGGCGTCTGCCGCTGTAATGCCGCGACCAAGGCCTGCCGAGTCGCCGGTTCAGCCAGCAGCTCACGCAAGACCTCTTCGTCCGCCATCAAATCGAATAATTCCTGATCCTCCAGCGCGGCTGAAAACAGGAGATTGCGTTCCTCGTCGGTGAGCGTGCCGATAGCATAGCCGCCCAGGAGTTTGCGGATCTCGTCCGGCGTCATTCGACGAGTCCTTCCCTGTCTCCGCTTGGCCGGCTGTCCGCATCCCGGCTGCGTCCGTCCCAACTTCCGCCTAGCTTCTCCAGTAATTTCTGCCGGCAACGAAAATCCCAGGTATAGACGGTGTTAATGGAATGGGCTCCCAGCGCCGTGCGAATCTCATCGAATGTTTTACCTTCCAGTTTCATTCGGAACATCTCGCGGCAACGATCTTCCATTTCGCCGATGGCCTTGGTCAGGCGCTCGCGGAGTTGGTTGCGCTCGCACTCCTGCTCCGGATCGGCCGCGCCGTCCGCGAGGGGCGTGTCTTCAACCGAAATGGAAGTGTACTCGCCGCGCCGCGCCGTCTTGCGCCGCAGAGCGCCCATTTTGAAGCGGGTGATCTGCAAGGCGAGCGGCAACAACTCCTCCACGCGCCCGACCTTCGGGTACTTCTCTTCGAGCACGACCAGTGTTTCCTGAGCAAGGTCCTCGGCAACATCTCTCCCCATACGAGATGCCGCGAAGGCGACAATCCTTTCGCGAAGCAACCGAAGGATTTCATCGCGCTCCACAGGCCCCATTCTATACCGGGCCATTCGAGGGAGCAGATTGTTGGTGTTGGATTCCGCTGGCTGATGCGCACTGAGTCCAGCTTTATCCCGTGAGCGGAGCGTCCGAACCTTTTAGGGCCAGGCGCAGCTCCGCTCTCGGTGTTAAACTGCGTTTCCAACGAACCAACGGCCTCGACCCGATTTTCCACAAGGCCGAGGCAACCCGGACCGGCCGCTAGGACCGGTGCTGGTCCGAGTCGCTGTCGCGGCGGCCCTTTTTGCGGGCGCGCTTTCGGGCCTCCACGGCCTTGACGCGCTTCTTCTGGCCAGGCTTCAGATAGAAGGCGTGCCGTTTGATGTCTTTGATGATCTCTTCATTCATCACCTTGCGCTTGAAGCGCTTGAGCGCGCTCTCCAGGCTTTCGCCATCTTGTAAGTGAACTTCAGCCAACGGAACTCACCTCGGATCTATTTTTGGGTTCGATCTTCTAGGGTAGCAGTTTTCTAGAATGCGCCCCATTTCCGCCCGCGCGCCTTGGTCCCGCGCGAACCCGGAAACCACTAATCGAACCTCCGCAGCCAGATGTCGCGCACAGAAATTTTGCAGGGTTGGCTTTCGATCTCGAAGCCGATGAGTCCCTGCTGGTTATTGACGGAATCTTCATTGTCATCGACGAAGACCGCCATCAACTGGCCATTCATAATGTGAATCATCACCCCGCCGCGCGCGATGATCTCATAGTCGTTCCATTCGTTGACCTTCACATAGCCGCCGAGTGCCTGCCTGTCGCCGATAGTGGCAACCAGGCGGTTCGGCTGGCCGGGCAGCGCCTGCGTCACCTGGCCGCGATACGCGAGGATGCCCTGCATCGTGTTTTCGGAGTACCACTGGCCGGTGTACGATGCGGACTGTGCACTAACCGGGAACCAGAAGTCCGCCTGCGGGCCGGTCATCATAAATTTGACGTCGTAGGGCGGCAGGCCGGCTGGCTGCGGTCGTGTCCACGGTACGCCGGTGACGCTGCGGTATTGAATGCCGCCACCCCCGCCTTTTTCGATCTTCATCTGGAGCTTCAGGTCGAAGTCACGCGTTTTGTCGCCGCGATAGACGATGTAATTGTTGCCCTTCGGGTGGCCCGCTAATGTTTCGCCCACCATGACGCCGTCTTCGACGCGCCAGATGTTGGGGTCGGCGTCCCAACCATTGAAACTCTTGCCGTCGAAGATCTGCTTGTATCCAGTGTGCTCGTCAATGTCATATGGGGCGGGGTGGTGAAACTTGGGCATACCAACGAGCTTCTCGCCGTTTGAGCCCACCTGGGGGGGCGCGCGGCGGGCGACTCCAGCGCTGGCGGCACGGACTGAGCCATAAGCGCGGCCGGGACTGCCAGGGAAAAGACGCCCAGTATGACTGCTGAAAAAATTGCTTGACGAAGGAAGTGTAAGTAGGAGCGATCGGACGCGGACATGGAGTTTGAAGCCCTCCTCATTGGGATGATTCGGTACATGAGGAGTTTAACGCGACAGGAGTTTAACGCGACAGGAGTCTGATGCGGCCGAGTCTTTGGTCGCGGTCTGTTGCGAAGGGCCGTTCGTATACATCATCTGGATTGCCGACCGACCAGGAGTATTCTACTTTGCTCAATCTGGACCTTCCCGCTTCCCGCGACAGGTTTAACCCCCACAGACCTTCTCCCGCTATGCGCATGATACAATTCACCCGAAAAGAACCAT